>NZ_CP012117.1:1800000-2100000 GCF_001678905.1 Dermabacter vaginalis | reverse complement strand
CCGACCCGCTCGCGTGCCGTGCCCACGGCATCGAGGAGCGCGAGAGTCGTCTCCGGCGAGTGCACGCGCGTGCGCTCGCTCAGCTCGCGCTCAATGCCGGGATTGACGAGTGGCGCGTCAGTTTCAAGCTGAAGCGCGAGCACGTCCCGAAGCACCGAGTGGATGTCAAGCAGATAGCGGTCGATGACGTCACGGACAAGCCGGGTTGCGCGCCGCTTCGCTTCGTCGTCGAGGGCCTTGACCTGGGCGCGAAGAGCTGGCGGGATGCGCCCGCCAGGTTCGATTCCAGCACCGCGCATAAACGCTTCGCGTTCGCGCGAACTCGCCTCGTCCGCTTCGGCGTGCGCCTCGGATTCGGCGCGTTCGATGAGCGTTTTCGCGAAGGCGATGGCGTGGCCGACGCTGGTGAGTGCAAGAAGCTTCCGCGCCGAATCCTCGCGCTCGGCAAGAGAATCGGGGTTCAGACCGTAGCGGCGGGCGATCCCGATGTGACCCTGGGCGCTCGCGGCGGCTCGGTGCGCAAGTTCGGGTGAAATCCCATCACGGTCGATGAGGAGCGCGGCGACGGCTTCGGGCGGAGGCACTTGGAGGTTGACGACGCGGCAGCGCGAACGGATCGTCTGCGCGAGGTCCTGGGGCGAGGGTACGCACAGCATCCATACGGTTCGCGGGGGCGGTTCCTCGATGGCCTTGAGGAGCACGTTGAACGTACCGGGGCTCATGCGGTCGGCATCCTCAATGATGAGCACGCGGTGGCGGCCCGAAGAGGGCGCGCGTTGCGCGGTCGCCACGAGCTCACGGACCTCATTCTTCGAGATCGTGAGCGTCTCGGTGCGCACGACCGTAATGTCGCCGTGGCTGCCCGCGAGGACGGTGCGGCACGGCTGGCACTCGCCGCAGCCCTGGCCGCTCACGGGGTTGTCGCACAAGAGGCTCGCGGCGAAGGCACGCGCGATGCTCGAGCGACCGGAACCGGGCGGGCCCGCGATGAGCCACGCCTGGGCGAGAGAGCCTTCGGGCGAGGCCGCACGTGACAGCTGCGCGACCGCGGCTGCTTGGCCCACGACCGTGTCGTAGACGCTCACAGGAGCGAATCCGGTTCGGTAGTGCCCTCGACGGGATGCTCGGCCGCTCCGGTGAGGGTATGGGCATTGACGCGAACCCAGTCCGCGAGGCGTTGCGTGATCTCGACGTGGACGTCGTCGATCGACCGCGAAGCGTCGATCACGATCCACCGCTCGTGGTCGCGGCGTGCGAGATCGAGGAAGGCGGCACGTACGGCCTCGTGGAACTCGATGCCCTCGCGCTCGAGGCGATCGAGCGAGGCTTTCTCGCGGCGTTCGGCGAGAGCCTCGGGGGTGATGTCGAGGAGGAACGTGACATGGGGGAGGAGACCCTGGGTAGCCCACATGGAGAGCTCATACACATCGCTCGGGTCGAGCGCTCGACCCGCCCCCTGATACGCGACGGAGGAATCGAGGTAGCGGTCGCCGACGACGATCCCGCCTGATTCGAGGGCTGGCCGCACGACGGTCTCGACGTGATGAGCGCGATCGGCAGCGTAAAGCAAAGCCTCGCAGCGGTCAGAAACGTGATCGGAGTGGAGGATCAGCTCCCTGATCTGGGCGCCGAGCGGACTACCGCCCGGCTCCTTCGTCACGGTGACCTCGGCCCCCGCGAAAGGGGAGCTTTCGCTGCGAAGCCATTTTTCGAGCAGCGGAATTTGCGTGCTCTTGCCGCCTCCATCGCCACCCTCGAACGTCACGAAAAGGCCCGTGGGCGAAGGCGAAGCCGTGGCGGGAGTGAGAGGCGTGCGCGGTGCTGTGGGATCGATGCTCGACATGGCCCCATTGTCTCAGGTGCGCATGAATGCGCCCCTTAGTTCTCTTCTCCTGGATAGCGCACGCCAACAATCTCACGCACGCGATCCATCACTTCGAGAACAGCGAGGGTGTCGCGCTCGCCCCAGCGCTGCGATTCGAGCTTTCCCGCGCGAATGTTGCGTGCGGCCTCTGCAATCTCGAACGCCATGCCGTAGTTGCCACCATCGGGATGCTCGGGAAGGGCGTAGGGGAGTGAATCCTCGTACGTGAAACGCTCGGTCACGTCTTCTCCGTTGTCCCCCGCTTCGAACTGGGTCACGGTAAAAGAATTCGGCACGAAAAACCACGAGTCCACGTCGATTTTGCCGCGTGTGCCGAGCACGTGCGCCTCGACCGAACTGCGCGCACCGAGCCCCGTTTGCACGGCGTAGACGGTGCGGCCCGAGAGACCCGAGATCGAGACCATCTCGTCGACCCCCGTTGCGGTGAGGGTTCCCGTGGCGTGCACCTGCTTCGGCGATCCCGCAGCCCAGTGTGCGAAGGCGAGTGGGTACACGCCGAGGTCAAGCAGCGCCCCTCCGCCAAGCTCAGGTGCGTACAGCCGATGCTCGGGATCGAACGGAAAGTACTGGCAGTGATCGGCGATGACCGCGGTGACTTCGCCGATGACTCCCGACTCGATCACCTGACGGATCACGTCGTAGTGCGGCATGAAGCACGACCACATCGCCTCTTGCACGTACGCGCCCTTCTCACGTCCAAGGGCGAAAAGCTCGCGTGCCTGATCGGCATTGAGGGTCATCGGTTTTTCAATCACGACGGGAATGCCGGCCTCGAGCACTTTCTTCGCAAGTGCGAAATGCTGCGCGTGAGGGGAGGCTACGTAGACGGCTTCGAGCCCTTCGTGGGCGAGGAACTCGTCAATGTTGGCATAGGCGTGGGCGCAGCCGGCGTCGGACTCAAAATCCCCCGCGAAAACCTGTGCGCGCTCGAGCGAACGCGAGCACACCGCCACGAGGCGCGAAGCGGTGGCCGCATGCATCGTGCCGATGAAGTTCCTGGCGATCCCGCCGGGCGCGATCACACCCCAGCGAAGGCCCGGGGCTTCGGCCGGATCGGGGACGGTAGTGGCAGGCAGCGTCAGTGGTGCAGTCATGCAACCACCGTACGCCGGCTACCCCTATTTTTTCGAGGACTTCGCGCGCGAACTGGACTTTCGCGTCGTCTTCCGCTTCGCGGGGCCCTTCGCGCGCTTCTCCGCAAGGCGCTCCACGGCGCGTTCATGCGTCATCGTCTCGGGCGATTCATCCTTGCGGAGCGTCACGTTGGTCTTGCCGTCCGTGATGTACATGCCGAAGCGGCCGTCCTTGATCACGATCGGTTTCTCGCTCGTGGGATCTACGCCGAGCTCCTTGATGGGAGGCTTCGCGGCGGCCCGCCCGCGCCGCTTCGGCTGGGCGTAGAGCGCGAGGGCTTCCTCCTCGGTGATCGTGAACAGCTGCGCTTCGGTCTCGAGTGAACGAGAGTCCGTGCCCTTCTTGAGGTACGGGCCGTAGCGGCCATTTTGCGCGGTGATCTCAACCCCCTCGGCGTCCTTCCCCACGACGCGGGGAAGCGAGAGGAGCTTCAGGGCGTCCTCGAGAGTGACGGTGGCGAGATCCATGTCCTTGAACAGCGAAGCGGTGCGGGGCTTCGGCTGCTTCGTTTTTGGAAGCGCCTTCGTTTCTTCGTCGAGCTCAAGGTTTTCCGTGACGTAGGGGCCGTAGCGGCCATCCTTCGCGAGGATTTCGAAGCCCGAATCAGGATCGCGGCCAAGCACGCGGCCGTCGTCCTTCGCGCGGGTCATGAGCTCTTCGGCCTTCTCGAGCGTGAGCTCATCCGGCGCGAGATCGGCGGGCACATTCGCGCGCTGAGGCGTATCGGAGCCCTCGACCGCACGCTCAATGTAGGGTCCGTACTGGCCCATACGCAGGTCGATACCGTTGCCGATCGAGACGGTGTTGATCGCGCGCGCGTCGATCTCGCCGAGGTTGTCGAGCGTCGCCTTGAGGCCGCCCTCGACGGGCGTGTCGAATGAGCCGGATTTGCCGTAATAGAAGTCGCTCAGCCAGTGCACGCGGTCGGTATTGCCCGCCGCGATGCGGTCAAGGCCGGCTTCCATGTCGGCCGTGAACTCGTAGTCCACGAGCTTTCCGAAATGCTCCTCGAGAAGACGCACAACGCTAAAGGCGAGCCAGCTCGGCACGAGCGCCGTGCCCTTCTTCTCGACATAGCCGCGGTCTTGGATCACCGAGATCGTGGCGGCATACGTGGAGGGGCGGCCAATTCCGCGTTCCTCGAGTGCGCGCACGAGCGAGGCCTCGGTATAGCGCGGCGGGGGAGTGGTCTCGTGCCCGTTCGGCGTGTACTCGGCAGCCGTCAGCTGCTGGCCTTCCTTCATCTGGGGGAGACGCTTATCTTTGCCGTCCTGCTCGGCATAGCGCGATTGGTCACGACCCTCTTCGTAGGCGGCAAGGAAACCGCGGAATGTGATGATCGTGCCCGAGGCACCGAATTGAGCGGTGCGGCCCTTGCCCTCGACGTCGAGCGTGACCGAGGTGGTCGTGCCCTTCGCGTCGGCCATCTGCGAGGCCACAGTGCGCTTCCAAATGAGCTCATACAGGCGGAACTCGTCGCCGCTTAGCTGGTTCGACACCTGCGCGGGCGTGCGGAAGTTCGAACCGGCAGGGCGAATCGCCTCGTGCGCTTCTTGCGCGCCCTGCGACTTGCTTGTGTACACGCGGGGTCGATCAGGGACGTACTCTGCGCCGTACATTTCTTGGATCTGTGCGCGGCTCGCGCGAATTGCCTCACCGGAGAGCACGACCGAATCGGTACGCATATAGGTGATGTAGCCGTTTTCGTAGAGCCGCTGCGCGGTGGACATCGTGTGGCGGGCGCCCATGCGCAGCTTGCGGCTCGCCTCCTGCTGGAGGGAGCTCGTGGTGAAGGGGGCGGCGGGGCGGCGCGTGTAAGGCTTGGACTCGAGATTTCCGACGGTGGCCTTGGCCCCCTCGAGCGCTTCGATGAGAAGTTGTGCGCTTTCCTCGGTCAGGACGGTGACGTTTCCCTTGAGGCTCTTCTTGAGTTCGCCCGTATCGGTGAAGTCACGTCCCGTGGCGACGCGCTGGCCATCAAGGGTGCGCAACTGCGCGGTGAACGCGGGCGTATCGGCGCTGCGGTCACTCAACTCAGACGTGATGAACTCGCCCGTCAGATCCCAGTACGAGGCGGACGTGAAGGCCATGCGCTCGCGTTCGCGCTCCACAACGAGGCGCGTTGCGACGGACTGGACGCGACCCGCGCTCGTGCCGCGGCGGACCTTGCGCCACAGCACAGGGGAGAGTTCGTAGCCCACGAGACGGTCGAGGATGCGGCGCGTTTCCTGCGCATCGACAAGGGGCATGTCGAGCTCGCGAGTCTCGGTGAGTGCCTTCTGGATGGCTTCCTTCGTGATTTCGTGGAAAACCATGCGGTACACGGGAAGCGATTTCTTCGGCTTGAGGGCCTCGAGAAGATGCCACGCGATCGCTTCACCCTCGCGGTCCTCATCGGTGGCGAGGTAGAGAGCATCGGCCTCTTTGAGGAGCTTCTTGAGCTCGGAGACAGTCTTTTTTTTGTCGGGGTTCACGACGTAGTAGGGCTCGAAGCCCTCTTCGACGTTGACGGCGAAGCGACCGTAGGGCCCCTTTTTCATGTCGGCGGGCAGCTCTTTGGGCAGGGGAAGGTCACGAATGTGCCCCACGGAGGCGGCGACCGTGAAATCGTCCCCGAGGTATTTCCCGATGGTCTTTGCCTTCGCGGGGGACTCAACGATCACGAGGTTGCGAGCGCTCACTCGATGTACTTCCTTACTGCGGTGTGTGCGTGGCGGGAATATGGTGCCGCGCGGTTTGCCCTGAACCGTACCGTAACACTACGCGGCTTTTGGCTGCTCGACGATGTGGAGAAATCCCCATTCGACGAGGGTGCGCGTCGTGCGCATGATTGCGTCACGTGCAGCTTCGGCATGTTCGGCCTGGTCAGCGGCTTCGAGGAGGGAAGCGTAGGCCGTGAGGAACACGCTCAGCGGGTATTCCCCGGTGAGGGGGCCGACGATGGCCGCGGTGTGGGTGTCAATCTGGAGCGTACGTCCGAAACCCCCGCCCTGGACAAGGTCGATCACCATGGGGTCCTCGTCACCGGGAGTGTAGTGGCGTCGCTCGATGACGTCGTCGGCGCGCGCGAGGACGAGTTCGCCGAGGGCGGCGTCGTCGAGCTGTGCAAGGTGCGCGCGTGCCCGAAGCATCTCCGCGTAACGGGGGCCTAGGGGACCGGAGCCGGTGGTCTCGATGAAGGCGTAATGCTCGAAACGCTTCTCCCCGTCGCGAGGCTTCGTGAGGAGCACGTGGCCGAATCCGATGCCGGCGACGTTACGGGAGGCGAAGTCGTCGAGCCACGCGTTCGTCATGGGCGCCCAGCGCTCGTCGCGGTCGGTGACACCACCGTCACGCAGCCACGTCGAGGCATAGGACGCCGGATCCTCGATGGCGCGTTGAACAATGAGCGCGCTCGCACTCGAGTTTTCGAGCCAAGTGCGCGGGCGCGCATCCCACTCGGCGCCTTCGGTGATCTCCCAGTTGGCGAGCATCGCGGCGATGCCGCCTGGCGCGAGATAGTCGTCGATTTCGGAAAGGAGGCTCGCCACGAGCGTGTCGCCCTCCGCGCCGCCGTCGCGATAAGTCCACGTTTCGACGCCCGCCACCCGGGGCGTGATCACGAACGGGGGATTGGAGACGATGAGGTCGAAGGTTTCGCCGCTCACGGGTTCGAGCATCGAGCCCTTGCGGGTCTCGATCACGTGGCCCGCGGGAAGAGTGGCGCGATTGAGGGCGACATTGAACTCGGTGAGCGTAAGCGCACGTTCGGAGATGTCGGTCGCAACGACGTGCTCCGCGTGGCGGGCCGCGTGAAGCGCCTGAATGCCGCAGCCGGTGCCGAGATCGAGGGCTCGAGTGACTTTGGCGCGCGGCGTGATCGCGATGAGAGTCGAGGTGGCCCCGCCGATACCGAGAACATGCTCGCCCTCCAGCGCGCGTCCCGTCGCGAGTTCGCCGAGATCGGAAACGATCCACCAGAGGATGTCGCCGAAATCATCGGTGGCCTGGTACGGGCGAAGATCAAACGTCGCGGTGAAAGCTGAGGTGGCGTCGGACTTTTCGCTGCCCACTTCCCGCACGAGGCCGAGCGCAAGAAGTCCCTCGGTGCGCACGTGCGGGAGTGCGCGGTCGAGTTCGGTGCGCGTGGCGGTGCGACCGAGCGTAAACAGACGCATGAGGGTCGCGCTCGCGGTGCCGCGTTCGGCGAGCGGACCGAGCTCGCGCAACGCCGGGATCGGGTTCTCGCGCTCGAGCGCTGCCCGGGCGGGGGCACTGAGGATCTCGTCAATGCCATCGGCGGTGTAGCGCGCCGAGGCGAGGTCGGCGCGCAGTCGCGCAAGGAGAACGGGGTCGATCGTGGGCGTCGGGGGAAGAGTGCTGCTCGTTTGTGCCGTGCTCATGCCTACCATTGTGGCGTACCGCGTGAGTGGAGCGAAGATGAGTGGAGGCGGCACGTGAAAGGCGAGGCTTTCGATGCGGAGCGCGCGCTCGCACACCTTTCGGCGCCACCGCATCGCACCGACTCGCTTAGATTCGTTGAACATCGCCCCGCGCGCGAAGCCCGCTTCGCCGAGTGGCCGCGATGGGTGAACTCTTCGCTGCGCACGTCTCTCGAAGCTCACGGGGTTGAGCGGCCGTGGTGGCATCAAGCGCAGGCCGCCGAATTCGCTCATGCGGGCCGCGACACGGTCATCGCGACCTCAACCGCGTCGGGGAAGTCACTCGGCTACCTCATGCCGGCGCTTACCGACATTCAAGCGCGCCGCGAGGACCCCGCGGCAAGGCGAGCGAGCGCCCTCTACATTGCCCCCACCAAGGCTCTCGCCTACGACCAGTTCACCTCGATTGAACGCCTCGTGCGCGAGGCGAATCTGCGGGAGGTTCGTGCAGCGGTGTTCGATGGCGACACCCCGCTCGACCAGCGGCGATGGGTGCGGCGACATGGCAACCTCGTGCTCACGAACCCCGACATGCTCCACTACGGCATCCTTCCCGGCCACGAGCACTGGATTCCGTTCTTCCGCACGCTTCGCTACATCATCATCGACGAGTGCCACGTGTACCGCGGCGTGTTCGGGGCGCACGTCTCGATGCTTATGCGGCGTCTCGCGCGGGTCGCCGAGTACTACCGGGCGAACCCCACGTTCGTGCTCGCCTCCGCGACGAGTGCGAGCCCCGAGGTGAGCGCCTCCAGGCTCGTGGGGCGTAGCGTCACGGCCGTCACCGAGGACGGCTCGCCAAAGAATCCCCTCACGATCGCCCTGTGGGAGCCGGGCATCGCCGATCTTGACGAGGGGGAGGATGCCCGCGAGGCCGCACGCAGGGCGAAGGCGGAGCGCGAGCAGGCCGCAAAGGCCGGGGTGAAAGCCCACGTGGAGGTCCGACGGCGCCCAGCCCCCACCGAGGCGGGGGCCTTGCTCGGTGATCTCGTGTGTGAAGGGGCGCAAACGCTCGCCTTCACGCGTTCGCGGCGCTCAAGCGAGCTGGTCGCGAAAGGCGCACAGCGCGCGGTGAACGCCGCGGCGGAAGCGACAGGATCCGCGTTGCTTGCCGATCGTGCGACGCGCATCGCGGCCTATCGAGGCGGATACCTTCCCGAGGAACGTCGCGCTCTCGAGCAGGCGCTGCGCTCGGGGGAGCTCGTGGGCCTCGCCTCCACCAATGCACTCGAGCTCGGCATCGACATTTCAGGGCTCGATGCCGTACTCGTCACTGGATGGCCGGGAACGCGAGCATCGCTGTGGCAGCAATTCGGGCGTGCAGGGCGCTCTCACGGAGCTCACGCTCGCGATGCCCTCGCAATGTTTATCGCCCGCGAGGACCCGCTCGACACGTACGTGGTGCACCACCCCGAGATGATCGTCGGCGCCGAAGTTGAGGCTGCCGTGTTCGATCCCTCCAACCCTTATGTCATGACCCCGCACCTGTGTTCAGCCGCGGCGGAGATCCCCATCCGCGATGGGGAGGAAGAGATCTTCGGCCCCACGAGCAGGGAGCTTCTCGAAAACTTGGCGGCGCGGGGCATCCTCAGGCGTCGGCCTCACGGCTGGTATTGGACGCTTGACGAGCGGCCGCACGACCTCACCGACCTGCGGGGGAGCGGAGGTGAGAGAGTGAGGATCGTGGACGAAGCCAGCGGGCAGCTCATCGGTACGGTCGATGGCGCGAGCGCCCACCAGCACGTGCACGACGGCGCGGTGTACCTCCACCAGGGTACGAGCTACGTCGTGAATCACCTCGATGTGGAGAACGCCGTCGCGATGGTGCGTCGGGAGAGCCCGCAGCACACCACCCAGCCGCAAGAGACCTCGTCGATCAGCGTGCGCCAGGTCGAGCGCAGTGAACGGTGGGGTGACATCGACGTGTGCTTCGGGCAAGTCGAGGTCACCGACCAGGTCACCGGTTACCAGGTGCGTGACATCTACACCTCCGCTGTGCTCGGCGAATACCCGCTTGACCTGCCCGCGCGCACCCTCGCGACGAAAGCCGTGTGGTTCGAGATCCCCGCCGACCTCCTCCACGCGTGGGGCCTCGAGGAAGCCGATTTCCCAGGTGCGCTGCATGCAGCTGAGCATGCCCAAATAGCCATGCTGCCGCTTCTTGCGACCTGCGACAGGTGGGACATCGGCGGCGTGTCTACCGCTCTGCATGCCGACACCGAAAAACCCACGATCTTTGTGTACGACGGCGCGCAAGGCGGAGCCGGCTTTGCCGAACGCGCCTACGAGAGCGCCCCCGCATGGGTTCGTGCGACCGCCGACATGGTCGAGGCGTGCGAATGCGAGGCGGGCTGCCCCGCGTGCATTGTGTCCCCGAAATGCGGCAATGGTAACGACCCCCTCAGCAAGGTGGGTGCGCTCACGGTTCTGCGGGAGCTGGGCCGGCACGCGCCAACTCGGTGAGGCTTTGAGCCCCGAGTAGCGGGATGTGCACCCTTACGGCGACCGCTATCCGCGCCTCGAAACCTTGCGTCTCGCAGCTTTCGAGAATCGTTCCGTGTTTCTCGGCGACCTCAAGGGCAACTGCACACGCCTCGCCGGCGGCGCCGCCACCTGCGAGCGCATCAGCGGCCGAAAGCGCCGAAAGCTCGGCGGCTGAGGCGGCTAGCGACCGGCCTTGATGGACTATTCCAAGCGTGACGAGCACAGTGAGGATGGCGGAGGTAATCGCGATGGCCCCGAGTGCGGTCACGGTAGCGTTGCCACGCTCTTCGCTGAGGCGCGCCCTCACGGCCCGTTCCTCACCAGATGCGGCTCGAGTCGCGTGTGAGCGCTGGCCTCAAGCGGAAATGTCATACCGAGGACGGGCCCGCCCACGCGCCACGTCGCATGAGCATTGACCGTGACCCAATCGCCGCTTGTGCTGATGTTGAATGATGCCCCGTCACCGCTCACGACTTTCGCCTTTGCGATCGCTCCCTGGGGATCTGCGGAGATCATCATTTCCCTCGCCGCGGTGCGAGCGCCTTCTGATAGGCGTGCGTGGCTCACGAAGAGCCCTCCGAGTGAGACGATCAGTGCGAGAAGAGCGAAGACGGCGATGAGCACCACCGCCGTCTCCGCCGTGGCCGCACCGGAATCCGCTCGAAGTGCTCGCCTAAGCGGTCGGGCACGTTGCTCGGTTTCCGGTACCATGCTCAGCTCGCCGAGTGGAGGGCGCCCTGGATAATGCTCGTGAGAATGCCCTGCATTTCGCCGCTCGTGAGCACGGCGAACAAGAGCGCGGCAAAAGCACACGCAGCGACGATCGTGACTGCGTATTCTGCGGTCGTCGCTCCCGTGTCATCCGCGAGAGTTTCACGAAGTGAGGCGCTATTCGGCTTGGTGTGAGTAGTCGTATCGGTCATTGATGTATCCCCCTTCAAGGATTCTTTTGTGCTGCGCAACGGCGGTCGCCGCGCGCCTACGGCCAGATGCGGCCGAAGTGTGTGGTGACGAGATCCGTAATGATCGGGACAATTCCGAGCAACACGAATGCGGGCAAGATCGTGATTCCCGTGGGAAGAACGAGACGCACGGCGAGTTTTGCGGAGGCCTCGTCGACCTCGCGCACGCGTGCACGGCGTCGATCGCGCGTGACGGCAGAAAGGATCGGCGCAAGACGCGCGCCTGTGGCGTGGGAGAGGCTGGCGGCGCTCGTGAGCACCGCTAAGTCTCCTTCGAGCGTGGAAAGCGCGCCTTCGGGTGGCATGCCGCGAGCGAGAGCGCGCCCCGCCTCGAGAAGCGCGGGACCCGGGGGCGTGTTCTCGAGGGCTTCGCCTATGCGCATGCAGGCCGACGAAAGCGGGATCCCCGAGTGGACGACGCTCGCGATCAAATCGATCACGATGAGCGGATCGATGTCGGCACTCACACCGCGCGCGACGGCGAGCATGCGGTTCATCCACGCGAAACCAATCGCGGTGAGCAGCACACCGGTGCTCAGCATGAGCATGCCATGCCTCGACGTGAGAAGCACTCGCAGCGGATCCGCGCCCATGGCATAACCGAGGCCAATCGCGAAGAGTGGCAATACCATGAGAACGCGAGCTGTGCTCTTCGCGCCCGCGAAGGCGGCGCTGCGGGCCCGGGCAGCGTCGGAAGAATCGCGAAGCCCGTTCGCGAGCGAAGTGAGCAAACCCGAAAGCGGCGCCCCCGTGCTCTCACACATCACGTGACAGAGCACAACCGCACGCACCGCTTCCCGAGGAGCGTTGAGGGCGCCGTTCATCCGCTGCACAAGTGCCGGTGGGATACGGGCCATCGTTTCGGCGAACTGCTTCTCACGCGGCGTACGCGTGGCTTTTGCGACCGCCAACCACGCGTGCGGCGCCGTCACGCCAGCCCCGAGAGCCATCGCTACGTGGTCGAGCAGCCCAGCGAGGGCATCGTCCGAGAGCAACGCCCCGCTTTTCATAGGGCACCTCCGTGCGCGAGTCGGGCTTCGAGCGCATCGAAAGCCGGGAACCGACGCTCTCGTGCACCAAAGCTCACCGCTGGAACACACTCGAGTCGTCCATCGCCCCCGCGTTGCAGAATGGCAATCGTGGAAAGCGCACGACCGTCGAGTGAACGGTGCATGTGTAACACGACAGTGATCGCCGAAAGAGCCTGTGAGGCGAGCGCGAGCGGATCGAGTCCGGCGAGAGCCCCGAGGGCCTCGAGCCTCGCGGGAACATCTGCTGCGGTATTCGCGTGAAGGGTTCCGCACCCGCCCTCGTGCCCCGTGTTGAGTGCCTGGAGGAGCTCGCGGATGTCCTCTCCACGGCATTCGCCCACGACAATGCGGTCGGGGCGCATTCTCAGACACTGCCGGATCAAGGTCGCGAGGTTAATCTCGCCCATGCCCTCGGCATTCGCGTGACGCGCCTGAAGGTGAACCACGTGCGGGTGCGCGGGTCGCAGTTCGGTGGCGTCTTCCACGATGATGACCCGTTCGCGGGGATCCACGGCACCGAGCATCGCCCCGAGCAGAGTCGTTTTCCCGCTACCGGTGCCGCCGCTCACAAGAAAGGAGAGACGTGCGTGGATAATTGCCTCAACCAGTGCCCGCCCGGACGGCGTGAGTGTGCCCGAGGCTTCGAGGGCCTTCAGTGAGAAGGGGAGAGCGGCGGCGCGCCTCAGGCTTATGCTCGCACCGCCCGCCGAAAGCGGGGGGAGCATACCGTGGAAGCGGAGGTTGCCGGGAAGCTGCGCATCGGCCCACGGCATCGCGTCGTCGAGGCGGCGGTTCCCGAGCGAGGCAAGTCGGGTCGCGAGAGCACGCGCCTCGCTCGCGGTGAGCGTGAGATCAGTGCGCTCGAGACCGTGAGCTGAATCCACCCACACGCTGCCATCGGGATTGACGAGAATGTCGCTCACTCCCTCCGCGGCGAGGGTATGCAGGGGCCCGAGGCCTTCGAGGTGATGGCGCACCTGATCGGTGAGCTCGAGAAGTCCCGCGCGATCGAGGATGAGACCGTGGGCCTGGGCGATGCGTGAAATGCGGCGGGCATCGATCGTGCCTGGCTCCTCCCGCAGTGATTCGTGCACGCGAGCGAGGAGTTCGTCGGTGAGGATCATGATTGCACTCCGGAAAGTCGGGATCCCGCGAGCGTCGCGAGGAAACGCGTGCACGCGGCCTCGATCCCTTTGCGGTCGCGATCGAGCCCTGGAACGAAACCCTCGCGTGCGTTCCGGTAGCTGAGCATGACGGGAAGCCCGAAGTGGTCGGCGATGTCGCGCGCACGGTAGGCCTCGCCGCGCCGGCGAGTGCGCAGGGCGATCCCTATGCGCGTGCGTGGATGTGCCTCGCGCAGAGCCTCGAGGGTACGCTCGGTCGCGGCGAGGGCGTGTTCGCTCGGGTGGAGCGAGACGAGCGCGATATCGGGACTGAAATGCGCTGCGACTCCGGCCCGCAGTGGCGCGTCCAAAATGAGCGTGCCGGGTGCGGCGCGCAGGCTTTCGAGCGCCTGCACATTCACTGTTTCACCGGGCGTGCCAGCGAAAGTGAGGAGTCGGTAGCCGTCAACGAGAGGGAGAGCCTCAACTAGCACCTGAGCATCCGTCGTGCCTCCTGCCCCGCCCAGGTCGCTCCACCGTGCACCCTCCACGTGTCGAGCCTGCACGAGCGTGTCGATCCCGCCGCCATGCGGATCCGCGTCCACAAGCGTGGCTGGGGCACCCCGCTTCGATGCGGCGAGAGCGAGCGCGACCGCGAGGGAGGTGGCCCCCGCGCCGCCGTGCCCCGGAAGGCACGCGAGGATACGGCTTTCCTCCGAGGCCGCGGCGAGTGCGGAAAGGTCGCCGAGAAGTTCGGCCGACTCCGACGGCAGGGTGCGAAGAGCGCGTGCACGGTGGTCGAGAGCCCGCTTGTATTCGTGCGAGCTGGGTTCGCCTTCGCAGACGGCGATGAGAGGTAGAGCGGGGAAGGCTTCGGTGGCCTTTTCCAGGAGGGAGACCTCGCACACGACTGCGCGCACGTGCCCGCGCGGGAGGTCTCCTGCGGCGAAGTCAAAGCCTGTTGCTTGGATGAGGTCGCGCACGAGAGTTTCGAGGGAGAGGTTTTCGCCGAGCCACGCGATAGCGTCATGCGAAGGCTCGTGCGTGGCAAATGGGGCTTCGCCGGCTACGCGACTCACAAATGTGGAAGCGTTGCGACGCCCGTGTGCGACTCGAGGAAAGGCATGTGTCATGCCTCTATGTTTCGCGGCACAGAAGGTCCGTTCTAGGGCCAGCCCAATCTTGTGGAGCGGAGCGTGATGTGGAGTGCGAACGGAGAGGTGAAATTTTTTCCCGGCGAGGGTTGCGTGGGTCACAATGAGCGTGTAGAGTGGTGGGCATCACAAAGCAAGGGAATGATTCGAAACCCACGTGCGAGTGGTCCACGTTTGGACCGGTGCGGATTCGTCGAAAGCGGATACCACACCACCAAGTGCACGCTTGATCCCGGATCGGCCCCGGGAGGCGCTCGAAAGGGCGCCTCCTTTTTGGCCCGATTCTCTTCCCCACACCCCGCTTCTCTCACGGTCATCGCCGCGCACAAGCACGAAAGAGGAACGCGCCTATGCAGGAAGCAGCGCTCATGCGCGCTAAGCAGCCCTCCGAGGGGCCGCTCAGGGCCCCCTCTGTTCCCGGTGGGGAATCAGGCTGGCATATCGACCCCATAACGCTGCGCCCCGTGATCGACGACCTCGAAGCCTTCGAGCGAGAATTCGCCCACGACTATGCGCGAGAGGTGATTCGGGCCTTGTGGAGCGGTGACCCCGTGACGGCTCGCGAGCGCTGCGAAGTCATGCTCGCTGAGCGCCCTTCATCGGTACGTTTGCGGGCGATCCTCGCCGATTGTCGCAGAGACCTCGGCGAAACCGATCAGGCGATTGCCGACTACCGCGTGCTGCTCGAAGAATGCCGCGGCACCGCCTGGGAGTCCGTTCTTCACCAGCATCTCGGCAAAGCGCTCTTCACGGCCGGCCACTATGACCTCGCCTTGACGGCCTTCGCGCAGGCTTACGAGCTGCGCGTTTTTACGGGCGCACACCCGAGCCTCATTGACTCGAGCATGGTCGCGATGTCTCGCACGCAGCACATGCTTGAGATTCAGCACCGCGCGCGGCGGCGTCACTAACGAGGCTGCGGGAGGTTTTCGACGCTCACTTTCGCCTCGCCGCCCCTAGAGGTGCACGTCGACGATCACGGGCGCGTGATCGCTCGTCGACTTTTCCGCACGTTCGGCGAGATCGATCATTGCCCCGGTCGTAGCCTCGTGCACGGCGGGCGAGCCGAAGAGGAAATCGATGCGCATTCCCTGCTTTTTCGCAAACTTGAGCCCCTTGTAATCCCAGTAGGTGAAGGTGCCCGGGGCGTCGAGCCAGTCGCGCGTGAGGTCGGTGTAGCCGGCCTTTTCGATCGCGGCAATTGCCTCGCGTTCGGGGGCACTCACGTGGGTTTTGCCTTCGAACGCCGCGATGTCCCACACGTCGGCATCGGTTGGGGCAACGTTGAAGTCGCCAGCGAAGAGCGTCGCCGAACGTTCTCCGGAATCTTCGCCGGGCCCGGTCGGGGTGAGACGCGCCGCGCCGTACTTTCGAAGAGCCTCGAGCCACGCGAGCTTGTAGGGGTAGTGCGGATGGTCGAGTTCGCGTCCGTTCGGAATATAGAGGCTCCACAGCTCGAGAGGCTTCGAATCGCGGGCGGCCTCGCCCACGACAGCGCCGATCGCACGTGCTTCCACCACGGCATCGGCTCCCTCGCCCCACGTGGGAAGGGAAGGGAGCTCGCGGCGCACCTCGCGAAGGCCTACGCGTGAGGCGATGGCCACGCCGTTCCACTGGTTCAGGCCGTGGGCGGCAACCTCGAAGCCGCGCTCGGTGAGGCCGCTGAGGTTAAGCTGCTCGGGTTTGGCTTTGATCTCCTGGAGTGCGATGACGTCGATATCGCGGCGATCAATGACCTCGAGAAGCCTCGGCATGCGCGCGCGAAGAGAGTTGATGTTCCAGGTGGCGATTCGCATGTGCCCATCCTATGGGTGCACGAAGGTTCGCGTGGATACGCTTAGGGCATGACTCTCGCGCTCGTCACCGGCTCAACCTCCGGCCTCGGCCTCGAATTTGCGTGGCAGCTCGCCGGCAGCGGTCACGACCTCGTGCTCGTGGCCCGAAATGAAGATCGCCTCGCCGCCGTCGCCGCCCAGATTGAGGCGGTGTCCGGCGTACGCGTGAACATCCTTCCGGCGGATATCTCCGTTCAGGCCGATGTTGAGCGTGTGGCGCGCCGCTTGCTTGATCCCGTGGACCCCATCGGCCTGCTCGTGAATAACACGGGGCACTCGGTGCGCGCGTCCTTTCTGGAGGGGGAAATCGAGGAGTTTCTCGAAGAGGTCGATTTTGATGTGCGCGCGACCTTAATCCTCGCGCACGCTGCGGCAACAGCAATGACGCGCAAGGGGTCCGGCGCAATCCTTAACGTGTCGTCGATGGCGGGTTTTACCGCCACAAACCTCTCGGCGGCGGCGAAGAGCTGGGTGGTCATTTTCACGGAGTATCTCGCCCAAGAACTCGAAGGGACGGGCGTGAGCGCGACCGTGCTGATTCCCGGGTTTGTGCACACGGAAAGTCACCACAACGCCGCCGTCAATATGGATGGTGCGCCGCGCGTGACGTGGCTCAAGGCGCCATTCGTGGTGCAGCACGCTCTCAAGGATGTTTCGGCGGGTGAGGTTGTCTCGATTCCGTCGCTCGCCTACAACTCTGAGGCCCTTGAAAAGGCAACGCCGAAGGCAATTAGGCGTGCCCTCCAAAGTGAGCCGATTGCGCAAGCGATGAACAGGGTGCGCGTCCATAAAGTGGAGCGAGCGGCCGCGCGTAGGTCGGTCGTCGATCGGTTGCTGCGCAAGCGTCGGGACTAACCTCGCCCTTTCCGTGCTCCCTCCACAGCGATGGGAGGAGTTGTGCCTCGGCTCTACGGCTGGTTCACGGCGAACGTGTCGCAGGCCTTGGAGGTTCCCTCGTTGTAGCCCTTCACGAACCAGTTCCGGCGCTGCTCGGAGGAACCGTGTGTCCACGTGTCGGGCATGACCTGGCCGCCCGTGACCTCGCCCTGGATGTGGTCGTCGCCCACGGCGCTTACGGCACTGAGGGCGTCGTCAACGTCCTTGTCGGTAAGGGGCTCGAGCATCGTCGTGCCTTCGTCATCAACCGTGGTTGCCGCATGGTGCGCCCACATGCCCGCGTAGCAGTCGGCCTGAAGCTCGAGACGCACCTGATCCGAGTCGGGGCCTGTTCCCGAGCGATCGATGCGCTGCATCGTGCCGTCAAGCTTCTGGATGTGGTGCCCGTACTCATGTGCCACGACGTAGGCCTTCGCGAGTTGGCCGCTGCTCGCCCCGAAACGTGAACTGAGCTGCTCATAGAACGAGGTGTCCACGTAGATCGTGGAATCGGCGGGGCAGTAGAACGGGCCCGTCGCGGAGGTCGCGGGGCCGCAGCCCGTGTTGACCGAGTCGGTGAACACCACCGCTTGTGGCTCTTGGAACTGGAACCCGGCCTCCTCGGCCTGGCCGGCCCACAGTGAGTCGGCGGATTCAACGGTTGCTTGCACGAGACAGTCGTCGTTCTCGTTCGCATCGGCACCGGTCTGGCATTCCTCGAGAACAGCTCCCTGCTGGGGCTGCTGCTGAGAGCTTGGAGCGGGGGCCTGGCCGCCACCAAGAAGCATTGACGGGTCGACGTCAAGGAAGAGCATCACGATGACGAGAACGAGCGTGCCGAGGCCGCCGCCACCGAGGGCGATCGCCCCTCCGCGGCGCATGCCACCGCCACCCGAACGGCGGCGGGTGTTATCGGAGCGAATCTCGGAATTGGGGTTGAAGGTCATGTCGCCAATGTACCGTTTCGCCCCGGAGTTTCCCCTGGAATTGCGGTCTACGGGCGTGAGGAATGTTTGGCGTGCTCTCGACCCTTTAGACTAGTTACGGTTCCGTAGCCTACGGTTCCGTATCCGACGCGAAAGCACCGTTTTCATGCCTACTTCCTTGCGCGAATACACAAGCCCACTTCTCGTTGAGCCGAACGGCGTCGAGCGCCTCACCGACCTCTTTGTGAACCGTGAGAGCGAGGCGCCGGGCCATATCGCGTTCCAGGTTCCAACTGGTACAGACGCCGCTGGAGCGACCACGTGGAGCGACGTCACCACCAAGGAGTTTTTCACTTCCGCACGTGCGCTTGCGCGGCACTTCATCGCCGCGGGTCTCAAGCCGGGTGACGCAATCTCGATCATGGGCCCCACGCGCTACGAATGGGTGCTTGCCGATATCGCTGCACTCTGGTCCGGTGCCATCGTCGTGCCGATCTACGACACGAGCGCCCCATCCCAGGTCAAGGCGATCGTTGAAGACGCGGGGATCACACGCGCCGTTGCCGGCACCGCACAACAGGCCGAGGCACTCGCGGGTGCCCTCGGCGGCGCGGATCGTGTATGGACCATGGAGCGCACCCCGGACTACGAATGCATAAGCGACCTCGTGAAGCGCGAACCGGAATCGCCCGTGAGCGACGCCGATCTCGAAAGCGCCCGCACGTCCCGCATGCTCGAGGACATCGCGACGATCGTCTATACCTCGGGGACCACGAGCGACCCGAAGGGTGTGCAGCTCACGCACGGCAACTTCGTGGCTCAGCTCCAGAACATTGGCGTGTCGCACGGGGACGTGCTCAACGAGCGCGGTTCCACGATCCTCTTCCTTCCGCTTTCGCACGTGCTTGCGCGCGGCGTTCAGCTCATTTGCCTGGCGCTTGGCATGCGCGTTGCTCACCTTTCGGATACCTCGCGCATCATTCCCACGTTCACGGAGATCCGCCCGACGTTCGTCATGGTCGTGCCGCGTGTGCTTGAGAAAATCCTCAACGCCGTGGCCGCGCAAGCCGATAAGAAACACGTGGGGCGCCTGTGGAAGGACGCGCGTGAGACCGCGGTGCGAATCGGCATGATCGGCGAGGGCTTCCACGAGCGCGAGCGCCCGAAACTCCCGTTGCGCCTCGCCGCGAAGCGTGCCCTTTACGAACGCCTTTTTTATCGCACGATTCGCCGCTTGCTCGGTGGAAACATCCACTACATTCTGTGCGGGGGTGCGAAACTCCACCCATCGCTCGCGCTCGCTTTTCGCGGCTTCGGTATCCCGATCATCGAAGGGTACGGCCTCACGGAAACGACCGCTCCGATCGCCGCGAACCGCCCGGGAGACCTCACCGCGGGGAGTGTGGGCGTTCCCGTTCCCGGCACCACGATTCGCATTAGCGAAGAAGGGGAAGTGCTCGCGAAGGGTCCCGGGGTTTCGCCTGGGTACAGGAATGCTGAGCACACGGCGGCGGCATATTCCGACGGTTTCTTGCGAACCGGCGATCTTGGAAGCCTCGATAGCTCCGGCCGCCTTACCCTCAGTGGCCGTTCCAAGGACGTGATCGTGACCTCTGGCGGAAAGACCATTGAGCCAGCGGGGTGGGAAGGCGCCGTCGAGCAGCATCCGAGCGTGGCCTACGCGGTCGCCGTGGGCGATGATCGCCCGTACCTTACGGCGCTGCTCATCCAGCAATCGGAAGACGGCGACAATGGCGGCGACGATATCGAAATCATCGAGAACCCGAAGCTCATCGCGGAAATTCTGCCCTACCTCGAGAACGCCAACCTCGACGTGTCGCGCACGGAACGCATCAAGAAGTTTGCGCTCGTGAAGGCGAACCTTGCCGATCCGAATCTCGTGACGCCTTCGCTTAAGCTGCGTCGCACCGTCTTCCTCGAGAAGGCTAAGGCCGCGATCGAGGAGCTGTATGAAAAGGCACCGAAGCCTACGATCCACGAGATCGTGAAGCGCGAGATCGCGGAGAAAGCGTCGGAACTCAAGGCAAAAACGAGCGGCAAGGCCCACAAGGACGCTTCGTCGAACGACTAGTGGGCGCACCGGGGCACGTACACTGGGACGGTTGCGCGCACGCGCCTAGGCGCATGAGGAGGAGGGATCTGACGTGAACGTCGTTGAATGGGCGATCAGCATCATGAGTTCGATGGGGGGCATCGGCGTGATGCTTCTGCTGCTGCTCGAATGCGTGTTCCCGCCGATCCCTTCGGAGGTGATCCTCCCGCTCGCGGGAGTGACGGCCGGCACCGGCGAGCATTCGTATTGGGTGCTGCTTCTCTGGTCGGTGATCGGCTCGACTCTCGGCGCCTACATCCTCTATGGTCTCGGTCGCATCCTTGGCCCCGAACGCACGCGCACCCTCTTCATTAAGCTCCCCCTCATCAACGTCGAGGACTACGAGAAAACGAACGCCTGGGTCGATAAGCACGGCATGCAGGGCGTGTTCTTCGGGCGCTTCATCCCGGGCATCCGCTCGCTCATTTCGATCCCCGCGGGCATGTTTGCGATGAAGCTTCCCATGTTCACACTGCTGACGGCCTTGGGAAGCGCGATATGGAACTCGATCTTCCTCGCGTTCGGCTACTTCCTCGGCACGCAATGGCACGTGATCGAGCCCTACACGGACATCTTCTCGAAGGTCTGCTACGTGCTCGTGATTCTCGTGGTGCTCTACTTCTTCGTGAAGCTCATTCTCCGCGAGCGCCGCCGCAAGCGGCTCGGCCTGCCCGATCCCGACGACGCTGAACAGATGCGCGAACGCACGAACTCATGACCGAAAAGCGCGAGGTTGGCGTCGGCCCGTGGGAAGGCCCGTGGCCGAAGGAGCCTCATTTTGATCCGGCGCTGCTTGAGGCCGGCGACCGTCGGAACGTTCCCGACCGCTACCGGTACTGGCGCCGCGAGGCGATCGTCGCGGATCTTGACGCTCATCACCGCAACGATTTGCACGTGGCGATCGAGAACATCGACCACGATTTCAACATCGGGTCGATCGTGCGCACGGCGAACGCGTTCGGAGTCGCGGCTTTTCATATCGTGGGCAAGAAACGATGGAATCGGCGCGGAGCGATGGTCACGGATCGCTACCAGCACGAATTTCATCACGCGAGCCCCGAGGAGTTCCTCTCGTGGGCCCACGCCAACGGCCGGGCGGTCGTTGCGGTCGATATCGTTCCGGGCGCCGTGCCCCTCGAACACACCCGCCTTCCAGAAAACGCCGTGCTCGTGTTCGGCGAAGAGGGCGGGGGAGTGTCGTCGCCGCTGCTTGAGGCCGCCGAGCTCACGGTCGGGATCTCCCAGTTCGGTAGCACTCGATCGATCAACGTGGGGCACGCCGCGGCGATCGTGATGCACACGTGGGTGACGCAGCACGTCGACGTCCCGCGCGACCTCACGCGCTAGCTTCACCGCGTGTCTTCGTGGTCAGAAAGGATTCTGACCTGGGAAGTAGGGTGAAAGGGCAACGGCGCGAACCGCCGAACACCCGATCCATGGTTAGGAGCACACCATGAGCATTACCGTGAAAGCCCTCCAAAAGACCGGCCCGGAAGAGCCCTTCAAGGTGGTCAATATCGAACGCCGCGAGCCGCAGGGCACCGATGTTCTCATCGACATCAAGGCCGCGGGCGTGTGCCATAGCGACATTCACACGATCCGAAACGAGTGGGGCCCCGCGAAATTCCCCCTCGCCGTTGGCCACGAGATTGCTGGCGTTGTGGAAGCCGTCGGCCCCGACGTCAAGAAGTACAAGGTTGGCGATCGCGTGGGCGTCGGCTGCCTCGTCGGCTCGTGTGGCGAATGCGAGCAGTGCGAGAAGGGCTTTGAAAACAACTGCCTCAATGGAGCGATCGGCACATACAACTCGATTGACGAGGACGGTACCGTCACTCAGGGCGGCTACTCGCAAAAGGTCACGGTGCGCGAGCGTTTCGTGTGCCGCATCCCCGATTCACTCGACTTTGACGTGGCCGCGCCCCTCCTGTGTGCAGGCATCACGACCTACTCGCCGCTGGCGACGTGGGAGGTCGGCGAAGGCCAGAAGGTCGCAGTCGCAGGTCTCGGCGGTCTCGGCCACATGGGCGTCCAGATCGCCGCAGCGAAAGGCGCCGAGGTGAGCGTCATTTCGCGCTCGCGTAAGAAGGAAGCGGACGCGCTTGAGCTTGGCGCGAAGGAACTCCTCGCGACCGGTGAGGACGAGAACTTCTTCGAGACCCACAAGGGTAAGTTCGATTTCATTCTCAACACGATCAGCGCAGAGTTCGACCTCCCGGGTTTTATGGATTTGCTTAAGCCGGGCGGGAAAATGGTGCTCGTGGGACTTCCTCCCGAGGGCATGCCGATCCCGACCCGTGCCCTCACGGGCGGTCGCAAAGTTCTCGCAGGCTCGAACATTGGCGGGCTCCCCGAGACGCAGGACATGCTCGACTTCTGTGGAGAGCACAACATCGGCGCGAAGATCGAGGTCATCGGCGTGAACGACGTTGATGAGGCCTACGATCGCGTCGTCAGGGGCGACGTGCACTTCCGCTTCGTGATCGACACTTCGACGTTTGACGAAGCCGAGGTCGAAGAGGTCTGAGCCCCGCTCAGTCTTCCCCGATTTCTACGAGTCCCGATTCATAGGCGGCCACGACGATCTGCGTGCGGTCACGAAGGCCGAGTTTTTGCAGAATGTGGGACACGTGGGTTTTCACGGTGGGCTCCGCGAGAAACATCGTGGAGCCCACTTCGGCGTTCGAGAGGCCCTTGGCAACGAGGCGGGCAACTTCGCGCTCGCGGTCCGTGAGGGAGGCGATGGCCTCGGTGAGGGCGGGGTCGGTCCGACGCTGGCTGCGCGCAAACGCTCCGAAATCCTCAATCACTTTTCGCGTAATGGACGGGGCGAGAAGCGCGCCACCGCGATGGACTTTTCGCACGGCGTCGACGAGCTCGTCCACCTCGGCATCTTTCAGGAGGAAGCCGCTCGCGCCGCCCTTGAGGGCAGTAAACACGTAGTCGTCGGCGTCGAAGGTCGTGAGGATGATGGTGCGTGGCGCAGGGTCGAGGCCCGCGCGGAAAATCTCCTCCATTGCGGCGAGCCCGTCGAGGTTCGGCATGCGGATATCCATAAGGATGATGTCGGGCCGGTTCTTGAGTGCAACGTCGATGGCCTCGCGTCCATCGGCGGCGGTCCCGACGACGTCGATGTCTGCTTGGGCCGCGAGGAGTGCCTCGAAGCCGGCGCGCACCATGGGCTGGTCGTCCGCGATCATGACGCGGATGGGGGAGTTCTCGCTCATGCCTTAAGCGTAGGGGAGGGGAAGCTGCCCCACGCGGATATCGGCTCATCCGGAAGTATTGTGCGCGTGAGACACGAGAGTGATGTGGAGACCCTCGCTCGACCTTTACGGTTAACCCATGACAAGAACAGTGGCGGAGGAGCGCGGCACAGAGGTGGTCGCGCCGTGGTCGAAAGCGCCGCTCAGAGCGCATGCGAAGCAACTGGGCCGTGACTTTCTCTACGTGTTTCCGAGCCTCGTTCTTGGACTTCTCCTGGGTGGTGCGCTGTTCACGCTTGGTTTTTTGAGCGTTTTTGCCTTGGCCTTTTTCCTCATTGGTTTGCTGTTTCTCCCGGGAATCCTCCTCGCGGGAGGGTTCGCTGCGGATCTCACGCGACTTCGCTCTAATGTGTGGCGGGGTGAGAAGCTGCTGCACCTCCGCACGAAAGTTCCCGAGTTCCACTCGTTCGCCGACTACTTTCGGCTCTTCGGGAACCTACGTTTGTGGCTCGACTATCTCAGCGAAGCTCTCATTCTGAACACCGTGCGCGTGAGCAGCGCCATTGTTCTTGGTGGCCAGGTGATTTTTGCTCTCTTGTGCGGCATTCTCTTCCCGTTCGTGACGCTCATCGACCAGGCGTACGAGTCGGGGATCACCGGCACCATTGTTCGTGAGCTCGACGCCGGAATCGATCTTGAGCCTTACGCGAGCACGCTGAGCATTATCGATTCGGCAATCTACGCCCTCGTGGGGCTCGCTGTCCTCGCGCTGCTTCCCCTGACACTGCACCTCGCGGCGCGTATCGAGAACACCCTCGCGCGCGAGATTCTCGAAGGGGACTCCTTCGCGACGATCAGCTTCAAGGGATGGGCGACCGCGGTGATCGCGGTCATCGCGCCGATTCGCATCACCATCTCGGGTGACAACTTTCTGTGGAATCAAGTCCCGCCGCGCTATCTCGCGCTCGGTTTCTTCACGATTCCCGTCACCGGGCTCTTCTTCGGCCTACTGGCGCTTGCCTGGGGCCTTGCGTTCGTTCTGCTCGTACGCAGACCCAAACTCGGTGCGGTGTTTGTGTGCGTGCCCTTCTTCGCGTCGTACGCGACCACGATCGTGATCACACTCTGGAAGTCCTACACGCAAGCCCTCGTCCCAGGCTCCGACGTTCCCCTCTTGGTAGGCGCTCTCGCACTTTTCACGCTGAGCCTCCACCGCAACATTCGGCGCAGCGCCGCAACATTCGCGGCGTTTAGCGTCATCGTCGTCATAGGAACATTCGTGAGGCTCGCGTGGGGGGTCGTGTGGGGATTTGTGGCCACCCCAGATCCCGCGGGCTTTGTGCAATGGTCCCTCTTCTTCCTTGGCCTCACGCTCGTGATGTGGATCGTGAGCGGAGCCCTCGGATACGGGCTTCGCTGGCTCGCCGATTCGGCTCGCGACGTCTCGCGTGAGCGGGCGGCACGCCGCGATGCCGAAGAGCGCCAAGAGCGCGCCTTCGCCGAAAGCGCCGAGCTCAGCGAGAGAGCCCGCATCGCGCGCGAAATGCACGACGTGGTCGCCCACTCGATGTCGGTCATCAGCGTCCAAGCGCAGACCGCTCCCTACCGCCTCGCAGAATCACAACTCGACGAGGCGACACGCGCCGAATTTGCCTCGATCGCCGCGACTTCTCGCAACGCCCTTCAAGAAATGCGTGCCCTCCTCACGATGCTGCGCGGAACCGGTAGCGAAGAGGATGCCGCGAGGGCCCCGCAGCCCGAGCTCAAGGATCTCCCCGCGCTCGTGCAACGCTCGCGCGATGCCGGCGCCCACGTGAGTCTCACCGTGCCAGAGGCGGGGATCCCCGCAGTCCCCGCAACCGTCGGACTCGCCCTCTACCGCGCCGCCCAGGAAGGGCTCGCCAACGCGCTCAGGCACGCACCCGGAAGCGACATTCACATCACGCTCATGACGAGTGAACATGTCACCGGCATCGACGTCGTCAATACCGCACCGCCCGAGGACTTCGAGCCTGCGCCCGGCTCCGGAATGGGGCTGCGCGGTGTTCGCGAGAGGGCCAACGCGCTCGGCGGCACCGTGAATGCGGGGGCGCATGCCGACGGTTCCTACAGCCTCATCGTGCGGATTCCTCACGCCGACCAGTAAGCAACCGTCGGACCGCTCGCACCCCACCGAGCATTCGTGTGGCCCGGATCTCATGATTCTCTCGGAAGCGGGCCCATCCTCGGGGCGTCCCGTGCGACGTGTGGAAGAATGAAAGGGCAAACGCAACGTGGATCTGCGCGGTACACGGGTGCCCGCGATCCCCACTCGAAGGAGCACACATGCCTGTTGCAACCCCGGAACAGTTCAACGAAATGATCGACCGCGCGAAGGAAGGCAAGTTCGCCTACCCCGCGATCAACGTGTCGAGCTCGCAGACTGCGATTGCCGCACTCCAGGGCTTCGTCGAAGCTGAGTCTGACGGCATCATTCAGGTGTCCGTCGGCGGCGCCGAGTACCTCTCCGGTTCGACCGTGAAGAACCGCGTTCGCGGCTCGATCGCTCTTGCGAAGTTCATCCACGAGGTTGCCGAGGACTACAACATCACGGTTGGCGTTCACACCGACCACTGCGCGAAGGAAAACCTTCCCACCTGGGTTGAGCCCCTCATCGAATGGGACCTCAACGAGCGCGTCAACAAGGGCCTGAACCCGCTGTTCACCTCCCACATGTGGGACGGCTCGGCCGTTCCGGTCGACGAGAACCTTGAGATCGCGAAGCGCCTCCTCGAGAAGACCGTGGAAGCCAAGAAGGTCCTCGAGATCGAGGTTGGCGTCGTCGGCGGCGAGGAAGACGGTTACTCGGCGGACGTCGACGAGTCGAAGCTCTTCTCGACCCCCGAAGACGGCCTCAAGACCGCCGAAGCCCTCGGCCTCGGCGAAAACGGCCGCTACATCACCGCCCTCACCTTCGGTAACGTGCACGGCGTGTACAAGCCGGGCAACGTTCGCCTCACCCCGTCGATTCTTCTCGACATCCAGAAGGCTGTTGGCGAGAAGTACGGCAAGGACATGCCGTTCGATCTCGTGATGCACGGTGGCTCGGGCTCGACCCTCGAAGAGATCCAGGAAGCCGTCGACAACGGCGTCATCAAGATGAACGTCGACACCGACACCCAGTACGCCTTCTCGCGTCCCGTTGCGGGCCACATGCTCGAGAACTACGAAGGCGTTCTCAAGATCGATGGCGAGGTCGGCAACAAGAAGATGTACGACCCGCGTTCGTGGGGCAAGAAGGCCGAGGCTGGCATGGCAAAGCGCGTCGTCGAGGCGTGCGAGAACCTCCGCTCGGCTGGCCACAAGATGTGATCCTCGTCTGAGGTAGCGAAAGCGCCCCTTCCCGGATAGCGGGAGGGGCGCTTTTGTGTCGCTGAGTGTGTAGAGGCGGGCGCTCAGATCACGCGTGAGTCGCCGGTCGTGACGATCTCCTTGCCGAAGGGGAAGCAGGTGATGGGGATGAGCTTGAGGTTTGCCCACGCGAGCGGAAGGCCGATGATCGTCACGGCCTGTGCAAGCGCGGTCGCGACATGGCCTGCCGCAAGCCACAGGCCCGCGATGAGGAACCACACGACGTTGCCGAGGGTTCCCACCGCGCCAAGGGGCCGCACCTGCACGGCTTCGCGACCGAACGGGAAGATCACGTAGTTCGCGATGCGGAAGCTCGCAACACCGAACGGGATCGTGACGATGAAGATGCACGCGATGATGCCCGCGAGGATGTACCCGAGCCACAGCCAAAGCCCGGCGGTAAGAACCCAAATGATATTGAGAATGACGTTGATGATGGTGCGCATACCACCAACGTACTCCCCGAAACGAAAGAGTGCGAGGGCCGTCCGGGCCAGCGCGCTACGGCATTAGCGAGCGCCGTCCGTGGCATCGAGCGCAACCCACGGATCCGGCTCGTGAGTGAAACGATTGCGAAGGTCGCGGCGCACGATTTCAATACTCCACATCCAGATGATGTGGCCGAAGAACTCGCTCACGTGCTCCTGCCACGGCTGATCCCACGGCGCGGGCACCGTGCCGAGCGCAGGCATGAGCAGAACGTGGAAAACGACGTGGATGACGATGCCGAATGCTGCACCCTGCCACAAAGTGATCTTGGGGAAACGCTCAGCAACAACGCAGTAGAGAACCGCGAAAAAGATCGCAAAGCTGAAGTGGACGATGAAGCTCATGATTGGCAGGCCGTTGCCATTGAAATGAACGAGCGTGTGGGTGAAGTCCTCGCCGAATCCCAGTTGTTGTAGGAGCTGCTGCGGCGGGTTGGTGGCGTTGCGCTCGGGTGTGCGTGGTGGGAACGGCACCTCCCAGCCAAACTTCACGATTGCGGAGAACAAGCCGCCGATGAGGCCGACGAGGAGGGCGGTCGCGTAGCGGCGGCGAGAAGGATCGGTGGTCGAAGGAAGTGCCATGATTGCCTTTCGAATGTGGCCCGACGGTTGCCAGGCCACCGTCGGACTCAAAGGCGCACCCTGGGCGCGCGCCTTTTACACTAGCCACCCATGCACCCGGTAGGGAGGTCGAAAGTCCGCACGCCGTGAACCTCCGAGGATCAGGCGCGGACGCGGTTTCACAATGTGAGGGAAGCGCCCTTTGTCCTCGCATCGGGAGCCCGCGCGACTAGACTAGATCCGTTTTCAACGATCCGGAGGGCGAGGAAGGCGGAGCACGCGTGTCACAGTCGCAGGGCCTCTTGAGGGGAACGCCGTGGAAGGCAAACGTGCTCTTTTCCGTGCCGCTTTTGATCGGCAACGTCGTGCAGCAGCTCTACCAGTTCGTCGATGCCATGGTTGTGGGGCGCCACCTCGGCGTACTCGCACTCGCCTCGGTGGGCGCGAGCATGAGCCTCCTGTTTCTCATCACGGGCTTTGCATGGGGCATGACGAGTGGCTTCGCGATTCCCGTCGCGCAGGCGTTTGGTGCGGATGACGTGAAAGGACTGCGACGCTCGGTTGCGGCCGGCGCCATCCTCTCCGCGCTTTCGAGCCTCGTGATGACTCTCGTGGGCACGATCTTCATTCGCCCGCTGCTCCAGATCATGCAGACTCCGCCCGAGCTTATGGACGATGCCGTGACGTTCGGGTTCTGGAGCTTCCTGTTCATGTTCACGCTCGTGTTCTTCAACTTCCTCGCGGCCATCATCCGCGCCGTGGGCGATTCACGCACGCCTCTCGTGTTTCTCGCGATCGCGTGCCTCCTCAACGTTGTTCTCGTCATCGTGTTCGTTGCCGTGCTCGAGTGGGGTATCGCCGGTGCAGCCTTCGCCACGGCGGTCTCGCAGCTCACGTCGGTGCTCCTGTGCGTGCTGTGGGTGCGCGCGCGCATTCCCGTGCTGCACATGAGCCTCGACGACTGGAAAGTCACGATGCCCGAACTGCGCGAGCACCTCAACTTGGGCCTCCCGCTCGGCTTCCAGACCTCGGTGATCGCGATCGGCACGATCGCCGTTCAGGTGCGCCTGAATGACCTCGGCCCCGATGCTGTTGCCGCGTTTACGGCTGCCGGTAGGGTCGACGGCATCGCCGTCACCTTCCTCGCGTCACTCGGTCTTGCGACCTCGACATTCGTCGCGCAGAACTACGGCGCGCGCCAGATAGAACGCGTCAAGCACGGCGTGCGGCAAGCACTGATCGTCAGTATCCTCGTGTCGATCGCGATCGGCCTCGCCCTGTTTGTGCTCGGCGGCGTGTTCGTGGAACTCTTTATCGGCAGCGAGCAACCCGTGGTGCTAGGTATGGCGCACGACGCCCTGAAAATCTACTCGGTGGCCTACTGGACTCTCGGCATCCTGTTCGTTGTGCGCGGTTCTCTTCAGGGACTCGGGCACATGAAACCCCCCTTCTATTCGGGTATCGCCGAGCTTGTGATGCGCGTGTTCACCGCTGTCGTTCTCGGTGCGGCGTTCGGCTTCATCGGTGTTGCATGGGGTGCCCCACTCGCCTGGGTCGGATCCATCGCGCTTCTCATCCCCTCCTATATTGTGATCAGCCGCAAGCTCGAAGAGCGCACCTACCGTCAGGGCCCGCGCACCGAGGAGATCGAGGTTCTCTCCGCGCCTCTTCTCGCGGAGAAAGGCGTTGTTGCTGATCCCACGATCCTGCAGGGCGAGAGCTTCGAAGACGTGCGCACCGGTGCGATCCCGATCGTGCGCGACCGCGGTGAAACCGGGCAGTTTCCCGCGCTCGACGAAGCCGATCTTTTCGATGCGGGGGAGCATCCATCCGAAGATTCGGAGAGTGAACAGCGGTAAAATCCCAGGTGTCGCGGGAGTGAGTATTTACCAGGTTTTATGGTGCATACTTGCTGTGCCCCGGGCGGGGAGAGGACCCGCCACCGAGCAGAAAGGTTACCGTGTCCGCCACACGCCGCACACTGACACCGCTCGTCGAAATTATCGACGAGATGCTCCTGATTTCCCGCCGCATCCAGGCGCTTACCGTTGACATTCCGGGCATGCGGGGACTTTCAACGGTTGAGGCGATGATCCTTCGACATATCGGGCGCACCCCGGGCATTACACCGGGGAAGGTCGCTGAGGACATCATTCTGCGCCCCTCGAATGCGAGCGCAGCGATTCGTGACCTCGAGGTCAATGGGCTCGTGGGGCGCGTGCCCGACATGGTTGACCGGCGCTCCAACCACCTTTTCATTACGGAAAAGGGCGAGCGAGCGGTCGCAGCCATGCACCAGGCCTGGGAAGAGTACTACTCGGGAGCCCTCGCCCCGGATGATCTCGAAGAAGCCCGCGCGGTTGTGCGCGCCATGGGCGAGCGGGTTCGTGCCTCGATGATGGGTGACGACCCAGAAAGTGATGCCGACTAGCGCGAGCGAGGCCCGCGGGCGTTGCCCATGACCTGCCGTAAAGCGGGAAGGACGTCGGCGAGGAACACTCCCGCCATGACGAAACCGATGACCTGAAGCATGATCGTGAAGGGGCCCATCCCTCGGCCAAAGCCCGTGACCACACCGATCACGAGCGCGCCCGCCGTCATGAGCGTCCAGAAAGTCTTTGTCCGTTTGAAGGCCGCGTCGTAAGCGTTCGCGGGGAAGCGGAGCGCGTTGATAAGTGCCCATGCCTCGATCGCCACGAAAATGACGGCGAGGGCAAGGGACAGGTAGTACGCGATGGTGTAGGTAATCACGGCTTCCTCTTACGGTCGGGATCGGTGCGATCGGTGATGAGAAGTTCAAGTGCTTCCGTTGAGGCGGGTGGCTCAACGGCCTTCATCTCGCGCGTGATGGGGCGCGGACCCACGATGTCGGAGTCGGCGACGACGATGAGGGAGGGCAAGAAACGGCGGGCGTCCGAACTGGGCAGGCCGGTCGCTTCGAGGAGATCAACCGCGAGGGCGCGTAGCTGAATCACGAGCGAGATGCCTTCGAAATGGCCGAGGCGTCCGACGGTTCCCTCCGCCGTCGCAAGCAGAGTTTCGGGAGTGAGGTGCGCACAAAAGAGGCGAAGTTTGCGCCTCGCCTGAGTGAAGTCAGCTTCCGTGTCGACCCCGGCCTGAATTTCGTCGATCGCGTTGACCGCCGCTGTGAGAGCTTCGGCAAGGTTCGGGAAGGTGTGGGGCTGCGTGACGCGCAAGAATTCGACTTCGCGCCGCGCGATGACGCGGGCGTTGCGCATGGCGCGGTCGCTGCCCACGAGGAGGTGCTGGACCCGGTTCACGTGCTCGTGGTGGCGGTGAAGCGTGGGGGAGTAGCTCGTGAGTTCGTTCGCGGTGTCGTTCGCAAGGGCCCACGCGTCGGTGTGGCGCTGGGACGTGCTGCGGATCTGCGTGAGCGCTTTCGTGGCGAGTCGCGAATCGCCCTTCAACGCGGCCTCGCTCAGTTTCGTGAGTGCGTTCCTGAGTTCCTCGAAGAACTTGTCGGCAGCTTTTCGCTGCTCGTGGCGCGGGTCCCGGGAAAAAGCGATGTGCACGAGCAGGCCGAGGGAAATGCCCGTGATTGCGTCGAGGGCCCTGCCCTGGGGCGTCATCGTGGGAGTTTGCGGCAGGAGCAGCACGATCATGGACTGGATGCCCACCTGGATCGAAAAAATGACGCTCGCTTTGATGAATCGCGCAAGCATGAGCGAAACGAAAAGCGTGACGAACAGCTGCCAGGTTCCGGAGCCGATCACGAGACGCGCAATCTCCCCGAGGATGATTCCCGTAAAAACGCCCGTGCTCATGTCGATGCTTTTACGGATCTTCGTTTCGAGCGTGAGGCCGATGATGAGGAAGGCGGTAATACCCGAGTAGAACGGGGCGGGGTGGCCCCACAGGTGCTTGGAGAGCCAGTAGGCCGCCGCGGCCGTGAAGGCAGCGAGCAGAATTTGCCAGGCGCCATCGCTCGCGCGGGAAGCACCCGCGTGTAGCCAGTCGTTGAGCTTCGGGCTTTTCACGCCGTGGGCCTCCTTGCGGGCGCGACCGGTTCGTGGAGGCGCAGCTCAAGGAGCTTGTCGATTTCGAACCATTCGCCATCGCGACCTCCGCGCCCCACGATGAGGGGTGCGCTCTTCGGCTCGAGCGTGGCGCCCTTGATCCTGGTCATAAGATCACCCGGCGCGGAAAGAATGTAGTAGTGGCCCTCGGTATCGATGCCGACCGTGCGATCGGACTTGAGGTACCAACCGACATGCGTGGTTTTCACGGGGCGCGAACCCCTGTAGGGGAGTGCCCGCAAGGGATGCGGTTCGATTCCCGCCTCGCGGAAGCGCTTGATCCCGTCGAGGATGATCGCGGTGGCCTTCTCGTGCTCCTCGCGTTCAGCCCGGCGCAGATTGCGTTCTTGGACCTCGAAGATCTCCGCTTTGCGGGACTTCCACTCCTCGTCCACGTGGGGACTCCTCCTGACTATCGGCGAAGCTGGGCCGCTTTCGGCCTCTCACCATGGTCGCGCTCGGTCACGATGGTGACCTGTGAAGCGTCAAGTTTCACACTCGCCTCGCCGACCTCAAAGGCGACGATGAGTGCCGCATCGTGGGGAACCGCGCGCTTAAGAACGGCGAGTGCCACCGGGCCTTCGTCGGCATGGAGCGCACTCGAGGTCAGCGTTCCCACTCTCTTTGTGCCGAAGAATACCTCCGCGCCCACGGGGGCGGGCATGTCCTGGGAGCCATCGAGGTGGAGGCGCACGAGGCGCCGAGGCGGCTGGCCGAGATTGAGAACCTTTGCGACCGTTTCTTGGCCACGATAGCAGCCCTTATTCGTGTGAACGGCGGTGCGCAGAAGGTCGAGCTCGTGGGGGATGGTCTTTTCGTCGACTTCTCTCACGAGGCGCGGCCGGTGGTTGACGATACGCACGGCCTCTGCCGCCCAGAGGCCCGCAAAAAATTCGGGCTTACGCCAGGGCGCACCGGGGGCGCGAAGCTCGGCGTCGCTCACGAGCGTGAGGTGCCATGGCTCGGGGAAATCGGGGTCGGGGCCGTAGGCAACGCCGCCCGGGGCGACCTCGGGCCACGCTTGGACCCACGTGGCAGTCGGCGTGGGGGACTCCTCACCGAACACCGTAGCGAGCGGGGCGCATGAGCCGAGCACGTGAAGGTCGTCGCGCTCGACAAGCTCGATGCGATTCGCGAACGTCATGAGGGCGAGGTAGTCATGAAGACGCTCGCGCGTGCCGGGGTCGGTGATGAGGAAGAAGGATTCGGGGCTGGTCGCCACGTGAAAGAGGGATTCGACGCGCCCCTGGGGGCTCAGCACGCACGCCTCGAAGGAGTCACCCTCGGTGCGATCCGTGAACACTTGAGAGGTGACGGTCGTGAGCCAGGTTGCGCGGTCTTCTCCCCGCACCTCGAGAACCTCGAGGTGGCCGAGGTCGACGACCGCCGTGCCAGCAACGAGGCGTCGCTGCTCGCGCAGAGGCGCACCGTAGTGCGCGGGAGCCGCCGCGTCTGGGCCGGATTCCTCGTGGATCGCGCGGTGGGTGATCAGTGGTGCGGGACTCACGCCTCCTTCACGTCCTCGTCAGCGGCACGGTTGAGCTCGACCGAGAGATAGGGGCGCAGATTCGAGAGAGACGAGCCGACTTCCTGAAGCCACATGAGCCGTCCACCCACGAGTCCGAACATGCGGGCCCCGTGCGAGTCATCGCTGCCCGCAGCACCGCTTGACGCGGCAAGATCCTGGGTCGCGAGCTGAATTCGTGGACCGCGCACTTCGCCTGCCCAGTGCTCGGCGGGCGCCTCACCGAAGGCGCTCGAACGCTCCATGGTGAGGCTCACGCCGTGAGAGAGGTAGCTTTCGGGACTACCCGGCTTCGCGTTCTTCGCGGCCTCTTCATCCTGGCCCGGAAGCACGCCGGTTGTGCGCCACGTGCCCTTTTCCTCAAGCAGAAGCTCGCGCACGAGCGTGGTGTCGGTGCTCTGCTGGGAGGCGTCGGATTTCTCCTCACCTTTCTCGTAAAACGCCGACGTAGGCGGTTCAGGCGCGGGTGAGTTGAGCACCCACGTGCGCATGACCCACGTAAGCCCCTTGGCCGAATTGGGCGTCACCGTGAGGCGCTGCTCGATCGCGTGACCAACTTCTTCGCCGTTTTCGCCCTTGAGCTGCACGGCACCCGTGCCTTCCCACGCCCCTACGAGCCACGCGAGTGGGTAGAGCGACGGGTCGAGATTCTCATCGATGACGATGGGCACGAAAACTCCCTTGTGAATAGTGGTGAATGAACGTTTCTTTAACGTGGGGCATGGTACGTGTATTCCCCCTGAAGGACGGTGCTCAGGCGGCCGGGATGACCGTAAGCCCGAGGTCCGCGGGAACGTAGCTGAGGGCAACCTCGAGGAACAAAAGCGCGAGGATACCCGTGAGGGCGATCGGCGAGATCGCGACTGCGAGCGACTCGCGCGGATCAGCTGCGCCAATCACTCGCGACAGAAGGAAGAACACGAACAGTGAGGCCGTGCACAGAACCGCGCCGGCGAGGGTCGACATCGCGATGATCAACGGCGAGTACCCGAGGGCCCAGGGGAGGAGCCCGGAAGTGGCCGCGCCAATCACGATTGCGCAGCTCACGCGCCCGGCGGAGGGGAGTGGAAGGGCAAGGCACAGGGTTCCGAGCGCAAGGCCCATGGTCATCGCAAGGAGGAATCCGACGGTTGCCGGCCCGTTCGCCGAGGCGAGTGCCCAGCCTTTCAGCCAGGTCACGGTGAGGGTAGTGATGAGGGCGCCGCTTGCTGTTCCGGAAATCGACAGCGTGAGCCGCGAGCGTTCGCGGCGCAGCATTTCGTGAGCAAAACTCAAAAACAGCGCGATGGCGATCACGATAACGAGCTTCGTGGTGAGACCGGTCGTGCCGAGTGCGAGTGCGAGGCCGAGCGAACCAAGACCGGCAAGTGCCATGATGATGCCGCTTCCCGTGCGGCTTGGAAGCTCGAGAAGGTGCGGCCAGCTCACGCACAGGAGAACCACGAACATTCCCAATATTCCCGCGAGGACTTCTTCGCTGAGCGCGGGAAGGGACATGGCTGCGGCGAGCGCGAGTGCACACGCGCCCGTGAGGGGTGCCCGCTCACTCGGTGTCATACATCAACCAATCGTTTTATGGGTTATGCCTCAAGGAAGTCTACGGGGCTGCCCTCGTGAAACGCACGCGGGAGGGGCGTACTACACTTGGGGAGCCCCTGAGCTGTCGTTTCGAGGAGAGTAACCCCGTGGCACGCGAACAGTCCCCGATCCTCGCGGCAGGCGCGCTCGTCTGGCGTGAAAAACACGGGAAACTGCAGGTTCTTCTCGTGCACCGCCCCAAATATGATGACTGGTCGATCCCGAAGGGGAAGCTCGAGCCGGGTGAATCGTTTGTTGCCGCGGCAGTGCGTGAGGTGGAAGAGGAGACCGGGTATCGGATTCGCCTCGATCGCCCCCTTCCGACGGTTGACTACCGCACGCACGGCCGACCGAAAACAGTGCGTTACTGGGCAGCGCAAGTGCGCGCCCAGACCGGCCCGGGCCCCAAAAATCCCAAAGAAATCGACAGGGTCGAATGGGTCGCAGTCTCGAAGGCTCGCGAGATTCTTACGAGAAAATCTGATCGGGATTTGCTCAAGCGCGTGCTCGATTTTGCCGATCATGGCGAGCTCAGCACGACGCCGGTCATCGTGCAGCGGCATGCGGCTGCGCAGTCTCGTGCGAAGTGGCGAAAAGGCGACGAGAAAACCCGACCCTTGCGGCGCAAGGGTCGCAAGCAGGCCGCAGCGCTTCCGCCGCTTCTAGGGGCCTACGCTCCAAAGAGCGTTGTCACGTCGCCCTGGCGTCGCTGCCTCGAGACCATCGAGCCGTTCGCGCTCGAAGGAGGGATTGACATCGTCGAGAAGCCGGAGCTCACCGAGCATGCGCACGCGAAGCGGCCTGCGCGAGCGGCCGCGGTTATGGAGCGCGCGATTGCCGAAGCTGCGCGCACGGTCGTGTGTACGCATAGGCCGGTGCTGCCCACGGTCATCGCTGCGGCGAAAAATGCGTGTACGAAAGAGGTTCGGGGAAAGTTGCCGCGGGAGAATCCTTACCTCGCTCCGGGCGAAATGCTCGTTCTTCACACGACTGAGCGTGGCCGAATAGTGGATGTCGAGAGGCACCTTCCCAATATTGGATAGAGGCCGTGAAGGCAACGAAGGTTGTGAGGGTCATGAGGGTTGCGAAGTCTGGGATGTGCGGCACATCGCAATGTGGCACGAACGCCCGAATGAGTCTCTGAACTGGCAAAACGATCGTTAGATGTCTGGAATCTCAGAAATTCCGACATGAGTTCACCATTTGTTCACCTGGGAATACTCGCGGCGTCACTTCCGGCTTCTACCTTCGACGTGTCCACTTACGACCCGTATCCCAGGCTCGAAGAGCCTCGAAAGGACACTCGTGAACCTCAAGAAGAAGTTCGTTTCCGCAACCGCCCTCGGTCTCGCCGGCGCCTTCGCTCTCGCGGCGTGCGGTGGCGACTCCACCGATGACAAGGGTGGCGACAAGGGTGCATCGAACGCTCCCGCTGACCTCTCGGGCACCCTTAACGGTGCCGGCGCTTCCTCGATGGAGGATGCCCAGGGCGCCTTCATCGGTGGCTTCATGGCCCAGAACTCGGGCGCAACGGTGACTTACGACGGCGTTGGCTCGGGCAAGGGCCGCGAGCAGTTCCTCGCTGCCGCTACCAACTTCGCTGGCTCGGACGCCTACCTCAAGGACGAAGAGGTCGAGGCTTCGAAGGATCGCTGCTTCGGTGGCCAGGCCTTCGACATCCCCGTCTACATCTCCCCGATCGCTGTCGTCTACAACCTCGAGGGTGTTGACGACCTTCAGCTTTCGCCCGATACCCTCGCGAAGATCTTCGCGGGCGACATCAAGAAGTGGAACGACGAGGCCATCAAGGCTGACAACCCCGATGTTGAACTCCCCGACACGGACATCGTTCCGGTCCACCGCTCGGACAAGTCGGGCACGACCGAGAACTTCACCGAGTACCTCGCCGCTGCTGCTCCCGAGTCGTGGAAGCACGGCGCAATCGAGACCTGGTTCGACAACGGCGGCCAGTCGGGCGAGAAGACCTCGGGTCTCGTCAACACCGTTCAGGGTGGCAACGGCACGATCGGCTACGCCGACGCGTCGAAGGCCGGCAACCTCGGCACCGCTAAGATCAAGGTTGGCGAAGAATACGTCGCCTACAGCGCCGATGCTGCTGCCAAGGCCGTTGAGGTTTCGCCCAAGGCTGAGGGCCGCGGCGAAAACGACATCGCTCTCGACCTCGCTCGCGACACGACCGAGTCGGGCTCGTACCCGATCGTCCTCGTGTCCTACATGGTCATGTGCGACACCTACGAGAAGAAGGAAGATGCCGACCTCGTGAAGGCTTACGCTTCCTACGTGATCTCGGAGCAGGGCCAGAACGACGCGGCTAAGGCTGCTGGCTCGGCACCCCTCTCGGAGAAGCTCCGCGAGGACGCGCAGAAGTCGGTTGACGCGATCAAGGCTAAGTGACCTGCACTTGACGCCTGAGGCGTAACGGTGCGCCGCCGAGCCCACCAGGTTCGGCGGCGCACTCTTGTTTGAAAACCTTTTCATCCCCTACTGTCAGGAGCGTGCGCGTGAGCACAGCGGCTGCCGAAAACAGCACTCCCGCCAAGGGCGCCCCCCAACCTCCGGGCAACGAGAAAAGCGAGAGCTTCAAGAGCTCCGGCGCGCGTCCCGGTGACGCGATCTTCTCGTCGCTCAGTGTTGGCTCTGGCCTCATCATCTTTGCCGTGCTCGCGGCAATCTTCATCTTCCTTCTTATTCAATCGCTGCCGGCGATTGAAAACTGGAATGCGATCCCCACCAATAGCGGGAAGCAGAACCTCTTCGAGTTCGTGGGTCCGCTGGTCTATGGCACGGTTCTCGCTTCGCTTCTCGCGCTCTTTATTGCGGCGCCCATCGCCATCGGCATCGCCCTCTTTATTTCGCACTACGCGCCGCGCAAACTCGCGACCCCCATCGGCTATGTGATCGACCTTCTTGCAGCCGTGCCTTCGGTGGTGTTCGGTCTTTGGGGCGGTGTGTGGCTCGTGCCGCTCATGCAGCCGCTCTACACCTTCCTTAACACAAGTCCCCTTACGTCGTGGATTCCGCTCTTCCAGGGCAACCCGCATGCTCCCATGCGCAACGTCATGACCGCCGCGATCGTGCTCGCGGTCATGATCCTTCCCATCATCACCGCCGTGAGCCGCGAGGTCTTCCTCCAGGCGCCCGGTGCGCAGGAAGAAGCCGCGATCGGTCTTGGCGCCACCAAGTGGGAGATGGTGCGGATGGTCGTGCTTCCCTTTGGTCGTAGCGGTGTCGTTTCAGCCTGCATGCTCGGCCTTGGTCGTGCTCTCGGTGAAACGATGGCGGTCCTCATGGTGCTGAGCCCCGGCTACACCTACTCGCTACACCTCCTTGAGGTGGGCAGGCACATGACAATCGCGTCGTACATCGCCTCGCAGAACGCGGAGTCGACCGGTATTGACATGTCGAAGCTCATTTTCGCGGGCCTCGTCCTGTTCCTCATCACGTTCGTCATCAACGCGCTTGCCCGCTGGATCGTGGCAGCTAGCGCACGAAAGAAGTAGGGGGATCAGCAATGAGTGAAGCATCCGCAACCCTCAACACCACCAGCCCCGGCCCCCGCGGCTCGGAACCTGAGCGCAACGGCATCATGAACTCTGGTGAGCGTCGCCTGCCGTGGTGGCACATGATCCTCACGGGCGTCATTGCCTTCGTCGTCGTAGCGGTTCTTCTGCTCGCGACCGGCGCGTTCACGCTGCCCGCGATCCTCGTTCTCGGCTTTTTCGCCCACCTCGTGATCGGCTATCTCTACTCCCGCGTGCGCGAAGGCGAGCGTTGGGCCAAGGATCGCCTCATGACGCTCATCCTTGTCGGTGCCTTCGCCACGGCGATGATCCCGCTCGTGTCGCTCCTGTGGGAGGTCATCTCGAAGGGCGGCCCGCGTCTGCTCACACCGGGCTTCCTTACCGGCGACATGCAGGGCTTCAACGGCGGCGCCGATGGCGGCGGCATCCTCCACGCGATCGTGGGCACGCTCATCATCACGCTCGGCGCCTCCATCATCTCGATCCCGATCGGCTTGCTCACCGCGGTGTTCCTCGTGGAGTACGCCCAGACCGGCTGGCAAAAGACTCTCGGCAAGGGCATCACGTTCCTCGTCGACGTGATGACCGGTGTCCCCTCGATCGTCGCGGGCCTGTTCACGCTCGCACTCTTCACGACCCTTTCGGGTGAAGCCGGGCTGCGAATGGGCGCTATGGGTTCGGTTGCACTTTCCGTGCTCATGATCCCCACCGTGGTGCGCTCGAGTGAGGAAATGATTCGCCTCGTTCCCCTCGAACTGCGCGAAGCGGCCTACGCTCTGGGCGTTCCGAAGTGGCTCACGATTGTGCGAGTCGTGCTGCGTACGGCGATCGCGGGTCTTACGACCGGTGTCACCCTCGCCATCGCACGTGTGATTGGCGAGACCGCGCCGCTTATGTTCACGATCGGCGTGTTCCAGATGATGAACGCCAACCCGTTCGAGGGCCGCATGATGGCACTCCCGACCTTCATCAACCAGCAGTACGGCTTCGGCCACGCCGTCTGTGGCGACAAGGGCGAGAAGGTCCTCAACTACTTCACGCGCGAAGAATTCGCGTGTAACCCGGATATCAACTATCAGCGCGCGTGGGCGGCAGCATTGACGCTTATCGTGATCGTCATGGTGTTGAACATCTTTGCCCGCTTCGTCTCCTACTACTTCTCGCCGAAGACCGGCCGCTAAGCCCTCCCAGGCTGATCTTTGAAAGGATTCCAGATGTCACAGAGCATCGACGTGAAGAACCTCAACGTCTATTACGGCGACTTCCTCGCCGTTGAGGACGTCAACGTCAAGATCGACGCGCGCAGCGTCACCGCCCTCATCGGCCCGTCGGGCTGCGGCAAGTCCACGTTCCTGCGCACCCTCAACCGCATGCACGAGGTCATCCCCGGTGCCTACGCCGAGGGTGAGGTCAACATCAACGGCGAGAACATCTACGGTCCGGGCATCGATCCGGTGAACGTGCGCCGCCGCGTGGGCATGGTGTTCCAGAAGGCGAACCCGTTCCCCACGATGTCGATCGCCGAGAACGTCCTCGCTGGTGCGAAGCTCAACAACAAGCGCATGTCAAAGAGCGAAGCCGACCAGCTCGTCGAGGAGTCGCTGCGTGGCGCAAACCTGTGGGAAGAGGTCAAGAACCGCCTCAACAAGCCTGGCGGCGGCCTCTCTGGCGGTCAGCAGCAGCGCCTCTGCATTGCTCGCACGATCGCCGTCAAGCCCGACATCGTTCTCATGGATGAGCCCTGCTCGGCGCTCGACCCGATTTCGACCCTCGCGGTTGAGGAACTCATCCACGAGCTCAAGTCGCAGTACACGATCGTGATCGTGACGCACAACATGCAGCAGGCTTCGCGCGTGTCCGATAAGACCGGCTTCTTCAACATTGCCGGTACGGGCACCCCGGGCAAGCTCATCGAGTTCGACGAGACGACCAAGATCTTCAACAACCCCGCGAAGGAAGAAACCGAGCGTTACATCTCCGGTAAGTTCGGCTGATCGGCACGCCCACTTACGGGCACCATTTGCCACGAAAGGCGCGGTGACGGGGCAACCCCGGGCCGCGCCTTTCGCATGCCACGGCGCATAGCGCCGAAAGTATGAGGGCTGATCCGACTGGGGGTGGAATCGACGCGGCGCATCGTCGCGAAACATCCGCCCTGCGACAGGGATGAATGGTCCCGAGGGTCGATGCGTGAGCGCCCGCCTCCGCGAGAGCGTAGAGGCATGACAACACCACACAATATTCAGCCTTCCTCTACTGTCCAGCCAGCCGTCGGAACCGTCCCCGGCGCTCGCCCGATCGTCCTTTCTGCGCGCAACCTCGCGCTTGCCTATGACGCGCATACACACGCCCTGAGAGGCGTGGATCTTGATATCTACTCTGGTCAAAGTCTCGCCATTATGGGGCCGTCAGGCTGCGGCAAGTCGACGCTGCTGCACTGCCTTGCAGGCATCCTCGCGCCGACGGGCGGACGGGTTCTTTACGGCGAGCGCGATCTACGAGACATGCGCGATGCTGCGCGAACGAAACTGCGCCGCACCGACTTCGGTTTTGTGTTCCAGGACGGTCAGCTGCTCCCGGAACTGAGCGCCCTCGAGAACGTGATGCTCCCGCGCATGCTTGCGGGTGTCTCGCGCAGGAAGGCCAAGACAATGGCGAAGCATTGGCTCGCTGCGCTTGGGCTTTCGGGGCTCGAGGAACGCCGGCCCGGTCAGCTCTCGGGTGGCCAGGCGCAGCGCGTCGCTATCGCCCGTGCCCTGGCGGGGGAGCCGTCGGTTGTGTACGCCGATGAACCCACCGGGGCGCTCGATCAGCAGACGGGCCAAGAGGTTCTCCACCTGCTCCTTCGGGCGACCGCAGATGCCGGGAGCGCGCTCGTGATGGTGACGCACGACCAGAGTGTTGCGGCCGCGTGTGCGCGTACGATCACGATGCGTGACGGCCAGATCGAGCGGGAGGTCACGCGGTGAACGCTCTGCCCATGCTCGTGCGGGGGCGGAACTCCCTGGCGAATGCTCTTCCCGTGATCGCCTTTGCGGCGGCGACGGCGATCATGTGTACCGTGCTCGCGGGCACGGGTGCGTTCTACGGGCGTCTTGGCCCCGAAGGTTTTGACCCTTCGAGCGCGAATGCATCCCCCGAGGCGCAGATCATGCCGATGCTCGTGATATGTGCGGTCTTCGCGTGCGTTCTGCTCGTACCGAACGCAATCGCACTCGGCGGGGCGGCGGCTCGGCTTTCGCTCGCTCGCCGCGAGAAGGATTTGGCGGCGGTGAGGCTCGTTGGGGGAACGCGCGCGCAGGTCGCGGGGGTCGCGGTGTCCGACGTTGCCTGGCAATCCATCGTGGGGGCAGCGATCGGTGTTGGCGTGCATATTGCAGCGGCGTGGCCTCTTTCGCACCTCGATTTCGGGATCCGAAAGTTCACGGTGGGCGAGCTCATCTTGCCGTGGTGGGCGCTCGCACTGACGCCTTTTGCGCTCGCGCTCTTCGCGGCGCTTTCCGCCGCTATCACTCTTACGGGCGTCGCCCTGAGTCCCCTCGGCATCGCACGCGGCGCGCATACGGTGCGCATGTCTGTCGTGCGTCTTCTCGTGTGGGTGCTGAGTATCGTCGTGTTCCTGGTTGTGGCAGCCTTCCTCCCGAAGATCGAGGGTGTCTCGCTCGGTGCCATCATCGTGGGCGTCCTTGTGACCGTGGGCACGATGGTGTTTGCCGTCAATCTCGCGGGCCCGTTCATCGTGTGGATCGTGGCACGGTTCGCCGCGTTCCTTGCACCGACTCCGGGGCTTCTCGTAGGAGCACGGCGCCTGACCGCGGATCCTCGTGCGGGGTGGCGCGCGGTGTCGGGCGTGACGATCGCTCTCGTCGTCGCCGGGTTCGCGTCAATCATCACGATCTTCCCGAATGGCGATGCAGTCGCGCAGCTCATGAACCAGGCGCTCGTGACGGGTGCGCTGCTCACGGTGGGGATCGCGGCGGTTCTTGCGGCGGTGAGCACGGGTGTCACCCACACCGCGCGTGTGCTCGACCAAGCGCCGAGGTATCGCGCCCAACACGTGGCGGGGGCGAGCGTGGGGCAGCTGCATCGCGCCCGCATTGCCGAAATCGCGATTCCCGTGGGGATTTCTCTCGTGGTCTCTGTGTTCATGGCAGCTCTCGTGCTGCTTGCTCTCATGGGGTCGTCGGCCACGAATCCCCTCGTGGCCGTGGGCTTCCTCGTGAGTGTCGTGGCAGCGCTCGGCCTCGTGGCGGCGTCGGCCCTCGTGAGTTCTCCGCTCGTGGCGCGCGCGGCGCGTGCGCGCGTGCGCGCAGCAGACTAGGGCGCCACAATACGGGCCAGATTCGCGCCGGCACGTGGGGCGGTCCCGCGTGCCGGTGCTTTACGGTGCGCTTGGAGGGCCCGCGTCTACGCTGAAGGCATGGACTTTGAGACCGTAGACCCCCTGAACGTCCCCGAGGGCGCTCTCCTTTTCGACATCCGCGAGCAGGACGAATGGGATGCCGGGCATGCCCCAGGCGCCCGCCACCTTCCCGCGAGCAGCCTCGCCGCGCACCTCGATGAACTCTTCGTCGAGGATGAGGAGGGCCGCGAGCGGGACATCTACCTCGTGTGCCGCTCTGGCGGGCGCTCGTCGCAGGTCGCCCAGTGGCTCGCGATGCAGGGCATCGAGGCAATCAACGTTGGCGGCGGCATGGATGCGTGGCTCATGCAGGGACTGCCCGTCGTCACCGACGCGGGCGAGCAGGGCCGCGTGCTTTAGCCCCGAGCGTTCTGGGGGCAGGCTTCCTCGAGGCGAGCGTGGCACAGTGGGGCCATGACGAATTCGAAGCCCCGCATCCTGATCACCGGCGCCACGCGCGGCATTGGCCGCGCGAGCGCCTTCGCCCTCCAAGACATCGCCCACCTCGTGCTCGTGGGCCGCGACGAAAAGGCGCTCGAAGCGCTCGTGGCCGAGCTACCGTCGGCTGAGTATGTCCTTGCGGACCTTGCCGATTCGCAGAAAATTATCGACGGCATGCGCGAGGCCCGCGAGAGCGGCGCCCTCGGAACAGGCAGCGGCGGGCTTGACGGCGTCGTGCTGAGCGCGGGCGTACTCGCCGGCGACACGGTCGAGAACACCAAGCCGAGCGACTGGGAGTTCGCCCTCCACATGAACGTGACCGCGCAGGCCGTTCTCACCGCCCAGATCCTCCCGGAGCTTCGCGAGGCGCGCGGCACGATCGTGTTCGTGAATTCCGGCTCGGGCTTCACGTCGAAGCCCGGCAACGCCGTGTATTCCGCGACCAAGTTCGCCCTGCGCGCTCTTTCCGATGCGCTGCGCGAGGAAGAACGCGGAAACGGCGTGCGCGTTGTATCGCTCCACCCGGGGCGCGTCGCGACCGACATGCAGCGCGAACTGCGCGCCTACGAGGGCGGGGAATACGTCGAGAGCGACTACATGACACCCGAAACGATCGGCGAGGCCGTGCGCTACGCGCTCACGGCCCCGCCCGAGGCGAACGTCGACGTGCTCTCCATCCGCCCGCGCTAGTGGCTCATCTCGAAGTCATCTACGCTGAGCGTCGCGCGGCCTGCCTCGAGCCGTGCGACTGGCACGCGGAACGGTGAGCACGAGACGTAGTCGAGCCCGAGCCAATTGAAGAAGTGAATCGAGCTCGGGTCTCCACCGTGCTCGCCGCACACGCCCACGTGGAGATCCGGGTTGACGGCGCGTCCGCGTTCGGTGCCGATGCGCACGAGTTCGCCGACGCCGAATTGGTCGATCGACTCGAACGGGCTCGTGAGCAGGATGCCGTGCTCCTTATAGGTGAAGAAGAACCCGGCCTCGACGTCGTCGCGCGAGAAGCCCCACGTGGTTTGCGTGAGGTCGTTCGTGCCGAAACTGAAGAACTCGGCTTCCTCAGCGATTTCGTCGGCGCGAAGGGCAGCGCGCGGCAGCTCGATCATCGAACCGATCACGGTCGTGAGCTTGAGGCCCGTTTCCTGCGTGACCGCGTCGCGCACGGCGAAGATTTCCTTCTTGATCTCGCGCAGCTCACGAACGGAGCTTACGAGCGGGATCATGATCTCGACCTGCGGCTTCAAGCCTTCGGCGCGAGCCTTCGCTTCGGCCTCGAGGATCGCGCGGGTCTGCATGCCAAAGAGGCCGGGGATAGAGAGGCCTAGCCGCACCCCTCGAAGACCGAGCATCGGGTTCTGCTCATGCAGGCGCTTTACGGCCTCGAGCACCTTGATTTCATGATCGTTGTGCTCGCCGCGCTCTTCAGCTTTCGCGATGCGCACCGAGAGTTCGGTGAGGTCGGGGAGGAACTCGTGGAGCGGCGGATCGAGGAGACGCACGGTCATGGGCAGGCCGTCCATTTCGCGGATCATCTCGAGGAAGTCGCCGCGTTGGAGGGGCAGGAGCGCAGCGAGAGCTTCTTCGCGTTCCTCGGGGCTTGCGGCGAGGATGAGGTCCTCGACGAGCTTGCGGCGATCGCCGAGGAACATGTGCTCGGTGCGTGTGAGGCCAATGCCCTGGGCGCCCATGCGACGTGCGCGAGCGGCATCCTCGGGAGTATCGGCGTTCGCGCGGACGAGTAGGGCGCGCTCGCGATCGGCGACGCGCATGAGTCGATCAACGCTTGTGACGAGCTCAGCTTCGCCATCGTCGAGGCCCTCGAGTGGCATATCGGTAGCGCTTTCAAGGCTTGCACCGGATTCAAAATAGGCGGCCACGGCGCTCGGCTGCACGGGAACCTCTCCGAGGAAGACTTCACCGCTCGTGCCGTCAATCGACACGAGATCCCCGTCGCGCAGCACCACTTCGCCGTCAACGCGAACTTCGCGGGCGGCCTCATCGACCGTGAATGCCTCGACGCCGCACACGCACGTGCGGCCGAGACCGCGGGCAACGACGGCCGCGTGGGAGGTCTTCCCGCCGCGCGCCGTGAGCACGCCTTCGGCGGTGATCATGCCCGCGAGGTCGTCGGGGTTGGTTTCGCGGCGCACGAGGATCGAGCGCGTGCCTGCTTTCGCACGTTCGAGCACGTCGGCGGAGGTAAAGGCGACGTGACCGGTAGCGGCGCCCGGGGAGGCATTCATGCCGCGTGCGAGGAGTACGCGCTCGGCGTGCGGATCGAACGCGGGGAACATGAGGCGCGAGAGTTGATCGCCGCTCACGCGCATGAGCGCCTCGTTTTCGCTGATCGCTCCCTCGTCGAGGAGGGCGGTCGCGATGCGGAAGGCGGCAGCGGCGGTGCGCTTGCCCACGCGAGTTTGGAGCATCCACAGTTTGCCCGATTCGACCGTGAACTCGATGTCGCACAGGTCGCGGTAGTGCTGCTCGAGCCGCTCCATGATGCCGATGAGTTCGCGGTAGTTTTCGGGGAGCAGCTCTTCCATGGTGGGAAGGCTGAGCGTATTGCGGATGCCCGCAACCACGTCTTCGCCCTGAGCATTGATAAGGAAGTCGCCGTACACGCCGCGTGCACCCGTCGCGGGGTCACGCGTAAAAGCGACGCCTGTTGCGCTGTGATCATCGAGGTTTCCGAACACCATTGAACACACGTTGACGGCTGTGCCGAGATCGTGGGGGATGCGCTCGGTGTTGCGGTACACGATCGCGCGCGGCGAATTCCACGAGTCGAACACGGCGTGGATGCTCATGGTGAGCTGCGTGAACGGATCCTGCGGGAAGGGCGCGCCGGATTCGCGCTCGATGATCTCTTTGAAACTCGCGACGATCCGCTCGAGGTCGCCTTCCGAAAGCTCGACATCGCTCGCTGCTCCCGCGGCCGACTTCGCGTCGTCGAGAACTGCCTCGAAAAGCTCGGCATCGATATCGAGCACGGTGCGGCCAAACATTTGGAGGAGCCTGCGGTAGGAATCGAGCGCGAAGCGCCGCGAGTGCGAAAGCTCGGCGAGGCCCTCGAGCGTTGCATCGTTGAGGCCGACGTTGAGCACGGTTTCCATCATCCCGGGCATCGAGACTTTTGCGCCCGAACGCACACTTACGAGAAGCGGATTTTTCGGGTCGCCGAACGTGCGCCCCAGTTCCTTCTCGACACTCGCGAGTTCGCGCTTCACCTGGTCGTTGAGTGCACTTGGCTCGTGCCCGTAGCGCATGTAGTACCGACAGGCGTCGGTCGTGATCGTAAAGCCGGGTGGCACGGGAAGCCCGAGCTGGGTCATTTCGGCGAGGTTCGCACCCTTGCCGCCGAGCAGATCGATCTGCTCGCGCGAACCGGCGCTAAAAGGGTACACGTACTGATCGCTCATGGCGGACCGTCCTCAAACACATCATTGTGGCGGGTGGGGTGGCACCATTGTGCGCCTCGCCGGCTCAGCGCGCGAGGGTTTTGGCGGGCACGGAATCCGGTCGGCCGGAATTATGGGTCCGACGGATGCTAAGCGCCGCTCGAGACTCTCACATCAGGCGTTTGACGGCGGTGAGCACCTCGGTGAGCTTCTCATCAATCACGGCGGGGGAGCCGTCGGTGGCCGCATCCCGCACGCAGTGGCGCACGTGATCCTCGACGAGGCCGAGCGAGACCGCTTCGAGGGCGCGTTTGACGGCGCTGACCTGGGTGAGCACGTCGATGCAGTACGTGTCGTCCTCGAGCATGCGCTGGAGCCCGCGCACCTGGCCCTCGATGCGCTTCAAGCGCCGCACGTAGGCGGTTTTGTCGGCGTGGTAGCCGGGTGCGGTCTCGTGCGGGGCCGAGCAGCAGTCGTTCATGGGCAGATCAGTCCTCGAGGTAGTCGACAAGCGAGGAGGCGAGCCCGACGTAGGTCGCGGGCGTGAGGGCGAGGAGGCGCTCGCGCTCCTTTTCAGGAAGGCCGAGCGACGTGATGAACTCTCGCATCGCGTGACCATCCACGCGCTTGCCGCGCGTCAGTTCCTTGAGGCGTTCATACGGTGAATCCATCCCCTCGACCCCCTGAATGCCGAGCGTGCGCATGGCGGATTGGACGGCTTCTCCGAGGACCTCCCAGTTGGCGTCGAGATCGCGTGCCATCTGCTCGGCGTCGGTATCGAGGCCGGCGAGCCCTCGCTTGAGGTTGGAGATTGCGAGGAGCGAGTGGCCGAAGGCGGGCGCGATATTGCGCTGCGTTGTCGAATCGGTGAGGTCGCGCTGGAGGCGCGAGGTGACGAGGGTCTGCGCGAGAACATCGAAGAGCGCGCCCGAGATCTCGAGGTTCGCCTCGGCGTTTTCGAAACGAATGGGGTTGACCTTGTGCGGCATGGTGGAGCTTCCCGTGCCGCCCTGGGCGCTCAAGCGCTGGCGGAAGTAGCCGAGCGAGATGTAGGTCCACATGTCGGTCGCGAGATTGTGGAGGATGCGACCCGCGCGCGCGACGTCCGAGTAAATTTCCGCTTGCCAATCGTGGCTCTCGATTTGAGTTGTGAGCGGGTTCCACGTGAGGCCGAGGTGCTCCACGAAGCTCTTCGCGATCGCGGGCCAGTCGGTGCCGGGCACGGAGACGGCGTGGGCGGCCCACGTTCCGGTCGCACCGTTGATCTTCCCGAGGATCTCGTCGGCCTCGAGCCGGGCGATTTGGCGCTTGAGGCGATAGGCAAACACGGCGAGTTCCTTGCCGAGGGTCGTGGGGGTCGCCGCCTGGCCGTGGGTGCGGCTCAGCATGGGGATGTCGGCACATTCGCGTGCAAGCTGCGCGATATCGGCGGTGAGGTCTCGCAGCGCCGGAAGCCACACGTCTTCGAGGGCGCCCTTGATCATGAGGGCGTAGGAGAGGTTGTTGATGTCTTCGCTCGTGCAGTAGATGTGCACGATTTCGGCGAGGGGCTCGAGGCTCGTGCCTGCGAGGCGGCGTTTGATGTAGTACTCGACGGCCTTGACGTCGTGCACGGTTTCGCGCTCGATCTCGGCGTGTTCGGCGATGCCCTCGGCGCCGAAATCCTCGGGGATCTGGCGCAGGAGGGTGCGTTCTTCCTCCGTGAGAGAGCGCAAGCCGGGGATCGCGCCCTGGTCGAGGAGGTGGATCATCCACTCGGTCTCCACGATTATGCGGGTGCGGTTGAGGGCGGCCTCGCTGAGGTGATCCACGAGTGGAGCGACCTGGGCGCGGTAGCGGCCATCGAGCGGGGTGAGCGGAAGAGCGGGGTCAATTTCACTGAGGCGCATGCAGCCATTTTGGCACGGACTGCGTGCGAGTGCGCCCTGCACGTACCATTCCTGCATGGCCGAAAACATTCACGTGCGAAGCGCGCTCGAGTCGATCCCCTCCTACGTTCCGGGGAAGCCTGCGCCCGCGAACGCGTACAAGGTGAGTTCGAACGAGTCGCCGTTTGCGCCGCTTCCCGAGATTCGTGCCGCGCTTGAGAGGGAACTCGCGGGGCTTAACCGCTATCCCGACATGGCGGCGGTGAGGCTTCGTACTCTCCTCGCGGCCGAGCACGGGGTCGAGCCCGCGCAGATTCACGTGTCGACGGGCGCCTCGGCCGTTCTCGGTGACCTCGTGCGCGCACTCGCCGATCAGGGCGACGAGGTGATTTTTCCGTGGCGGAGCTTCGAGGCGTATCCGATTCTCGTGCAGTCCCACGGTGCGACGGCCGTCCCCGTTCCCCTCACGGAGCTTCATGAGCTCGACCTCGAGGCGATCGCCGAGGCTGTCACGGAGCGTACTCGTCTCATTTTCCTGTGTTCCCCGAACAATCCCACGGGTACGGTGCTCAGCACGCCCGAGCTCGTGGCGTTTCTCGAGCGCATTCCCGATACCGTGACGGTCGCGCTCGACGAGGCCTATGTTGAATTCGCCGATCCCGACGTGCGCGCGGATTCAGCGCGAGCCTTCGAGAATTTCGAGAATCTCGTGCGCGTGCGTACCTTCTCGAAGGTGCACGGCATCGCGGGGCTCAGGCTCGGTTATGCGATCGCCCACCCGCGGCTCGCGGATGCGCTGGACAAGGTCGCGATTCCGTTCGGTGCCTCGAGCCTCGCTCAGACCGCCGCGTGCGTGGCGCTCGAGGAGCCGGCCCGGAGCGAGCTTGCCGAGCGGGTCGAGTGGATTCGCCGGGAGCGCTCGCGGGTGCAGCACGCCCTCGAAGGCTTGGACCTGGGCTGCACACTCGTGCCGTCGCACGGCAACTTCGTGTACCTCCCGCTCGGCGAGCGCACGGGGGAGTTCGTGCATTTCGCGCTCGAGCGGGGTCTCGTGGTGCGGGGGTATGGATCCGACGGTTGCCGGATCACGATCGCGGAGGAAGCCGCAAACTTGCGCCTGATCGCCATTGCGCAGGCGTGGGACGAGCAGAAAAGCTGAAACCTACGCCACCGTAGGTTAGGCTGGGTTTCGTGAGTGTTTTCCAGACCGCGATTCCCACCCCCGCTTCTAGCGAGCCGACGCTCCAGCTTCTTTCGCCCGACGGCACGCGCACGCCGCATGACGAACTCGATGCCGCGCTCGCGCACCTCGACTTCGACGACCTGCGTGGTTTCTACCGCGACATGGTGATCGTGCGCGCCGCCGACCACGAGGCGACCGCTTTGCAGCGGCAGGGTCAACTAGGGCTCTGGGCGAGTGCCGTTGGCCAGGAGGCCGCGCAGATCGGTGCGGGGCACGCTGCCCGCGCCCACGACTATCTCGTTCCGACCTACCGCGAGCACGGCGTCGCGTGGGCGCGCGGTATCGAGCCGTGGAAGCTCCTTGAAGTGTGGCGCGGCATCAACCACTGTGGCTGGGACCCGCGCGAACTCATGACGCATCCCTACATGATCGTGCTCGGTGCGCAGGCTCCCCAAGCAGTTGGCTACGCGATGGGGATTACGCGCGATGGCGCATGCGGTACGGGCGATGCGGAGGTCGACACGGCCGTCCTCGCGCTCTTTGGCGACGGCGCGAGCTCTGAGGGAGAAGTTTCCGAGGCCTTTACGTGGGCCGCGAGTTTCGAGGCCCCGATCGTGTTTCTTTCGCAGAACAATCAGTGGGCGATCTCGACCGCGACGAGCGTGCAGACCCGCGTCCCTCTCGCCCAGCGCAGCCGCGGCTGGGGTATCCCCTCGGTGCGCGTTGACGGCAACGATGTGCTCGCGAGTTACGCCGTGAGCCGGCTTGCGCTCGATGCGGCGCGCGGGGGGCAGGGGCCGCGCTTCATCGAAGCACTCACCTACCGCATGAACGCGCACACGACGAGCGACGAGCCCCGCATCTATCGTGGCGAAGACGAGGAGAAACGCTGGGCGGCACTCGACCCGATCGAGCGTTTTGAGGCGTATCTCAAGCGCGAGGATCAGCTGGATGCTGCCTTTGTGGAGCGTTGCAAGGAGGAGGGCCACGATCTTTCCATGAGCCTCCACCACCACATTCACGCTCTCGAGGATCCGGATCCGATCCAGATTTTCGATCACGTGTACGTTGACGAACACCCCCTCGTGGCCGAGGAGCGCGCCGAGTACATTCGCTACATCGAACAGTTTGAAGAGGAGGGCGAGGGCAAGTGAGCATCGAAAAGCTCCCGATCGCCCGCGCGATCAACCTGGGGATCCGCGAGGCGATGCGCGCGGACGAAAAGGTCATGCTCATGGGAGAGGACATCGCCCGGCTCGGCGGCGTGTTCCGCGTGACGCAGGGGCTTCTCGACGAATTCGGTGATCTCCGCGTCGTCGATACGCCACTCGGTGAGGCCGGCATTGTGGGCTCGGCCGTGGGTCTTGCCTATCGCGGCTACCGCCCGATTTGCGAGATTCAGTTCGACGGCTTCGTGTTCCCCGCCTACAACCAGATCACGACCCAACTCGCGAAGACCCACTACCGCACCGAGGGGCGCGTGCGGATGCCCGTTGTCATCCGCATCCCCTATGGCGGTGGTATCGGTGCTGTTGAGCACCACTCGGAAAGCCCCGAGGCGCTCTTCGCCCACACCGCTGGTCTGCGGATTCTCACGCCCTCCAATGCGAACGACGCCTACTGGCTCACGCGCCAGGCAATCGAATCGGATGACCCCGTCATCATGCTCGAGCCGAAGCGTCGTTACTGGGTGAAGGGCGAAGTGGACACCGAAAACAGGCCCGCGCTCAAGCACTACCAGGCGAACGTCGTGCGAGAGGGTGCGGATCTCACGCTCGTCTCATGGGGTCCGACGGTCCCCGTGGCTCTCGAGGCAGCCCAGGCCGCAGAGGACGACGGCCTCTCGCTCGAAGTGATCGACCTGCGCAGCCTCAACCCGATCGATTTCGATTGTCTCCAGGCCTCCGTCACGAAAACGGGCCGGCTCGTCATCGTTCACGAGGCTCCCGTATTCGGCGGCCTCGGAGGCGAGATCGCGGCGCGCCTCACGGAGCGCTGCTTCTATAGCCTGGAGGCCCCCGTTATGCGCGTGGGCGGCTACCACACGCCGTATCCGCCGGCGCGCATGGAGCACGCCTACCTGCCCGACCTCGAACGCGTTCTTGACGCCGTTGACCGCTCCCTCGAGCACTGATCTATCGAGCATCGACTCACCCGAAAGGTTCCCTCATGAGTAGCATCACCCAGATTTGCCTCACCGATCCCGGCGAGGGCCTCACCGAGGCAGAGATCATCGAGATCAAGGTGAAGGAGGGCGATCGGGTCGAAATCAACGACCCCGTTGTGACCGTTGAGACGGCGAAGAGTGCGGTCGAGCTTCCCTCGCACGTCGCAGGCATCGTCGCCAAAGTCCACGTGAAGGAGGGCGACGAGCTCAACGTGGGCGAGCCCATGTTCGATATTGAGACTTCGCCGGAGGCGGAGCAGGCGTCGGAACCCGACGCTCCCGAAAAGGCCGACGCTTCCGAAAAGCCCGAGGAGACCGAACCGAAAACCCTGGTGGGCTACGGCGCGCGCGAGACGCCCACACCGCGTCGCAAAAAGCGCGCGATCGCGCAGAGCGGTGCGGAACCGCAGGTCCCGATCGACCGCATTCTCGCGAAGCCGCCCGTGCGCAAGCTCGCGAAAGACCTTGGCGTGGCCCTTCACGAGGTGCTCGCGACAGGACGCGGGGGAGTCGTGACCCGTCAAGATGTCATTGCCGCGTCGCAGCGCTCGCTCGAACAGCACCCCGCGCAGAACCCCGATCAGACCGGAAGCTTCTTCCCGAGCGAAGAAAAGCAGGCGCCGGAGAACCTTGCCGGGCACATGAAAACCCCGAAGAGCCAACCGTTCCCGGGGGTGACGAGCGACGAGCAGACGACGCGCGTACCGATCCGCAGCGTGCGTAAACGCACCGCCGAAGCAATGGTGAGCTCGGCGTTTACAGCGCCGCACGTCACGGTGTTCAACGAGGTCGATATGACCGCAACCCTTGAACTGCTCGACACGCTCAAGAAAAGCCGCGAGTGGAAGGACGTCAAAATCTCCCCGCTCGTCGTGCTCGCGAAGGCGCTCCTCGTCGCGATTCGCCGCAATCCCGAGGTCAACGCCTCGTGGGACGAGGAAAGCCAGGAGATCGTCTACAAGCACTTCGTAAACCTCGGCATCGCCGCGGCTACCCCGCGCGGCCTCATCGTGCCAAATATCAAGGATGCGCACCTTCTCACGCTGCGCGAGCTTGCCGTGAGCATCAACGACCTTGCGCAAACGGCGCGTGCGGGCCAGACGCCGCTCTCCGCAACCCGCAACGGCACGATCACGATCACGAACTTCGGTGTGTTCGGCATCGATTCGGGCACCCCGATCCTCAATCCCGGCGAGTCAGTCATCCTCGGCTTCGGCGCGATTAAGAACAAGCCGTGGGTTGTGGACGGCGAGATCGTCTCTCGCAAGGTGTGCTCACTCGCGCTGAGTTTCGATCACCGCCTCATCGACGGCGCGCTCGGCTCGGAGCTGCTTCGTGACGTTTCGGCTGTTCTCGAGAACCCGAGTCTCGGACTCGTGTGGGGCTGACGTACGCTAGAGCGGTGATGGACGACCAGGGAGAGCGCGGGAGCCTTCGCCGTGAGGACCCGCTCATGCGCACGGCCGAATTCGCGGCCGTCACGAGCACGGACACGGCCGCGGTGCGTATTGAGCCCAAGCCGCTGCCCTTCCGTAAAGGCGCCCCGTGGGTGGCACTCGGCGGCGCCGCCGGTGCGGTTGTGCGCTATGCCCTTTCGGTCATCCTCCCTGCCACCACGACCCTGACGCTCGTCGATCTCCCGTGGGGCACACTCGCTGCCAACTTTCTTGGATGCTTGATCCTCGGCGTGCTCACGGGATATTGGGACGAGCGACCACCGAAGTATGCGCAGTGCAAGCTTGTGCTCGGCACCGGATTTTGTGGCGGTTTCACGACGATGAGCACATTCACGAGCGAGATTGCCGCGATCATTGGCGCGGGCTTCCCGCTCGAAGCCCTTAAATACGTGACCGCGAGCGTCCTCGTATGCGTCCTCGCGGTCATGGTGGGCCTCGTTGCGGGTAACCGCGTGGGCGTGATGAGCACGCGCGAACACGCCGCGGAAGGGGAGGAAGCGCCTTGATCGCCCTCATCGTTGCCCTCGGAGCCGCTTTCGGTGCCGCAGCCCGATACGGGCTCACATTCGTGCCCGCCCTGAAGCCCTCAACGAGCCCCGATAAGCCCGCCTCGCCCATTCCATGGCCGACGTTTGTGGCGAACGTGATTGCCTCGTTCTTTCTTGCAATCGTGCTGCGTCGACTCGGCGGCACGACCGACCTCGTTGCGGCGAGCTTCGCGGCGCTGTTCGGAGCAGGGTTTTGCGGCGCGCTTTCGACCATGTCGACCTTCATGCTTGAAATCGTGATGCTCGTGCGCTCGCGCGCCACGGTTACGGCCCTCGGCTACTACGCGCTCAGCCTTGGTTCGGCCCTCGCAGCGTTCTGGCTTGGCATTGTGGTGACTGCGTGAGCCGTGCGCACATGCGCGCGGTGATCGCCGCGCTCCTTATCTCGTGCGTGGCCCTCGCGGGCGGCGCGGCAGCGGCCTTGGCCGGCGCGCGCTACGCGGCAGGGGACGCCGAAATCCTGCTCGCGAACGCGGGCCGAGCAACCGAGACTCTGCTCCCCGTGAGTGCAGCACTCGCTGCTGCTGCGGGAGCGCTTACACTCGGCGGATCGATTCTCGCAGGATGGCTACTCGACCCTTCACCCGAGCCCGCCGCATGGACGGTGCGCGCACGAGAGCGCGCCATGACGATCGCGTTCGCGAGCGCGATCGCATGGACCCTCCTCCTCATCGTCCAGTTCATCCTCGCGTATTCGCTCTCCTCCGGCCAACCTCTATTTTCGGCCCACTTCGGTTCCGATATCGGCGTGTTCGCCGCGAGTGACCTTGGCGTATGGAGCATTACCGCGATCGCCGCAACCGCACTCGCGAGCGCCGTCGGGGTATCGGGAACGGGCACGCGAACCGCCAGAGCCACAACCTTCACGGCTCTCGGCGCGGTCGTTGCCAAGGGCATGACGGGGCACGCCGCGGGAAGCGTGAGCCACGAAAGTGCGACGAGCTCGATGTTCTTCCACCTCCTCGCCTTCTCGGTGTGGGTCGGGCCCCTCCTGGTGCTGCAATTCCTCCCCGCACTCCACGATGACGATGAGCCCGAAATGCGGCGCGCGGTCGAGCGTTTCTCCTCCCTCGCGCTCCTCGCGTGGATCGGCCTTGCTCTCTCGGGCGTGCTCGCACTCCTCGCGCGCTTGAGCGCACTCAGCGAACTCTTGACGCATCCATATGGGCAGCTTGGCCTCGCGAAGGCGGCGTTGCTTCTCGTTCTCGGTGTGTGCGGTTACGTTCAGCGGCGCGTGCTCGCGCGGCGCACATCCCTTGTGCGCTCCGGTTTTCGTGAACTCGCGCTCCTCGAGATTCTCCTCATGGGCGCCGCGATCGGTCTTGCCGCCGCGATGTCGAGTTCGCCGCCGCCCGCGCAAAACATCCCACCGCCAGCCACGCCCGCGGGCATTCTCACGACCTACGCCCTTCCTCCCGATCCGCGAAGTTTTGCCTCTCTCACGCAGGTGAGGCCCGATATTTTCGCGATCGGCGCTTCGATCCTCGCACTCACGTGGCTTCTCACACGGAGGGTCGCGCGCGGAGTTGATCACCAGAACCGGCGCTGGATCGTTCTCGCTCTCGTTCTTTACCCACTCCTCGCCTCGAGCGCACTCGCGGTCTACTCACGAGTGCTGTTCAGCGCGCACCTCGCGCTCTCGCTCGCCCTCCTTGTGCTTCCGGGAAGCGCCCTCGGGATGGGGGTAAGCGAGACCTTTCTCGACGGGGTTCGGCGTGTGCTCGGCAGGCGTCGGGCCTTCGCCTACGCAATCGCCCTTGTGCCGGCGTTCGCTCTCGCCTGCGCCTACCTTGTGCCAGCGATCATGCGCCGACTGCTCGAATCTCACCCCGCAAATCTTGGCCTTGACCTCGCGATGATGGCGTGCGGTGCCCTGCTCGTGGTGCTCATGCGCGCGGGGAAGAAAGGAGCCTTCGCGCTCGGCACCTTTGCTCTCGTGGTCGTACTCGCGTGGATGGCGTTCACGCCGTACGCGATCGCCCCGAGTTGGTTCGGAGCCATGGGGCGCACGTGGTTTGCCGATACCCTCCGTGACCAACACGTGGGCGCGGGCCTCGCCGCCGTGATCGTTGCGATCTACGGGGCGGCGGTGTGGGGCGCGACGCTTACTTCTCGAAAATCGCGCGCGCGGTCGCAAGGCGCGCGAGGAGACGCTCGCGATCGGTAAGCGGGAGGCGGATCGGCTGATCCTCGGGTAGGGAGTCGAGGCTGCTCTGCTCGTTCCACGGCGTTTGTTCCGCGATGCGTGTGGAGTGCGTCGCGGTGCGCACGCGGGAAGCGACGCCCGAGACGGCGCCGCGGAGGCCAGCGCCGCTTTGGCGGGGAGCGGTGCGGTGAACATCGGCATCGGCGCGTGACTTGAGCTTTTCGAAGCGTGCGAGCGCGGGCGACGGCGTGCCCGTCTCGAGCTCGTCGAGGAGTTCTTTCATCGCGTATGCCGCGATGTCGGCCTGCTGAGTGAGGATCGGCGTCACGCCACCGAGCACGCGCACCTGGCCGAGCACGGCAAGGTCGCGGCGCGAACGAGGGAAGGCCCCGAGTGAAAGGTCGCTCGTGTACGCGGGGTCGAGGTAGTCGACGCCCGGTTCGTAGCCGGTCGCGAAGACAATCAAATCGAAGCGCGTGAACGGCAAGTGCATGCCGTCCTGGAGAACTTCGATGCGACGCTCGTCCACGAGCTTAAGGAAGGAATCCGAGACGATCGGCTCATCTTCCATGACTGAAACCTTGGGCTTTGGCAGACCCACGGCCTCGGGGCGGCCAATCGCGCGCTCGATGAGCTTCTCGGCGACAGTGTCGTTGAAGGCGCGACCGAGGAAGGTCGGCTCGAGCCTCGCGAGCGAGTCACCGGCGAACGGGCCCCACGTGCGCGGCACAACCCAGTGCGCCTCGGTGGGATGGAGGGCCACGCGGCGGTTGGCCTTGGCGAGTTCAACGGCGACGTCGGCAGCCTCTTGGCCGCCACCGATCACGAGCACGTTCTTCTCGGTCGTTTCCTCACCGCCGAGGAAGTTCTTCGAATGAATCGTGCGCACGCCCGATTCACGAGCCTCATGCCACAGCGGCGGAAGGAACGGACGCTGCGAGACGCCGTGCGCGGCGATGATGCCGGTGTAGGGGCGCACTTCGCCCGAGGAGAAATCCACTTCCCATTGGCCCTCGCCAAACGAGCGGGCGCTGCGCACGGCCTTGTTCGGTTCAAAACGCTCCGTGAGGCCGTGATGGGAGGCGTAGGCGCGAAGGTAGGTCGCGTATTCATCGGTGGAGGGGAACGAGGGGAAGCTCACGGGCATGCGCAGATCCTCGAACTGCGTGTGAGACTTCGAGGTGGCGAGCTTCATGCTCGGCCAGGTTGGGGCGTCCTCGTTTGCGACGTTCCACACGCCACCCACGTGGTTTTGCGTATCCACCAGATCGAACTCCACCCCGAGTGAGGACAGGGCGGCTGCGGCCGCGAGGCCCGAGGGGCCGGCTCCGATCACAAGAACGGATCCGCGTGTGAGTGCAGTCATGGCGGGGGTATGCCTTCCAGAACGACGCCAGATTAACGTTCCACATGCTAGGGCGCTCGCGTGCAAAAAAGCTGTGATGGGAACGGTCTCTTCTCAGGGCCGCTGCGTATGGTGGAGGCACTATGAGCGACTACGCAGAGCCTTTTTCGCCCAGCCTTGCGCCCTTCCACGAGACCTTCGGAACCTTCACGCCCGAAGCGATCGTTTTCGATTGTGACGGCGTTCTCCTCAACACCCAGAGCCTGTGGGAAGACACTCAGGTCGAGTACCTTGAGGCGCGCTCCCTCGAAATGGACGAGGAGCGCCGCCGGTGGCTTGTGGGCCGTGACGTGAAAGACGTGGTCATCGCGATCGCCGAGCTCACGGGGGAGATCCCCGAGGAAGTGGGCGAAGCCCTCAAAAAGATCTACTTCGCGAAGCTTGCCGAAGATATCCCCGTGCTTCCGGGAGCAGCGGAACTGCTGAAAGCCGCCAGCTCCCGCATCCCCGTCGCGGTGGCCTCGAACAGCAACCGCGCTCCGCTCGTGAGCGAGCTTGCCGACGTAGGCCTCCTCCCGTACATCGACCACGTCGTCTCCCTCGACGATGTTCCGAACCCCAAACCCGCCCCTGACATCTACGTGCGCGCGTGCGAGTTGCTCGGCGTCGCCCCCGAACGCGCCCTCGCGATCGAGGATTCGGAAACGGGCGCGCAAGCGGCCTCCGCCGCCGGGTGCCGGCTCATCGTCGCTCCCACGATCCCCGGTCAGGAGCCCGAGGGCGAGCTTGAGATCGAGGCGATCGGCGATGCCGGTCTTCGTGAATGGGCCGCGACGTGGCCCGATCGTCGCGAAGGCTATTCGCCCGTGTATAACTCCCTTGGACTCGTACGCCACGAAATCCCCGAAGCGATCGTGACCGATTGCGACGGCCTCCTTCTCGATACGGAGGCGCTGTGGACCGAGACGCAGCTCAAGGTTCTCTACGACGCGGGCGTATCGCCTACGGAAGGGGACCTGGGCGCGCTCATGGGCACGACCCTCGAGCAAACCGCCGAGATCCTCGGCGAGATGACGAACCAAGACCCCGCCCACGTGCAGCAGCTCGTGACCGACGATTTCCAGGCGCGGCTCGGAAGTGACGTTCCCGTCATGCCGGGCGCGCGCGAGTTCCTCGAACTCGCCTCGACAAAGGTGCCGATCGCGGTCGCTTCGAACTCGTGGCATGAGATTCTCGAGAAGAAACTCACGGGCGCTGGTCTCATCGAATATTTTGAGAGCCTTCAAAGCGCGAGTACCGTCGGAAACCCCAAGCCCGCCCCGGACATGTACGAGGCCGGCGCGAAAGCCCTCGGGTGCGAGCCCTCCCGGTGCCTCGCGTTTGAGGATTCGCCAATCGGGGCGCGCGCCGCAAAAGCAGCCGGCATGACCTTGATCGGGATCCCCTCGACGGGGCAACCGATCGACGTGGCCGACGTGACGCTCTCCTCCTTGAGCGACCCCGACTTCCTCGCGTGGGTGAAGAGCTGGCCGAACCGAAAGCAGGACTGACATGACGAGCGAGAACTTCCGCGAAACCGCACGCCCCCGCGCCTCCGAACTGCTCGGCCGTTCCTGGCTCAACACCGGCGGAGTTGATCTGAGCCTTGAGGATCTGCGCGGCAAGATCGTGATCCTCGACTTTTGGACTTTTTGCTGCGTGAACTGCCTGCACGTGCTCGACGAGCTGCGCCCTCTCGAGGAGAAATGGTCGCAAGAAGTCGTCGTGATCGGCGTGCATTCCCCGAAATTCTCGTTCGAGCGCGATCACGACGCCCTTATCGCCAACATCGAACGCTACGGCGTTGAGCATCCCGTTCTCGACGATCCCGACCTGCGCACGTGGAGCGAATATGGCGCGAAGGCCTGGCCGACCCTCATGGTTCTCGACACGCACGGACGCATCGCGGCGTCAATGTCGGGGGAGGGGCACGCGGCGAACCTTGACGGGATCATCTCTCGTCTCGTGAGTGAGGCGGAGTCCGACGGTAGCCTCGTGCGCGGCGATGCCCCGACCGTTCTCGAGCAGTCCGAACTCCACACACTGCGTTTCCCCTCGAAGGGTGGCCTTTTGCCCGATGGGCGCATTGTCGTGAGCGACGCGGGGCAAAACCGCCTCGTGGTGTTCGAAGCCGATGGCGTGAGTGTCGACGAAGTGATCGGCACGGGCGAGCGCGGCTGGAATGACGGTGACGCGGCCGAGGCACAATTCTCTCAGCCGAACGGCGTCGCGGTGCTTCCCCCCGAGATCGCTGACCAGGTGGGTTACGACCTCGTGATTGCCGACACCGGGAACCACCGTTTGCGCGGTGTGCAGCTCGGCAGGCGTCGGCTCCTGCGCCCCCGAATCGAAAGCCATGTGTTTACCCTCGCCGGTAATGGTGAGCAGTGGATGCAAGGCCAGGCTCTGCCCACCGGCACGGGCACCCCGGTCCAGTTCGCCCTCTCGACTCCGTGGGATGTGGAGTGGGACGATGTATCGGGGCAGATCGTGATCGCGATGGCGGGCATCCACCAGATGTGGACCTATAGGCCCGCGGCGCTCAACGACGACGGCGAGTTCGTGGACGTGGGTGCTCTCGCGGTGCTCGCGGGCACGACCCAGGAGGGGCTCGTGGACGGCGCGCTCGTACGCTCGTGGTGGGCGCAACCCTCGGGGGTCACGGTTGATGCGAACGGAACCGTGTTCGTCGCGGATGCGGAAACGAGCGCCGTGCGCGTGATCGCCGCGGACCGCAGTGAGGTGACAACTCTCGTAGGCGAGGGTCTGTTCGACTTCGGCCACGTGGACGGGCCGCTCGAGAAGGCGAGGCTCCAGCACCCGCTCGGCATTACCGTCCTCGCCGACGGTCGCCTCGCGGTCGCCGATACCTACAACGGCGCGGTGCGCATCATCGACCCGATTCACGATTCCGTGGTGACCGTGGCGACGGGGCTCTCGGAGCCGAGCGACCTGATCGTTGTGGATCCGATTGACGGGCTTGCGCAGCTCATCGTCGTGGAATCCGGCGCACACAAGCTCACGTGGATCTCCATTTCGCCCGCCGCTGAGCAGGTCATCGATGAAGGTGCGCAGCAGACCGAACGACCGGCAACTGCGGTCTCGAATGCGGGGCCGCTCACCGTGAAGGTCGCCTTCACCCCTCCCGAGGGGCATAAGCTCGACGAATCCTTCGGCCCCGCCGTGCAGGTGAGTGTTTCGACGACGCCGCCGGCGATGCTCGTGAGCGGCGGCGGCACGTCGAGCGAGCTTGAACGCGAGATTGAGCTCGACCCGAACTACAGCGAAGGCGTCATTCACGTCAGTGCGCGCGCAGCCTCGTGCGACGCCGACCCGAGCGTCGAGTTCCCCGCCTGCCACATGCACCAGCAAGACTGGGGTGTGCCCGTGACCCTGACCGAGGAGGGCACGCGCACGCTCGTCCTCTCGCTTCTCGCATGAGCGCCTTCGCACTCGGGGCCGACACCGCCTGGATGCTCGTTGCGGCCGGTGTTCTTTCGCTCATTGCTCTCGCTCACCCGTGGGTGTGGCTCGCGCGTGGCGGCGACGGCGTCGATGAGCGTGCGCCGCGGATCGGCACGCTCGTGACGGCTGCCTCGCATTCCGCGCTCTGGGGAGGGCTTGGCGCGGGAATTCTCGTGGCGCTTGCGCCCGGTGATGCGGCCGACCGGCTTTTACGCGGCGGATCCGTGTTTATGGGAAGCATCCTCGCGGTCGTGGTGGCGGCGCTTGGCACGCTGCTCGCCGCGCGTGCGAATGTCGATGGCCTCGATCCGGACGCCACTGATGAACCGCGAAAGCCACGCCTTTCTGCGGCGAGAGCCCTGCCCGGGAGCGTGCGCGGAATCGGCGTGGGCGCCGCAACGCTTATGCTCATCGCCCTCGTCGTCGTGAAACATGCCGATGCGGGGCCGCTTTTGCTTCTCGTTGCGCTCGGACTTGCCGTAGGTGGGGCGGCGCTGCGTTCCGGTGTCGCGCTCTCGCTGTTGGGAGAGACGGGAGCGCTCATCGATGTTGGCGCACTCGAGCACTCGCGTGAACGGGACGCCGTTCCCTCCGCCTCCCTCTCGCCGAGGCTCGCCCGTGGCCCTCTTCGTGCCGTCGATTCCGCTGCGCTTGCCGCCCTTCTTGGTGGCGCGATTATGACGCTGGGCGTGCCCATTGTGGGGCTCGCGGGAATAGTGTCCGCGCTGCTGCTCTTTTGTGGCGCACTCGCGGCGCTCATCGCTTCGTGTGTCATACCCGCCGGATCAACGCGTTCCTCGCGTTTTGTGAGCGCCGGACTCACGGGAATCATTCCGCTCGCTCTCGTGGGCTCGTTGCTCACCCTGTGGCTGCCCACTCGCTACGCGAATCTCCGCATGGCCGAAGTGGGGCTCGGAGAATTCAACGACCCGTTGCTCGTGTCACTCTTCGTCGACTCGGGCACTCAGCAGGCGCCCAGTTCCGTTGCGCGTGATGAGGTGGAACCTCTCATCGAGAAGATCGTCGCGCAATTCCCTGACTTCTACGCCAACGTGGGTGATGCCCCCGAAGCGCAAAGCGTGGTCGATACGCTCATGTTGCACGCGATCAACCCCTCGTTCGTGACGGGTCTCGCGCTCGTCATTGGAGGCGCACTCGCCCTCCTTGCGGGCCTCGCGATCGTGTGGCCGCATGTGCGAGCCGAGACCGCCATGGGAGAAGGCTCCTCGCGCGGGATTGTCGCGGCGCGCTTCGGGCGTATCAGCCCGTCGGCGGTGGGCCTCGGTTCCAGTCGCGCACTAGCACTGCTCGCCATTGCCGCCCTGCTCGGTATCGCCGCGGCATGGGGCCTTGCGACGGCCGCCGCTGGAATCGCCTACCTCGGTTACTATCTGCTCGCACTCGCCGCTGCCGCCGCGGCAGTGATGTGGGGCGGATTCTCGGCGATCGCGGGCGACGCGAGTATCGTCCTGGAATCCGACGGTGGCGCGGCAAGCGTCGGACGCCCTGACGCTAAGGATCCCCACGCCGCCGCCGATCGTTCCTCCCACAAGGCTCTTGCCGGCGCGGTCCTGGCGCTTGTGGCAAGCGCGGCCGCCCTTCCACTCGTGGCACCTATTGCGGGGGCGATGCGCGCGGCACAGCAGCAGGGTGCGCTGTGGGCCGACAGGCAGCTGCGTGCGTTGACCATCGACTCGCCGACGGTCGTTCTCGGCTTTTTCTTCGGGATCGTTGCGGTTCTTGCGGTCTCGGCGTTCGTGGCGACGCCCGCGCGCGCTGTGCTCGCCAATGCGGTGACCGAGGCGCGCATTGCCCTTTCTGACCGGGCAGGCGATGGTGCGGGGGCTGGGGACTCGTGGGATTTTGACGATGACCTTGGTTTCGAGGGCCTTGAAAGCGCACTTCGCCGCACCTCCGCAATCGTGGTGATGTGTGCACTACTGGCCCCGGTCCTGTGCGGTTTCGGGCTCGGCGCAGCCTCACTTCCGGCATTTGCGGTGGGCGCTGTAGCGGCGTCGGGCCTCGTGGCTGCCGCTGCGCACATGCGCGTCGCCTCGAGTGAGGCCGCCCGCGCTCGGGTGGAGCAGGGCGCGGCCGGTGGCGCTGAGTCGCTCGCGTATTCGAGCGTGCTCACGGAAGTTTCGGAGGCGCGTGCGCGATTGGCGCTCACCTTCTCTCTTGCCGGTGCCTCCGGCTTCGGTGTGATAGCAACGCTCATGACGCTTGCGACGGCGCCTGCGGTCGTGGCACTCACGGGTGATGAGGCGACGCATCCGCTCGTGCGGATCGTGATCGTCGTTGCGGCCCTCATGGTGCTCGTCGTCCCGATCGTGCTGTCGCGGGGCCTCGAGCAGGTCGATCTCGCCGACAATTTGCGAGAAGCGAGCGAAAGCGTTGATCGGGAGTCGCGCGCCTCGAAAACGGTGCGCGAGAAGGCCTCGAGTACGCAGGTACAGTCGAAGAAATCGGCGGCGCAGTCCACACGAGGCTCGGGTGGCCGAAAGGCGCGTAAGCCCTCGAAGAAGCGCGGTGTGAGTAAGACGGCCGAGGGTGACGATGATTCGCGCGAATCGGTCGAAACTGCTGACGGTTCCTCGGACGGCTCGACTGCGGCCGATATCGATGATCTTGGCGCTGCAATCTTCGGTGGGCCTGAGGTTCCGAACAAGAAACGCGGGCGTCAACGGAAGTAGAGCTGAATTGCGCAGGTGTGAACTTCTCGCGCCGGAAAACTACCGGTGCGGGGCGTTCTCATCCCTCGCGGATCTACATCGTGCTGAATCGCTGCGGCGGTTTCCCTTCAACAGCATCGATTCGAGCCTTGTCATGCTCCTGGTCTTCAGGTGTATGGGATTCCTGGTACTGACGAGCTATTATCCGAGACATTTGGCGTGACTGAGCTCGAGCTCGCTGCGCCTATCTTTAGCGATCCCTCATCGACGCCGACGGACGCGGTGCCTCACGGCACTTAAGTGCAGAGGCCAAACAAGGTTCACAGCTCTCCCGTCTTGTTCTCAGTAGCTGCAGAAAGTAGGTCTAGTCTAGGATTCCGGGCAATCTCGCTTGGCTTTTTCGACTTTTGGAGTTGGAGTCTCATGAGTGTCGTCGATCTTGCTTCCGCGCTTGTCAAAATTTCTAGTGTCTCCGGGGATGACTGCGGCATGAACCGTGTGCAAGACGCGGTGATTAATTTCGTGAGCGCCCAAGATAGCGCCGTCGTCGTCGACCGGTACAGAGGGAGTCGCCCTTGGACGCTGCTATCTACTCCAGCAGCATTAAAGAAGAGCGAGCCTGCGGTTGTCTTTGCTTGCCATACCGATACCGTCCCGATTACATCCCCGGACTTATGGACCACCGACCCATTGGGTGGAGCTATCGACGGTGACCGGCTGCTTGGTCGCGGTAGCGTTGACATGAAGGGCGGACTCGCTGCAGCAGTATTCGCACTGGTGGCTGCTACCAAACGTGGAACCCCCGCGCATCTTCTACTTACCGCAGACGAGGAGATCGGGTCACGTGGTGCCGCCAACGCCGTCGAGGCCGTGAAGAAATTTCCCGTCAAGGGGATCGTTATCCCCGAAGCGACTAATCTTGACGTTCATAGCTGCCATAGGGGTGCAACTTGGTACACCTTCAACGCCGCCGGAAAAGCAGCTCACGGTTCAACTCCGCATCTTGGCTCTAATGCAATTGAAACACTTACTGAAGCTCTTATCCGGTGGAAAAGTAGTCAGCCCCTCGAGATGGATCGCAGACTCGGTACCGAGTCACTAAATATCGGAACAATTCGCGGTGGTAACGCCACCAATATCGTTCCTGATTGGGCCGCGGCAACGATCGATTTTCGAACCGTCACGCAACACGCTCCTATGGAACGCCTTAGTGGTCTTCCAGATTTAATCGATGTGGGCGTAGATTTGGACCTCGCACCTCTGACGACTCCCCAGGACAATGAGTTCGTAACGGCACTACCGGCCCAGAGCGTCGCGGAGCCGGTTCCCTATTTCACTGATGGTTCCGTACTTACTACGGCTCTCCCCGGGATCCCCATTGTTGTCTGGGGGCCGGGAGAGCCCCATCAGATGCATTCGGTGGACGAATCGATTGAGCTTGATCAGCTGGAACACGCCGTCGATCTCTTTAGCGAAGTCCTCGTCTAGCTCATACAACACCGCTCTGGAGTGGCATGACAGACTCGCCCCAAGCTACGGTCATTGGTAGGTTGAAGGGCTGGGTGTCCTCCCCTCGCCACTGGCGTTCAATCTGATCTAGGGCCATATGCGCGAGCTCGCTATACGGCTGTACAACGGTGGCGAGCCGTGGAGATGTCCAAGCGCCCGTGGGGATGCCGTCAAAGCCGATAAGAGACAAATCTTCTGGGATCCGAACTCCACTGTGTTGACCGGCCGAGATTAGTCCAATGGCTGCGATGTCGCTTGCGGTAAACACTGCGGTTGGTCGATTTTTTATCCGCATGAGGCGCGGCAAGCTAGCCGCCCCAAACGCCTCAGAATAAGGCCCCGACAGAACTAGCTGTTCGTCAAATTCAATCCCTCGGTCTTGAAGCGCTTCACTATAGCCGCTTAGGCGTTCGCGCGCCGAGCGTAAGTTTTGTGGGCCTGCAAGATGTGCAATCCGACTGTGGCCTGCACTTACGAGGTACTGGGTTGCTTGGTAGGCGCCCCCGTAGTGATCTGCTCCTACATATGAAGCCTGGAGACGCTCGGCTACTTCGAGGCTTTCATCGAGAAGGACGAGGGGGAAGTGGGCTGGAACACCCCCTAACACCTTCTGATCTCCAGACATCGAAACGTACACGGCAGAGTCAACATCGGGCGAAGCAAGTACCCAGTCCAGAATTTCTTGCTCGCGCTCGCGTGAACCGTTTGAAACGGCGATTTGTGTTCGAAGTGAGCGCGACTGGGCAGCCTCCACAAAAACCTGTGCGAGGTGCGAAAAGTAGGGGTTTGAGAGTTCGGGAAGAACGAGGGCTACGGAACGCAGCTTATTGCGGTGTCGCACGTGCCCCGTGGTCTTGAGTGCCGCTTCGACGCGGCGCTCTGTTTCGGAGTTGAGACGCAGCTCGCCACGCAGGTAGCGCGACACTGTTGATGCTGAAACGCCTGCCTCGCGCGCGACAGCCCTCATCGACACGATGAATTCCTCCAAACTCCTTGCACCCAACCGAAGGTGACTGTAATATCGAACACACCAAGTATTGCGCGATGTTGCGCAACAAGTCAAGGGAGATGAAATGGCGAAGGTTCTACTTGCTGGAGAATCGTGGATCAGCGCAGTGGTCGACCACAAGGGATACGACGCGTTTCCGCACACTCAGGTGCATATTGGTTGCGCCAAATTGCTCGAAGTCCTCAAAGAGTACGGGCACGACGTCACGCATATGCGATCTCACGACGTGGCCGAGTTTTTCCCCCGCACCATCGAAGAACTCAATGAATTTGACGTTGTTCTGCTCTCAGACATCGGCTCGAATACCATGCTTCTTCCACCCGAAGTCTTTGAACAGGGCCTGCCCAGCCCAAACAGGCTTCATCTCCTTCGCGAATGGGTTAACAAAGGCGGAGGCCTCATGATGGCTGGTGGCTACCTGTCGTTCCAGGGCTTCCAGGGGATGGCAAATTACGCGGGAACGGCTGTCGAAGATGTACTCCCCGTCAACATTTCCCGCTGGGATGACCGGATCGAAACCCCTCAGGGTGTTTCAGGTCAACTTGAACAGGCTGCTGAAGGCCATCCTGTCACCGATGGGCTCGATGCGGAATGGCCGATCCTGCTTGGCTATCAAAAGCTCGCGGCAAAGGACGACGCTAAGGTGCTAGCCACCGTTGAAGGAGATCCGCTTCTCGCCGTACGCGAGGTAGGAAAGGGGCGAACGCTAGCCTTCGCCTCCGACATTTCGCCACACTGGGCACCCGAACCGTTCATGAACTGGGTTGGATACGGTCGCCTCTTCTCTCAAGCCATTGAATGGCTTGCCCACAATTAATCCCATATTTCACAAAGGAGTTGTCAACGATGCCTTCTTCTACCCTATCCCCGGATACATCTCTACATACCCGTCCGCCAGCTCGAACCACGGCGGCTGCCGGACTCTTCGCATTCCTCACCGTTCTAGCTGGAATGCTTGGGCCAGTTCAGTCGGCAGTCAATGGGCGCCTCGGTACTGATGTTGGCGATGGGCACCTCGCCGCGATCATCTCATTCGGCGGTGGTCTCATACTGATGTTCCTCATTGTGTTGCCTGTCCCGAAACTGCGCCGAGCGTTCTTTGCCCTACCTGGGCAGTTGGTCCGCCGAGAGCTGCCGTGGCCTAACTTCTTTGCAGGTCTCTGTGGTGCGGTCATCGTGCTTTCCGAGGGGATAAGTGTCGGAGCACTGGGAGTTGCAACATTCCAGACGTCACTCATTTCCGGCATGGTCATTTCCGGTGTGATGTGCGACCGTCTTGGCATTGGCGTCGAATTCAAGCAGGCCTTGAGCTTCTTTAGAATTCTTGGAGCCGTGCTCGCAATCGTCGCCACTCTCCTCGTTGTCTCCCCCAACTTCGAGGTGCCTCACATGATCGCGCTTGCGATTCTCCCGTTCGCGGGTGGCCTTCTTGCCGGCTGGCAGCCTGCAGGTAACTCCAATATCGCTCGTCTTGCTGATTCGATGCTCGTTTCCATTACATGGAACTTCGTCATCGGCTTCACGGCGCTTACTCTTGCATTCCTTATTCGCGTTGCCATGGGAAGCGGCGAGTTCGTCGCCCCTAGCGCATGGTGGATGTACCTGGGTGGACCGCTTGGTCTGGCATCCATCGCTCTGATGGCGCTTCTTGTGCGCAAGCTCGGGCTTCTCGTACTGGCGCTGTGCTCAACCGCCGGACAGCTCATTGGCTCAATCCTCATCGACAGCTTGCTCCCCGGAATGGGGACGGTCCACACGATGACGCTCATTGGTGCTGCTGTGGCTCTGGTGGCCTCGGGTGTTGCGCTCATTCCCTCCCGCCGAATTCGTGACGATGATTCATCTGCTGACATCAACAGCTCACTGGACGGAAAGGCGCTGGCATGAGTTCAGAGTTTGGTCATGTACAAACTGTTCTGGGAAAAGTTCACGCTGATGAGCTAGGCATCACCCTGCCTCATGAGCACCTATTCAACGACTTGTCGTCGGTGCTTGCTGAGCCCACATACGAGTTCAGCACGAAGATAATCCGTCAAGAGGTAACGCCAAGCTGGCAGTGGGCCCTCAAGCAAGACCCATATTGCTGCGCCGATAATGTCGCAGCAAAGCCAGTTGATGATATTGTTCGCGAAGCGGAGATCTTTCAGGCGCTCGGTGGGAAGACGATCGTTGACGCAACAGGCTCAGCAAAGATTGGTCGTAATCCCGCTCGCCTCAAGGAGGCAGCCGAGCGCACTGGCTTGCACGTCATTATGGCGACCGGTACTTATCTTGAAAAATTTGAAAGAGCGGATATCGCCGGCCCCAGTGTTGAAGAGATTCGCGATCGCTTCTTGGAGGAACTCACCAATGGTGTTGAAGGCGTGTTTCCGGGCCTAATTGGTGAGATTGGGGTGTCGCCCGCCTTTACTGACGGTGAACGCGCGGCACTAAAAGGTGCCGGGCTAGCCCAGGCTGAATTTGGGGGCGTAGCGCTCAATATTCATATGCCTGGTTGGCAACGTCGCGGCGACGAGGTTCTCGACATCGTTCTCGATGAATGCCATGTTGATCCCCGTAAAGTGTCGCTCGCGCATTCGGACCCCTCAGGTGAGGATCTGGATTACCAGATGCGACTACTTAAGCGAGGCGTATGGCTTGAGTTCGACATGATCGGCCTCGACATTACTTTCCCCGGAGAAGGTATCTCACCAACCATCTCCCAAACGGCAAGGACAGTTGCAAATCTCATCAATGAGGGTTTTGGTGACCAGATTCTGCTTAGTCATGACCTGTTTCTGAAGCAGATGTGGGCATCCAAAGGCGGTAACGGCTTTACTGTGGTTCCATCTGTATTTCGGGAGTTGCTGATTGCCCATGGGATCGATGGGTCAGTTGTTGATGGACTGATCACAACGAACCCACAGCGGTACTTAGGGGATGCTATTCGCTAACGGAGTTATCCGCCTCATATGTTGACGGCTGGCTGCAATTTCGAGCCGCAGCCAGCCGTCTCCCATTTAGCTATCCAAGGAGATCCCATGAATCGCGTTATCGTCGTAGGTTCAGTCAACCAAGATGTCACTGTCAAGGTCGAGCGCCATCCTCTGCCCGGGGAAACTCTCACCGGCAATGGGCTCTCGTACAGACTTGGCGGGAAGGGTGCGAATCAAGCGGCAGCGGCTGCCCATGCGGGGGTTGAGACCGTGTTCGTAGGTGCCGTCGGAGCCGATAGCACCGGCGATTCGCTTCGCGATGAGCTCGCCATGCACGATGTAAATATGGAGCATCTCGCCACTATCGATACCGCAAGCGGGAGTGCTTTCATCACAGTGGCTGCAAACGGCGAGAATACGATCGTACTTGACCCCGGGGCAAACGGGCAGGTGGCGTCCGGCGCACTTGACGCCATTACTGATCTTGACTCCTCTGATGTTGTGGTACTACAAGGGGAGCTTCCGCTCGAGGTAAATATCCGTAGTATCAAGATTGCCGCAAAGGTGAACGCACGAGTGGTGTGGAATCCCGCCCCGGCGATATCGCTAAGCGATATCGATCTCACCGCTGTGACAGTACTTGTAGTTAATGAGACCGAAGCTGGGATCGCCCTCGATGTCAAGGTCCCCGAGGGGATCGAAGCAGCACTTGAGGCTGCTGAACACCTGCGAGCGCTGGGCCCCACGGCCGTACTTATTACACTGGGTGAGAAGGGCGGCGTGTGGGCCGACGGCACCAGTAACGGGCATTTTCCTGCCACGAAACCCTCGCGGGTTGTAGACACCACAGGTGCAGGAGATGCCACGGTGGGGGTACTCAGCGCAGCCCTCGCGAAGGGATACTCGTTCCCAGATGCAGTCGCAGAGGGACTGAAGGCTGGATCAGCAGCCGTGGAGAACGAAGGCGCCGCGGCCAGCTACAGCGTGATCACTCCGCTGGCATAGTCGACGTCTGACGTCTTATACGTTGCCTAAGGGAGTATTCATCGCCTAATCCTCGAGGACGATGCCTACCGGGCCAAGTTCAACACCTTCCGCTCACACCGAGCGCTGGCCTGAAACCGGCTATCTGAGGTCCACCGCGGCTTGGCCGACCCCGCGACCCTAACTTTCTTAAGCCTGAAATCCTGCCAACTACTTCACGCGGGACACTTGTGAGCTAGTTGTACTGACCGGGGACGTTAGTTGACTTGCGTGGCATCGCCCGGGCTCTGTATCCTCGGCAGCATGTACTCAGGCATCGCCTCGATGAAGCTGCGTTCCGTCCGCTGACGGCGGCGGGACCCCTTATGACCTCTCGTCTGCCGTCCTGGCCATCTGCCGGGCGGCCGCTTCGTGGTGCCCGGCTCCATGACGAGCTGAAAGTACGCAATGCCAACCACAGAACCTTTACGATCATGTGCCTGGATCGGGACACCCCAAGGGCCCGCTGCACACATCCGCGCTGAATCACTCCACCTGACACTCGGCGACAGGCCGCTGCTGAGTGGGACTGACGTCACCGTCTCCACCGGGTCGCGACTGGCGATCGTCGGCGACAACGGCCGGGGCAAGACCACCTTGCTCCATATACTGGCGGGGATCTTGAAACCCGACTCGGGAGTGGTGACCCGGGTGGGTTCCCTCGTCCTGGTCAAGCAGGACATGGCCACCGAGGGCGATCGCACGGTCGGTGACCTCATTGCCGAGGCGACCGCCCCATCCAGGGCCGCTCTGCAGGCCCTCGACGTGGCTACCGCGGCGCTGGCCGCGGGCGATGACGCGGCCGACGCCTATTCCGCCGCACTCGAGGCGGCGACGCGGCTGGACGCCTGGGATGCAGACCGCCGTGTTGACATCGCCCTGGCGGGCCTGAACGCCTGTAGCGACCGCGATCGGGTCCTGTCGACCTTGTCGGTCGGCCAGCGGTACCGGGTACGGCTGGCGGTCGCCCTCGGATCGACCCCTGACCTGTTGCTGCTGGACGAGCCCACCAACCACCTGGACGCTGCAGGGCTGTCCTTCCTGACTGAGCGCCTGCAGGACCACCCCGGTGGCCTGGCCTTAGTCAGCCACGACCGCGCCCTGCTGCGCGACGTGGCGACCAGCTTCCTGGACCTCGACCCGACCCGCGATGGCCTTCCGCGCACCTACGCGGGCGGTTACGAGGGCTGGATCGAAGGGCGGCAACGAGAACGGGCCGCCTGGGAGCAAGACCATGCCGCCCAGGTCGCCCGGCATCAGGAACTGACCCGCGCCGCCGCCGACGCACGCTCCCGCCTGTCGCAAGGCGGTTGGCGACCCGACAAGGGAACGGGCAAGCACCAACGGGCCACGCGCGCTGCCGGGGTGGTACAGGCTTTCAACCGCCGCATCGTGGACCTGGAGCGTCATCAGATCGACGTGCCAGAACCACCGCTGCGGTTGGCATGGCCCACATCGTCAGCGCGGACCGGTCAGAACATCGTCAACGCCTCCATGCTCACCGTGACTGACCAGTTGGCCACCCCGGTCTCGGTGGACATCAGCGGTGGAGACCGGTTGGTGGTCACCGGGCCGAACGGTGCCGGGAAGTCCACACTGTTGGGGCTTCTCGGTCGGCGACTGGCCCCGAGTACAGGCCAGCTGCGGGTGAACCCGAGGGCGCGCGTCGCCCTGTTGTCTCAAGAGGTCCCTGACTGGGACGACGCCCTCCCCGCACACGTGGTCTACGAGACGTACCTGGCCACGCAGGGCCGCCGATCACAGGCACCCTCCCTCGGCTCACTCGGGCTGCTTGAGCCCGCGGCAACCCGCACACCCGTGGGGCACCTGTCGCAAGGGCAACAACGCCGCCTCCATCTGGCCATGTGCCTGGCGGTGGACCCGGACCTGTTGCTCCTGGACGAGCCCACCAACCATCTGTCATCGAGCCTCGTCGACGACATCACCACCGAGCTCCTGCGGACCTCCTGCGCCACGATCGTCGCCACGCACGACCGGCAGATGCTCGACGACCTCACCGACTGGCCCCACCTCAGCCTTGCCCCAAAGGACCTGCCATGAACCCCCTTCGCCCCTTGTCCGTCCCCGGCTACCGACCGCTGTATGCAGCGATGGTGCTCACCGTCTTCGCCCAGGGCGCCTGGGCCCTCTACTTAGCCATGCAGACCCTCGACCTGGGCGCCACGGCGGCCACCTTGTCGGGTGTCGTGGCGTGGAGCGGCATCGGCCTGCTCGCAGGATCCTTGCCCGCCGGGGTACTTGCGGACCGCGTCGCCAAGAAGTCCGTCATCGTCGGCGTCCTCACTGTCAACCTCGCCGCCTCGACGACGACCTCCACCGCCGCCATCTTCGACGCGGCCACTTTCTGGATGCTGGCAGTGTCCGCGTTCGTCATCGGCGTCTCGACCGCCTTCTTCTTCCCGGCCTACACCGCGCTCGTGCCCGTCCTCGTGGGAAGCGACGACCTGATGGCCGTCAACGGGCTCGAAGAGACCACCCGGCCGCTGGTAGGACAGACCCTCGCCCCCCGGCGTCGTCGGTGCCGTCATCGGCGCGAGCGTGCCCGCCGCGGGCGGGTACCTCATCGCCGGCGCGCTCGGACTCGCCCTGATCGCCGCCCTGCGGCTTCCTGCCCCTTGCTCAGCCGAGACCGACGCCAAAGCTCCGGCCACCTCTGCGCTGCGGGACCTGCTCGACGGGTTCGGCTACGTCGCCCGCACGCGCTGGGTTCGCTCCAGCGTGCTGTTGGCGGCCGCCATGGGCCTGGCCGTGACCGGTCCGCTGGAAGTTCTCCTGCCCGCGGTCATACGCTCGACCCATGACAACGGTCCGGCTGTGTACGGAGTCGTCCTCGGAGTTCTGGGCGTCGGCGGCCTGGTGGGTTCCCTCGTCGCCGGCTCATGGCCCACCCCCTCACACTTCCTGCCCGTAATGGTCGGCGCATGGGCACTCGGCTGCCTTCCACTGGCCATCCCCGCACTCACCAACAATCCGTGGATCATCAGCGCCGGACTGGCGGTCTACGGTGCGTCGATCGGAGTCGGGATGATCATCTGGGGCACGGTCCTGCAGGAACACGTACCGCTGGAGATGCTCGGCCGAGTCGCCAGCCTCGACTTCTTCATCTCCATCGCCTTCATGCCACTGTCCATCGCACTCACCGGACTCCTCAGCCGACACATCGCCGCTGCCAGCTTGTTCATCGCCGCCGGACTCGTGCCGCTCGCCACGACGATCCTCCTTGCAGTCCTGGGGCAACTCCGAACGCCGCGGACGACGCCCGTCGCAGCAGGTGAGGAGTGATGCACGCCAACGCCACCCTGACACCTCGCCACCGGCTCAAGGTGGCCCAGCTCGTCGTCGACGACGGTTGGCCCATCAGCGAAGTCGCCGCCCGCTTCCAGGTCTCCTGGCCGACCGTGAAGAGGTGGGTCGACCGCTATCGCGCCGGCGAGTCGATGCAGGATCGCTCGTCCCGGCCGAAGACCTCACCGAACAAGACGGACAAGGCGACGACGAAGCGGTGCGTCAGCCTGCGGATACGGCTGCGTGAGGGCCCCGTGCAGCTCGCCGCCCGACTCGGCATCGCGCCCTCGACCGTCCACCGCATCTTGGCCGGTGCCCGACTGAACCGGCTCTCCTACATGGACTGCGAGACTGGCGAACCGATCCGCCGGTACGAACACCCCCACCCCGGCTCCCTGGTCCACGTGGACGTGAAGAAGCTCGGGAACATCCCCGACGGCGGCGGCTGGCGCTACGTCGGCCGCCGCCAGGGCGACCTCAACCGAACGGCGACACCGGGTAAGCCGAAGAGCAAGTGGCACAACCCCAGGCTCGGGTACGCGTTCGTGCACACCGTCATTGACGACCACTCCCGCGTCGCGTACACCGAGGTCCACGACGACGAGACCGCCGTCACCGCGGTCGGAGTCCTGCATCGGGCTGTGGCGTGGTTTGCCGATCGCGGCGTCGCCGTGGAGCGGGTGCTGTCCGACAACGGTGGCGCCTATCGCTCGCACCTGTGGCGGGACACCTGCGAGGCCCTCTCGATCACCCCGAAGCGGACGCGTCCGTACCGGCCGCAGCCCAACGGCAAGGTAGAGCGCTTCCACCGGACCATGGCCGACGGGTGGGCCTACGCCCGCTGCTACACCAGCGAGCAAGAACGACGCGACGCCCTGCCGGATTGGCTGCACCAGTACAACCAGCACCGCCCGCACACGGCCTGCGACAACCAGCCGCCGTTCTCACGATTGATCAACGTCCCCGAGCAGTACAGCTAGTGCACTAGTTGATTGCGGCTGAAGTCAGTGGCCCTTAGGAGCACGCGAAGCTAGAAACGACGCCCATAGTCGAGCGATTGCGGACGCAATTGCCGAGCCAAGGACCAAGGCGCAAATTGCCACGACCCAGAGAACGATCGCTGCATCCTTTAGGACGGTTTGGCTAAGAATTATGGCTGTGGCCGCGATCAGGCAACCGGCAATGATTCCGATCTGCGAGGCTTTCATCTAGGCTCCTGTCGCTCCAACTAGGCAAAGCACTTTCCAACGTAGGCTCCACCGAGAGTTGTGATCCCAGCTGCGCAAGCGATGCATCCAGTCCCAACCGTTACGGCGCATAACGGTGCGCAGATTCCTACAGTAGCAGTGGCTGCTACAACGGAAACTCCAGCAGCAGTTAAGCAATCGATTACGTTGGAGTTTTTTGTACTGTTCGTCGCTAATGAACTTGCTTCGGTGTGCTCTCACGACGTCGTCCCAGGTTCCGGAAGGGTTGGGGCCGCTCGGTCCGATCTTTGGCGGAAAGGGGCTGCGGTGAGGGCTCGTGTCCGGTTGTGGTGCCGGTGTCATTGGTGCTGTCGCGTGTCAGCGGCTAGGAACTGTACACGACCGTGGGGCGTGCACGTATGGATACTGACAAATCCGCAAGGTCAGCCGAGCAGCCCCTCTTCACGCGCCCGCGCGAGCGCCGCCGTTCGGCTCGATACCCCGAGTTTTCCGTACAGGCGGGCGAGGTGGGTCTTGATGGTCGTGGGGGAGAGGAACAGCTCCTCGCTGATCTCGCGATTGCTCAAACCGCGATCGAGCGCATTGAGCACATCCCGCTCGCGCCCCGTGAGGGTGATGCGGTCCTTGCGCATCTCGCGCAGGAGCTTGCCCGCGACGACGGGCGCGAGCACCACCTCGCCGCTTGCGGCGCGCTGCACCGCACTCGTGAGGTCGGCTGGCGCGGAGTCTTTTAAGAGGTACCCCTGGGCGCCGGCCTCGACGGCGGCGAGAATCTCGGAATCGTCGTCGTAATTGGTGAGAACGAGAATGCGCGGGTGATCCCCCCGTGCGCGAATAGCGCGAATCGCCTGCACGCCGCTCATACCGCCGTTCGCGAACCGTAGATCCATGGTCACGAGGTCGACATCGCCCTCGCTGGCTCTTTCGACCGCCTCTTCAGCGCTGGGTGCTTCAGCGACGACAGTGAAGTCGTCGTGGCTTTCGAAAACGGCGCGTAGCCCCGCGCGCACCACGGGGTGGTCGTCGGCGATGAGGATGGAGATCATGTGTGCGCTCCTTATGCAGTAGCGGGGTGGAGTGGGGACAGGTCAGTGAGGGGAAACGGGCGAAGCTGGAGGGTCCGACGGTGTCTGGGACACGGGGATCGTCACGCTTATGAGCGTGCCGTCCCCGGGCGCGGCAATGATCGCGGCATTTCCGCCGAGCTCACGCGAGCGTTGCACGACGAACCCGAGGCCGTAGCCGCCACTATCGCTACGTGGGCCGAGCAACGCTTCATCAACGTCGAAGCCGCGACCATCATCTTCGATGTCGATATGCAGCTCGCCACCGTCAGTGTAGGCCCGAACCTCGATCCGCGAGGCACGTGCGTGGTCGAGGGCGTTCGCGAGGGAGGACTGCACGATGCGCACGAGGCTCGTCGCGGTCGTCATATCTAGTTCAGGCAGGTCCGGCGCGACGCGACACTCGATCACCGGCGTGGTGCCGCGACGGTTCGACACTGCCCTCGAGCGTGCAGTTTCAGCGACGCGTACCAAGGCAGCCTCGAGGCGAGTGGGGCCCGATCCCTTCGGCGTGAGGTGGGTGATCGCGCTTCGAAGTTCGCTCAAGGCTTCCGAGGTGGCGTCGGAAGCGGACCTCACGTGCTCGAGCGCCCCCGCGCTCTCACCCGAGTCGAGTGCCTCCTCCGCGAGACCGAGCCGCAAGATCACGCTTGAGAGCGACTGTGCCGTCGTGTCATGAAGGTCTCGCCCGAGGTGTTCGCGCTCGGTAATGCGGGCTTTCTCGCGCTCAGATTCGACAAGCTGACCTTGAGCGTCGCGAAGCTCGGCGATCACGGCGTTCTTCTGGAGCGCCTCGAAGCGCATCGCGCGGTACATGTGCATGAACGCGAGCATGAGCACGGCGATCAGGAGTGGCCCCACGATCGTGCCCGTCGAAGCACCGTGGTGAAAAACCTGCCCCACGATCGTGAAAACGGTGAGGCCGAGCGTCACGAAAGCCCCGGTGCGTTCGGGAAGCAGCCACTGGGAGATGCCAATGAGGGCGAAAAGGAAATAGGTCGCGTGGGGTGTTTCCGCGATGACCATCGCCCACGCGGACGCAAGAACGGCGATGTACACGAGGGGGCGCCAAGAAAAAACTGTCGCTGGCTCGGCGTGAATGTCTCCCGCGTGCATGAGCAACACGCCGCCCACGAGCATGACAACGAGCGTCACGAGACTGAAGATCACGACGCTCGATGTGTGCGGAGCCGCGGCGAAGGTGCTTTCGAGGATGGGAATCGCAAGGAGCACGCACGCGAGTGTGGCTGCCCCCACGACGTACGGGGTGCGGGCTGAGGTGGGCATATCACCGATCCTAATTCCCTGGCCCGTGAGGTCGTTCCTCCAAAAGGATGAACGAAGAGGGTACCGACGGGAGGTACCGGAGGGGAGGGCCGGATCGGCACAGTAGAGACATCATCAAACGCCGTAAGGAGTTCACCTCATGTTTCTTGCCATTCGAGACTTGCGCTTCGCGAAAGGCCGCTTCGGTCTCATCGTTGCCGTCGTCTCCCTCATGACGTTCCTCGTGACGTTCCTCGCCGGCCTCACCGGTGGCCTCGCCATGCAGAACATTTCCGCGATGCTCTCGCTCAATCCTGACAAGGTTGTTCTTTCGGTCGACGAGGGTGAGCAGGAAGAGTTCTCGAACTCGGAAATCACCAAGGAACAGTTCGATGCGTGGGCCGCGAAGGCCGGTGATAACGCGGTAACCCCGCTCGGTATCTCGAGCGCGCTGCTCGACACGGGTGAGAAAACCGAGTCGGTCGTCCTCATGGCCGAACCGACGGGCACCGACGAACGCGTCCCCGAAGCCGGCAAGCTCGTGCTCGGCGAAACAACGGCCGAATCGCTCGGAGTGCAAGCGGGCGACACCGTTGACGTTGCGGGGGAGAGACTCGCGGTGGACCGCGTGATCAAAGATGAGTTCCATTCACACCGCCCAGTCGCGTTCGCGAGCCTCGACACGTGGCACGATTTCCTCGAACGCACGCATCAGCCCGGCGGGTATGCCACGGCCATCCTCGTGGGCGCGGAAGGGGCCGACGCCTCCTCGGCCCTCACCGATGACGACATCACGACACTCGATCGCGACCAGTCCACGACCACGAAGTCGCTCCTCCCGTCGCTCCTCGCGATCGGCTCGTTCCGCTCGGAGATCGGCTCGCTCGCGATGATGATCGCTCTCCTCGTTCTGATCTCGACCCTCGTGATCGGCGTGTTCTTCCTCGTGTGGTCGATGCAGCGCCAGCGCGACATCGCGGTTCTCAAGGCGATCGGCGCCCGCACGGGCTGGCTCGCGGGTGACTCGCTGTGGCAGGCCCTCATTGTGCTCGGCATCGGCTCGCTCATCGGCGTGGGGCTCACCGCCGGGCTCGGCGTGCTCGCCGCCAACGCGATGCCGTTCGTCATGAACGCGCTCACGCTCGTGGGCGTTCCGATCCTCATGCTTCTCGCGGGTCTCGTGGGCTCGCTCGTGTCGGTCCGCACGATCACGAAGGTGGATCCGACGAAGGCCCTGCAAGCGTCGGCGGCCTAACCCGCACGGCCCTGCCTTGCCCCGCACTCTCACACGAACCTTGATGAAAAGGACGAAAGCCATGCTGAACCTCACCGACATCACCCTCACCTACCCCGACGGCGGCTCAACCGTCACCGCGGTCAACCACGCGAACCTCACGGTGAACCCGGGCGAATTCGCCGCCGTGACCGGGCCCTCCGGGTCAGGCAAATCTAGCCTTCTGACCGTTGCGGCGACCCTCACGAGCCCCGATTCGGGAAGCGTGAAGATCGCGGGTATCGAGACGACGTCGCTCAACCAGAAGAAGAAAACCGAAGTGCGCCGCGACCACGTGGGTATCGTGTTCCAGTCGCCGAACCTCATCCCGTCGCTCACCGTCGCCGAGCAGCTCGAGATTGTGGCACGTCTCGGCGCGGGAACGTTCAAGGGCATCTCGAAAAAGGAGCGCCAGGAACGCATCGAGTCGGCGCTCGACGCCGTGGGGATGCTCGATCGCGCGCATCACCGCCCGGGTGCGCTCTCGGGTGGTCAGCGCCAGAGGGTCAACATTGCCCGCGCGATCCTCCACCAGCCCGAGGTTCTCCTCGTGGACGAGCCGACGAGCGCCCTCGACCAGGAGCGCTCCAAAGCGATCATCGAACTGCTCGCGGAGACAACCCGCACGCGCGACCTCGCGACCGTCGTTGTGACCCACGCGCAAGAGCAGCTCGACGAGTTCGATTCCGTGTACCGCATGGTTGACGGCGTTCTTACCGCCGAGAGGGCGCGGGGCGAAGCAGCCGTCGGAGCCGGTTCTCACGCCCACCCGCGCGAGAAGGTTTTTGCCCGCGCCTGAGCGCCAAGCCGCATCCCCGAAGGCCGCCGGAGATGATTAAGAGCGGCGAGTGGGATCACGTTCTCGTGGCGACCGGCTCGAAGCCGCGCATGCTTGATCTTGGTGACGCGAGGGAGGTCGTCGAAGCGACCGATGCCCTCCTCGCGCAGGACGACTTGGGTAGGAAGGTTGTCGTCATCGGCGGCGGCCTCACGGGCTGTGAGCTTGCCCTTTCTCTCGTCGAGAAGGGCCGTGAGGTCACGATCGTCGAGGTCGAAAAGGATCTGCTCGCGAAGAATGGCCCCCTGTGCCACGCCAACCACGACATGCTCCACAAGCTCGTGCCGTACCGCGGTATCGAGGTGCTCACGGAAGCCTCGGCGATTCGCACGACCGAGAAGGGCCTGCTCGTGAAGGTCGATGGCAAGGAGCGCGAGCTCGAAGCCGATTCGGTGGTGTCCGCGATCGGGTACGCGCGCGATAGCGCGATGTGGGAGGCGATCACGGACGTGAACGTGCCGAAGAATATTCTCGGTGACGCCCGCAAGATTTCGAACATCCAGTACGCGATCTGGGATGCGTACGAGGTGGCGTCGAAGCTCTAACCTCTCCTGGATTCCATAGGGTTTGTGGGGGTTATTCCGGTCGTGACGGCTGGGATAACCCCCGCAACGTCTATGCAATCCGGTGGAAAAATGGAGCGGATGACGGGAATCGAACCCGCGCTGTCAGCTTGGGAAGCTGAAGTTCTACCATTGAACTACATCCGCGAATGTGCCTCCCCAGTGTAGCCGCCGCGCGCCGCACCTCCAAACCGGCGTGAGGCAAGTGGCCTCGAGTTAAGATAGAGGCGTGCTTCTCAGTGATCGTGATATTCGCGCGGAAATCGAGGCGGGCCGCATCGGCATCGCCCCCTTTGGTGATGAGTTCGTTCAGCCTGCGTCCGTGGACGTGCGGATCGATCGATTCTTTCGACTCTTCGACAACCACAAGTACGCGATGATCAACCCTGCGAAGGAGCAGGCGGAGCTTACGCGCCTCGTGGAGGTCGATCCTGACCAGCCGTACATGCTGCACCCTGGCGAGTTCGTGCTCGCCTCGACCTACGAAACGGTGAGCCTCCCGAACGACATCGCCGCGCGCCTTGAGGGGAAGTCGAGCCTCGGCCGCCTCGGGCTTCTCACCCACTCGACCGCGGGCTTTATCGACCCGGGGTTCGAGGGGCACATCACCCTTGAACTCTCGAACATGGCAACCCTGCCCGTGGCGCTGTGGCCCGGCATGAAGATTGGCCAGCTGTGCTTTTTCCGCCTCAGTAGCGAGGCGGAACATCCGTACGGCTCGGAGGGGAACCTCAACAGGTACCGGGGGCAACGGGGTCCGACGGCTTCCCGCTCCTACATGAACTTTCACCGCACGCAGATCCCCGCAACACCCTTGGAGGAGACCCCGTGACGCACACGCTTGTTCTCGATCAAAGCTACGGGCTCGATGATCTCTTCGCGCTCGTGCTCAACCGTTACCCGCTCGCACGCAAGAAGAAGAAAACGATTCGCGTGAGCGATACGACCTCGCTGGTGTGGCACCCCTCGAAGAATGAGGCGAGCATCGAGGTTCCCATGCATCGCGATGGCGGCCCTTCGGACGTCCCCGATGGTTACGGCTTCGATACGGCCTTCCCGAACGGCGTGCCCGCGGGGGAGGAGCGCGAGATTCTCGAATTCGCCCTCAATGTTGTGCGCCGCCTCGGCGGGAAACTCGTGACCGACACGGGCCACGAACTCGCCCCGCATCAGTTCATGCAGCCTGGCCTCCACGTGGTCGCGGCCTACGAGCTCGCTCCGAAAGACCTGCTCGAGATCGTGCAAAAGATCGTCAAGGAAGCGGAGATCGTGGGGGAGGCCGACGGTTTCCCCTACATGCTCTCCGCCCCAATTTTTGCGCACGCCGACCTTGTGGTTGAGGCATCGACGCTCGAGGGTGAAATTCCTGCGATCGAGCACGTCGAATGGGTGAAGGAAGGTGCGGCGCTGTACACCGTGGCCTATCGCCCCGATGACCCTTCGACGCTCGTTGCCGAAAACCCCGAGAAGTCGCAGATTCGTGAATGGCGCGAGGCCTACCTCGGCTGTAGCGCTGTGGCGCGCGCGATTTGGGACGAAACCGGTGGGTTTGTGCTTGACCATGAAGATTTCCTCGTGGAGCCGAACGAACTGTTCTAAAAGCAGCGTGAGACCCAGTGCACAAAACGGGACTTAAGTTGTATTCTTGAGGTGGTTCGCAGGACCCCCATGCGGAGTGAAGCGTGGCCTTGCGATGAGGAGAAGTCAATGAAGACGATGACGAAGATGTTGTCCGCAGTCGCTTCGTGCGCCACCGTCGCGCTCATGGTCGCGGGATGCTCAAGCTCTCCCGTGAACTCGGAATCTTCACCGAAAGTTGCTCCTTCCTCGACGCACGAGCAATGGGTACAGGATGCCCGAGTTCGCCTCGACGGTCAGGGCAGCCGCTACTTTCCGAAGGTCAGCCGAGAAGAAGCGCTCGATGCCGAATGGGCACGTATCGAAAGTGCCTATGCATCGCAAGGCCGCACAGCACCCGAGAAACCAGACAGCCCTGCGGAAGTAAAGGACGATCAAGACGCCTGGGTGCGGTGTATGCACGACGACGGCTGGAGCGACACCGATGTTTCCTCCGAAGGTATTGTGACGCGGGGTGAGTTTTCGCTGAGCAAGCCGCTTGAATGGTCCGTTTCGGAATATGGATGCTCCGCGAAATTTACATCGCTGGGGGAGATGCCAAACGAGAGGCAAGCAAGCGATTTGTGGCAGTTCCAAAAAGATGTCGTCATTCCGTGTCTCGAAAAGCAGGGGGTGACTATCGCGGGCTTCCCTTCCGAAGAGGAGTACCTGGACCGGTACTTCAGTGATGGTTCGCTCGAGCTCGCGAGCGCATACGCTACCGGTGATGTCCAGCAGCGACTACTCGAAGGGAAACTCGAGTGTCGCGTACTTCCCGAGGGATGGGATTATTCCGTGTAGCGGGACGGTTCGCCGCGTCGCGCGTATGACTTGATAAACTTAAGCGTCCCCGCACCGACACTACGAGGACGGATACCCCCGCATGATTATCGCCATCGCTGCGCACTTCGCGATGGCACTTATAGCGCCCCTCCTCGTGAAATGGTGGCGGCAAAAGGCATTTCTGCCGATCGCGCTTATTCCTGCAGCCACGGCGGCGTACCTTCTCTCGCACTCACCGGCTGCGCTCGCCGAGACCCCCGCGGTGGAGACTTACCCGTGGATCCCGCAGTTCGGGATCACGCTAAGCTTCGCGCTCGATCCACTCGCGTGGCTGTTCGTGCTCATCGTTTCGGGTATCGGCACCGTCATCATGCTGTACTGCTCGCGGTACTTCAAAGAAACGGAGCCGTCGCTCGCGCGATTCGCGGGTGTGTTCACGGCATTCTCGGGGGCCATGCTCGGGCTAGTGCTCGCCGACGACGCAATGATGCTGTTCGTGTTCTGGGAGCTCACGACCGTGTTCTCCTACCTGCTCATCGGCCACTACGTCACGAAACAGGCCTCCCGTCGCGCCGCGATTAACGCACTCATCTCCACGACCGCAGGCGGCCTCGCCCTCATGGTGGGGCTCATCATGCTCGGCGTTAAAGCCGGCAGCATGCGAATCTCCGAGATCCTCACGTCGCCCGCGTTTGCCGCGGTGTCGCCGTACCTCGTTGTGGCCCTCGTGCTCGTGCTCATCGGTGCCGCAACGAAATCGGCGCTTGCCCCCGGGCACTTCTGGCTCCCCGGTGCGATGGCCGCACCAACACCGGTATCGGCGTACCTTCACGCCGCAGCCATGGTGAAGGGCGGCATCTACGTTCTTTTGAGGTTCGCCCCGCTCCTGGCCACCGTCGGACCTCTCACGATCGCGGTTTCCGCCCTCGGTGCCGTGACCATGCTGCTCGGTGGTTGGCGTGCCCTCCGGCAAACCGACATCAAGCTCCTGCTCGCGTACGGAACGGTGTCGCAGCTTGGATTTATGGCAGCGATCGCGGGGATCGCGACACCCGAAGCGGTTTTTGCCGGCGCCATGCTCACGCTCGCCCACGCGCTCTTCAAAGCGCCGCTCTTTATGAGCGTGGGCATCATCGACAAGTGCTACGGCACACGCGATCTGCGTGAACTCCACGGCGTTTTCAAGGACCTCCCGATCGTGGGCATTGTCGCGTTCGTGAGTGCGGCATCGATGGCCGCTTTCCCGCCGCTGTTCGGGTTCGTGGCGAAGGAAGCGGTGTTCTACACCTTCGCCGAGGGGGAGCCGTGGGGCCTCGCGATTCTCGCCGCGACCGTCGCGGGATCCGTGCTCACGGTCGCGTATTCGTGCCGCTTCTTCTTCCACGTGTTCCCCGGCGCACGCGGCGTGAAGCACAAGCAGCCCACGCTTCGTTTCCAGCTCATCCCCGCGATCGTTGCGGCTGCGAGCCTCGCCGCGATCGTGCTCGCGCCGCAACTCGAGGTTCTCGCGACCCTCATCGCGGGTGGCACGAGCGCGAAGGTGGGGGAGCTCGGCCACCTCGCCGTGATCCCCGACCACGTATCGCTCCCGCTCCTCTGCTCACTCGCAGCGCTCACGCTCGGTACCGTGCTCGCGATCGCCCACGCACCGTTCGAACGTGTGCAAAAGGCGGTAAGCCCGCAGAACACGGCCCTTGGGCGCTGGTGCGACGCAGAAAGACTTTTTCGCGCATCCATGCGTGAAGTCGATTCGCTCGCGGTGCGCACAACCGCCTTCTTCCAGCGAGGCTCGCTTCCCGTTCACCTCGGCACGATCTTCCTCGTGTTCGTCGTGGTGCTCGCGGGAGCCATCGCCTTCACGGGGAAGGCCCCCGACAACCTCGTGTTATTTGCTCACCCCGCCGAAATCGCCGTGGTGGGCTTCGCCGGCCTCGCCGCGCTCGGCGCCGCGCGCGCACGGCGCCGGCTCAGGGCGGCCCTCCTTATTTCGGGCACGGGCTTTGGCGTTGCGCTTTTGTTCATGATGTACGGCGCACCCGACGTCGCCGCGACCCAGCTTTTCGTTGAGTCGATGATGACCGTGGTGCTCATTCTTGTGCTGCGCCGCCTCCCCGCCCACTTCTCGATCCGCCCTCGCCGTTTCGACCAATTCACGCGCTGGTCGATCGCGATCCTCACGGCCGCCGTGATCGTGACCGTTTTCGCGTACGCGGCTGGTGCACGGATCGCCGCGCCGATCGGTCCCGAACTCATCGAGGCGGGATATGAAATCGGCAAGGGCCACAATGCGGTTAACGTTGCTCTCGTGGATGCGCGTGTGTGGGACACGATGGGCGAGATCGCGGTGGTCCTCGTCGTCGCCTCCGGCATCGCCTCCCTCATTTTCGTGCGAAAACGCGAGCAGCAGATCGTGCGCGTGGGGGACCTCGAAGAAGACCTGTCGATTTGGCGGCGGAGTTCCGATCCTTCCATCCCCGAGAACACGCTTCGATTCCACAATGAAAGCGAAGACCTCGAAGGCAACCGCGGCGCCACGTGGCTCCTCGCGAGCCGCACCCTCGCACCCGAGCGGCGCATGGTTGTGCTTGAAGTGATCACACGCCTCGCCTTCCCGATGCTCATGGTGCTCAGCATTTACTTGCTGTTCGCGGGCCACAATTTCCCCGGAGGCGGCTTCGCTGGCGGCCTGGTCGCAGGTCTCGCGATTACGCTGCGCTACCTCGCCGGAGGCCGATACGAGCTCAACGAGGCTGCACCCGTGCAGGCAGGGGCCCTCCTCGGCGTAGGCATGGTGCTCGCATTACTTACCGGCATCACGCCTCTTTTGCTAGGCGGCACCGTGTTCCAGAGCTACGTGTGGATCGGGCATCTGCCCGTGCTCGGTGAAATCGAACTCGCGAGCGCACTCATGTTCGATATTGGCGTGTACCTCATCGTCGTGGGGCTCGCCCTCGACATCTTGCGCACGCTCGGCGAACAAATCGATAGGCACCAGGAGGCGGAGCTCGATGCACGTTAGCCTCCTCGTTCTTCTCCTCGCCGCAGTGCTCATCGCGAGCGGGATCTACATGCTGCTCGAACGCACCCTTTCGCGCATCATCATGGGCGCGGTCCTCGCAGGTAATGGCATCAACCTTTTGTTCCTTCTCGCGATCGGCACCCCCGGAACTCCCCCGTTCGAAGGTTCGGGGGCGGTCGAGGGCATGAGTGACCCGCTCCCTATGGCGATGGTGCTCACCGCGATCGTGATCTCCTTGGCTCTCACGGGCTTCGGCATGGCGCTCTCCTACCGCTCGTGGCAGCTTTTCGGCCACGACGAAGTCCCCGATGACGTTGAGGATCTTCGCATTGCCGACCGCTCGCGCAGGCTCGTGGAACGCCACCGTCACGAGCACATCGAGCGTGTGGGCTTTGAAGCCGACGAGCAGCGCGAGGAACGTGAGCGGGAACGCATGCAAGAAGAGGCCGAAAAGGCTTGCGCGAGGTCCCAGGATGACCGGAGCGACGATATCTCCGACGACTTCACTTCCGACGAGGATGTGGAATACAGCCTGACTGAAAGTGACACGGACGACGAGGAGGAGAGCTCATGAGCCCCGAGATTCTCCTCGCCGCACCCGTGATGCTTCCGCTTCTCGGCGCCGCCTTCGCACTGCTCACGCGCCACCGCACTCGACTCCAGCTCGCCGTATCGATCGGCACGCTCAGCGTGAATCTCGTGATTGCGGCGCTGCTCATGTACTGGATCAACGAGAACAACATCCTCGTGCTCCAGATCGGCAAGTGGACGCCCACGCTCGGCATCGTGCTTGTCGCCGATAGGCTCACGGGCCTCATGCTGTTCGTTTCCTCATTTGTGACGCTCGCCGTGCTTATCTATGCGAGTGCCCAGACCATCTCCGAACACATCGAGTCGACGCCGATCGCGATCTTCCACCCTTCGTACCTTCTGCTCGTCGCGGGAGTCTCGAACGCGTTCCTCGCGGGCGATCTGTTCAACATGTACGTGGGGTTCGAGATTCTTCTCGCCGCCTCGTTCGTGCTGCTCACGCTCGGTGGGTCCGCCAGTAGGGTGCGAGCCGCGACGACATACGTGATCGTATCGATGGTGAGTTCACTGCTTTTCCTCGTGGGAATCGCGAGTTGCTACGCAGCCGTCGGAACCGTCAACCTTGCCGAAATTGCCGCACGCATGGACCACGTGGACCACCATGTGCGCCTCCTCATCGAGTTCGTGTTGCTCCTCGCGTTCGGGCTCAAGGCGGCGATCTTCCCGCTTTCCGCGTGGCTGCCCGACTCCTACCCAACCGCACCCGCGCCCGTGACCGCGGTGTTTGCCGGCCTCCTCACGAAGGTGGGGATTTACGCGATCATCCGCCTCGAAACCCTTATGTTCCCCGAATCGGAAATCTCGACCGTGTTGCTTGTTGCGGCCGGATTCAGCCTCGTGATCGGCATTTTTGGGGCGATTGCGCAAACGGACCTCAAACGCGTGCTGTCCTTTACCCTCGTGAGCCACATGGGCTACATGATGTTCGGTATTGGCATCTCCTCGCAGATCTCCATGACGGCAACCGTGTTCTACGTGGCCCACCACATTACGGTGCAGTCCACGCTGTTCCTCGCGGCGGGTCTCATCGAACACGTGGGTGGCACTACGAACCTCGCGAAGCTCGGCGGGCTCGCAAAGGCCGCGCCGTGGCTCGCGATCCTCTTCTTCGTGCCAGCGATGAACCTCGCGGGTGTGCCCCCAATGAGTGGTTTTATTGGAAAGGTGGGCCTCGTTATCGGCGGTATCGAGCGTGGGAGCGTGCTCGCGTGGATCCTTGTGGCGTTGAGCGCTATTACCTCGCTTCTCACCATGTACGCCATCGCGAAGGTGTGGAACCGCGCCTTTTGGCAAGAAACCCCCGAGCAAATCGCGAAAGATAAGCCTGTGACGCCCCTGCTCATGAGTGGTTCGACAGCCACTCTTGTGGCTTTCTCCCTCGCTCTCACGGTGTTTGCCGGGCCCCTGATTGGTTATAGCGATAGGGCGGCGCACTCGCTGCTCGAACGCGTCCCTTACGTGAATGCCGTACTTGGCGACGGTGCCGCCGATCGTCTCGTATTCAACATCGACGATGCCGGTGGAGGGCAGGTGGCGCCCGAATGACACGCCTCCTCAACCGCGTCCGCGTACTGCCCACGCATGCCCTTGGCATCGTGGGGGGCGCCCTCGCATGGTGCCTCCTGTGGGGAGAATTTAGCGTTCTCAGTATTCTCGGCGGGCTCCTCCTTGGCGCGTCGATCTACGTGATGTTCCCCGCGCCCCCGCTGAGCCGCGAAGTCACGCTACGACCCGTGAGCGCGCTCGTCTTTTTCGCGCACTTCGCGAAGGATCTGGTGGCGGGCAGTATTCAGGTCGCACGCTTTGCCCTGAGGCCTTCCGGAAGCCCCGGCTCGAGCGTGCTCGCCGTGCAATTGCGCTCGCGAAGCGATCTGTTTCTCTCGTTCACGGGCATCCTTGCCACTCTGATTCCCGGCTCGGTCGTGGTGGAGGCGCAGCGTGCCACGGGGACCCTGTTCTTCCACGCGATCGGCGTGACCACAAAGGAACAGATTAAGGCGCAGCATGACAGCATCCTGCGCCAGGAGGAGCGCCTTTTGCGCGCGTTTGCCTCACGCGAGATTCTCAACAGTGCCGGATACAGCGTGAGAGGGGGCGAGGCTGATGTTTGACACCATCCTTCTGGGCGCCGCGATCGCGCTCGGTCTCATCTCGATCCCGATCGTGTACCGCATGATCGTAGGCCCCACCATTATTGACCGTGCCGTGGCGCTCGACATGCTCGTTGTCCAAGTGGTCATGGGGCTCGCGCTCTATTCGGCCTGGACCGGCACAAGCTTCGCGGTCATCCCCGCCCTCGCCCTCACAGCGACCGCGTTCATCGGCACCCTTTCGCTCGCGAGATTCGTCGCTCGCGCCGACGTTCCCGAACGAAAGGAGGGCGTTGAGTGAGCATCGCTGAAATTCTCGGCTCGATCCTCATCGTGATCGGCGTGCTCATTGCGGCGATCGCCATGGTGGGTCTCGTGCGGTTCAACGACGTTCTTTCGCGCATGCACGCCGCGTCGAAGCCGCAAACGCTCGGCCTCGTTCTCGTGCTTGCGGGAGCGGCGATCGCCTCTAAGTCGCTTGCGCTCGCGGGCATGCTTGCGCTCGTTCTCGTCGCACAATTCCTCACGATGACCGCCTCGAGCGCAATGCTCGGGCGTGCCGCGTTCCGCCGCGGCTTCCTCCTGGGGAGCGATTACGCGTTCGACGAGCTCACGCCGCGACTCTCCATCGGTGGTGAGGGAGATGACGACGACGATGGCTTTATCGATCCGGAAGCAGACGCTCACCCCGATAGGGAAACCGAGGATGCGCTCCCCACAAACGTTCTCACGCACACGATGGGTCTCGAGCTTGCGGAACTCAAAGAACACTTCGACGAGGGCGACCTCGACGAGAGTGCGGAGGGCACCAAGGACACGTTCGCGCGCGAGCGGGAGTCCGGCGGGCACTAGGGGGTGGGGCCCGCGAAGGGGTCCGACGCTTGCGACTTATCAAAGGGGGCGGGGGCGGCTCGATGGCCGCCCCCGCCCCCTGAAGTGGAAGGCGAAGTGGTGCCTTAGAAGAGGCCGATCGCGTTGCCGTCCTCATCGACGCCCATGCGCAGTGCCGCGGGCTCCTTCGGCAGACCCGGCATGGTCATGACCGAACCGGTGAGCGCGACCACGAACCCGGCGCCGAGGCGGGGGATGAGGTCGCGAACGTGGAGCACGTGGCCCTCGGGTGCGCCGAGCTTCGAGGGGTCGTCACTGAACGAGTACTGGGTCTTCGCCATGCACACGGGGAGCTTGTCCCAGCCGTTCTTCTTGAGGCGGCGAAGGGCTGCGGGAGCACCGTCGACGTACTGGACCTCCGATGCGCCGTAGACCTCCTTGGCGATGGTCTCGATGGCGTTCTCAACGCCGTCCTCAGGCTCGTAGAGGTGGTGGAAGTCGCCGGCTTCCTCGATGGCGGCGAGCACCTGGTCGGCGAGGTCGAGTGCACCCTCGCCGCCCTTTGCCCACACCTCGGAGAGTGCAGCCTTGTAGCCGTTCTCCTTCGCCCAGTCGAGAACGGCCTTGAGCTCGGTCTCGGTGTCCGACGGGAAGCGGTTAAGGGCGATGACGGGCTCGAGACCGAACTTGCGAATGTTCTCGAGGTGCTTGCGGAGGTTCGCGGTGCCTTCGAGGGCCGCGTCGACGTTCTCCGTTTCGAGCTCGTCCTTCTTCACGCCGCCGTGCATCTTGAGGGCGCGCACGGTCGCGACAAGCACGACCGCGTCGGGCGAGAAGCCGCCGAAACGCGACTTGATGTCGAGGAACTTTTCGCCGCCGAGGTCCGAGCCGAAGCCGGCCTCGGTCACGGCGATTTCACCGAGCTCGCGGGCGAGGTTGGTCGCGATGATCGAGTTGCAGCCGTGCGCGATGTTGGCGAACGGGCCGCCGTGCACGAGGGCGGGGGTGCCGCCGAGGGTCTGCACGAGGTTCGGGTTGAGGGCATCCTTGAGAAGCATCGTGATGGCGCCTTCGACCTTGAGGTCGGCGACGGTCACGGGTTTGCGATCGAACGTGTAGCCCACGACGATGCGCGAGATGCGCTCCTGCAGATCCTTGAGGTCCGTCGCGAGGCAGAGGATCGCCATGATCTCGGAGGCCACGACGATGTCGAAGCCGTCTTCGCGGGGCATGCCCTGGGCGGGGCCGCCGAGGCCGACGACGATCGAGCGGAGCTCGCGGTCGTTGACGTCGAGGACGCGCTTCCACTGAATACGGCGCGGGTCAATGTTGAGGGGGTTGCCCTGCTGGATCGAGTTGTCGATGAGGGCGGCGAGGGTGTTGTTCGCAATCTGGATCGCGTGGAAGTCGCCCGTGAAGTGGAGGTTGATGTCTTCCATGGGGACGACCTGGGCGTAGCCACCACCGGTTGCGCCGCCCTTGACGCCCATGACCGGGCCGAGCGAGGGTTCGCGGAGTGCGACGACGGTCTTCTTGCCCTTGAGGGAGAAGGCGTCGGAAAGGCCGACGGTCGTCGTCGACTTACCTTCGCCCGCGGGGGTCGGCGAGAGCGCCGAAACGAGCACGAGCTTCGCCTTCGGCTTGTCGCTGCTCTGGTCGATCTTCTTCATGTCGACCTTTGCCTTGGTCCAGCCGTAGGGGATGAGGGCGTCGTTCGGGATACCGGCGGCCTCGGCGATCTCGGTGATCGGCTTGAGGGTGTGGGCCTGGGCGATCTTGAGATCAGGGTTTTCGGATGCCATGGGCAAATCTCCTTTGATTCTTCTCGGTTTCTGCGGGGCGTTCGTCCCTCACTGTGACCTAGCAAACGGGAAATTCCCTGAGCGTGCCAGTGATTTCGCGGCTCGTGCGGCCCGCGGGGGCGCTCCCGTGACCGAAATTTCGGAAATATGGTGCGTTCAAGGGGCATACAAAAATCCCCCGCCCGGGACGACCCGGCGGGGGATTGCTGTGGCTCCGACGGGCGTCGATCCCGTGACCTCTCGATTTTCAGTCGAACGCTCTACCAACTGAGCTACAGAGCCGAATGTTCCAGAAGGAACAGCGAACAGCCTACCAGTGCCCGCGAGCGTGTGCGAAATCGGTGCGAGCGGGGGAGAGGTATGACACGTTTGCGTGACCGAGTTGTAAGAGTGGCGTGAGGGCAGTGCGAGACACGGAAAAACCCCCTCGATTCCTCGAGGGGGCTTGTCGCTTTTGCGACCCTGACCGGGCTTGAACCGGCGACCTCCGCCGTGACAGGGCGGCACTCTAACCAACTGAGCTACAGGGCCTTTTTTGTCGTGCTCTCGCTTCGACTCGAATTACTTTACACACCCTGTGCACCAAATGCCACCTGAGAGCGGAGAGGCTCGTCACATTCGTGATTCCGCTGGTCTTCGCGTGCTTGGCACAATGGATGGGGTGAGGAGCAGAGCACAGTCCGACGGTTCATCAGCCGCCTTCGATCTTGAGGCAATCGGCGCGAATCTCGCCTTCGCGAGTGTCGCTGCCGACCTCGCCGAGGCGATCGCGTCGCCCGGTGCGAGCGCGGTCGTCCAGGCGCCTCCGGGATCGGGCAAGACGACGCTCGTGCCGCCCATCGTTGCGAACGCTCTCGCGGGTGAGCAAGACGCAGGTCGCGTGATCGTCACGCAGCCGCGGCGCGTCGCCGCGCGTGCCGGCGCATCCAGGCTTCGCGCCCTCGCCTCACAGACCACCCCGGCGCTCGCCGACCGCGTCGCCTATTCGGTGCGCGGTGACTCTACGCTCACGCGCGACTCCCTCGTGGAGTTTGTGACGCCCGGTGTTCTTGTGCGCCGTCTTCTCTCGGATCCCGAGCTGGCGGATGTGTCGGCGATTGTGCTCGACGAGGTGCATGAGCGCTCCCTTGAGTCAGATCTCGCGCTTGCCTTCGCGCTCGACGTGCGCGACCTGCGCGGAGATCTGAGGATTCTCGCGCTTTCGGCGACCCTCGATGCCGAGCGCTTCGCGGGTCTCATGGGGGAGGGGGTGCCAGGACCGGTGCCGGTGATCGACTCACCAACGGCGCTATTTCCCGTCGCGACGCGCCGAGAGCCCTTCGCCTCGCGCATGAACGAGCGCGGGGTCTCAAGGGAGTTCCTCGAGCACACCGCGCGGGTGGCGGTTGAGGCACTTGAGGAGCCGGGCGAGCTCGCGGATAGCGACGTTCTCGTGTTCCTGCCGGGGGCGTGGGAGGTTGAAAACGCGGCATCGGCGGCGCGGGATCTGCTCGCGCGTCGTGGCGCGCGGGTCAACGTCTGCGAGCTTCACGGCCGCATCGATGCGCGTGAACAGGATCGGATCGTGCGGGGCCGCGGAGCCGGCGAGCCGCGCAGGATCATCTTCTCCACGAACCTCGCCGAGTCGTCGCTCACCGTGCCAGGTGTGCGCATCGTCGTGGATTCGGGGCTGAGCCGCGAGGTGCGCCGCGATGCCGCGCGAAAGATGAGCGGTCTCGTGACTGTGACGGCCTCGCGTGCGAGCATGACCCAGCGCGCCGGTCGTGCCGGTCGCCTCGGGCCAGGCCTCGCCATCCGCCTTTTCGATGACCTCGCCTACGCGGGAGCGCGCGACTTCACCATCCCCGAGATCGCGAGCGCCGACCTCACGGACACGGCACTTCTCATGGCCGCGTGGGGAACGCCCGGCGGCTCGGGTCTTCGCCTTCCCGATGCGCCACCGGCCGACGCCCTCGCAGATGCGCATGCGAGCCTCGTCGCGCTTGGCGCCCTCGACGCCGAGGGCGCTCTTACCCCACTTGGCCGCACGCTCGCCTCGATCCCCGCCGACCCGCGCCTTGCCCGAGCGCTGCTCACCTCCACACGGGTCGTGGGTTCCGACGCCGCCTCGCGCACTGTCGCGGCTCTCTCCCTTGAGGCGCCCCTCCCGCTCGGTGGTGAGTTTGTTGAGGGCCCGCGCATTCAGCGTGAGCGTCTTGCGCGAGAAGCCGATCGCTTCGCGCGCATTGTTCGCCGCCACGCACGCGATTCGCGCCTCGAAGCGAGTGGCGAACTGGAGGCGCTCGAAGCCCCGAACGATCCGGCGCACGCCGCCGGAATCGTCGTGGGCCTCGCCTACCCGGAGCGCCTCGCACGGCGCATTGAACCGGGAATCTACGAAACCGCGGGCGGGACCCGCGCCGGCACGAGCGATGAGGGCCTCGGCGAATGGATCGCGATTGCCGAGCTGCAACGCTCGAACGCGAAGGCTGCCCGTGGCACGGGCGCGATCATCCGCTCTGCGGCTCCCCTCACCGAAGAGGAGGCCCTCGCGTGCGCGGGACCGCTCGTGCGCGAGAGAACCGAGATCCACTTTGGCGAACACGGTGCGAAAGCACGCCGCGTGAAAGTGCTCGGCAGCATCGTTTTTTCCTCAACCCCCACGAAAGCCGAGGGGGCAGGTGCGCGAGAGGCTGTTCTCGCGGGCATTCGACGCGCCGGACTCGGCATGTTCACGTGGAGCGCGAGCGCCGCAAACCTGCGCTCCCGCCTCGCGCTCCTTCACCGCGAACTCGGCGAACCGTGGCCCGACGTGAGCGACAACGCTCTCCTTGCCCGCCTCGAGGAACTCGCGGGCCCCGAGCTCGACGCGCTCGCGGGAATCGGTCGAAAGCACCCCATCGCCCCCTCCGCAATCGATATGCGCCCCATCCTCGAGCGCGCCCTCCCATGGCCCGAAGCCGCGCGACTCGAAGAACTCGCGCCCGAGAGAATCCAGGTGCCGTCGGACTCCAAAATTCGCCTTGACTACCCGAGCGCCGAGCAGATTGCGCACGCCGATGAGAGCGGCGCGGATGAGGCGCCCGTGAGGCTCAAGGTCAAGCTCCAGGAAATGTTCGGGCTCGAAGAGACACCGCGCATCGTCGAGGGCAGGGTGAGCGTGCTCATCGAGCTGCTCTCGCCCGGTGGGAAACCCCTCGCGATCACGAAGGACTTGCGCTCATTTTGGGCGGGGCCGTACGCCGAGGTGCGCAAAGAAATGCGCGGCCGCTACCCGAAACACCCCTGGCCCGAGGACCCGATGGCGTTCGAAGCGACCGCGAAAACGAACCGCGCACTCAGGCGCGGCCCGCACTAGGGGCAGGGCTACTTCTCGAGTGCCCGCACGCCCTTCCAGGCAAGAGGAATCAGCCCAGCGGCGATCGCGGCCTTCACGATCCCACCCGGAATGAACGGGATGAGACCCGCGTTCATGACGCCCGCGAAGTCGAGGCCGAGGCCCATGACCGAGTTGAGCACCCACGCCATGTACGGCACGCCCACGACGAACGGCAACGCGCTCGCGGCAATAAAACCGAGAAGCGCGAGAGCGAACTTGCGATCCCACGCGCGCTCCGCCATCCAGCCCGCCACAAAGGCCGAGGGGATAAAGCCGATGATGAAGCCGAAGCTCGGCTCGAGAACCATGCCCGGGCCGCCGCCAAAGTCCGCGAAAATCGGGGCGCCCGCAAGACCCGCCACGAGGTAGGTGGCGAGTGAAGCCGCGCCGCGCTTCGAGCCGAGTGCCGCGCCCACGAGAATCACGCCGAGGGTCTGGCCCGTGATCGGCACATACGGAAGCGGAATCGTGACCTGCGCGAGCAGACCAACGACCACAACGCCCGCGACGATGAGCGAGAGATCGGTGAGCAGCGTGCGGTGTTTGACGAGCGAATCGGCAAGCACGGGGCGAGTGCCGGCAACGGAAGCGGTGGTCATGAATCTCCTTCATCTCACGAATAGGGCCGCCCCAATACTAGGCCCCGCCGCCGATCAGGGTGGAGAAGAGCGCGGTCGCCTACACCTGAATCTGGGCGAATGTGGCGCTCTATAGGGTGAGATCATGCCGCCACGATCCTTCGCCCCCAGTACTCGCACCGAGCGCGCCCGCCTCATATATGCGCGCCTGAGTGCACAAGGACTCGCCCTGCCGAGGCACCGCAACGCCGGGAATCTCGTGCACGCGATGGGCGCGATGCAGGGGCAGGATCTGCCCGGCCTGCTCTCCTCGATCGCCCTTCGGCTCGATGCGGAAAAGGTCGGTGAAGCACCAGACCAGGATCAGGTTCCGACGGTGGCCCCGCAAGCGTCGGCCCCCGAAGCTTTCCCGAGCGACGCGCGCATGCGAGAAGTACTGCGCGCGTTTGACGCAGGCGAGATCGTGCGCGGCTACCCGATGCGAGGGACCGTTTTCGCCATGGCCGCCCGCGATGCGCGGTGGATGACCGAGCTGTGTGCGAAAAAGGGAGAATGGGAAGCAAGGCGCCGCCGCTCGCGCAATCTTTCCGACGCCCAGGTTGAGCACGCGCTGAATCTCGCCCTCGAATTCCTCGCGGGGAAAGTGCGAGGTGTGACGCGGGCGGACCTCCTCGAGGCGTGGAAAAGTGGCGGCATCGAGACGGACGGCGGTCGCGGCTACCACCTCATCACCTACTTCATGGCATCCGGCCACCTGATCTACGGGCCGATCGACGGCGCGGAACAGCGAATCGCCGACGCCGCGACGTGGCTCCCCAAGGGGGCTGGACTCGAGGAGTGTTTCGGGGGAGACAAAGTGGCGGCAACCGCGGCACTGCTCGAGCGCTACCTCGCAAGTCATGGGCCCGCAACGCTGCGCGATTTCGCGTGGTGGACGAAACTCCCGCTTCGCCAGATCCGCGCGGCTGCCCTCCAGATCGGCGACGGAATCGAGGAATGGGGCAGTGGCGCCGCAGGCGAGACGCTGTTCTGTCGCGCGGGGCTTGCCGATGAGGTCAGCTCTGCCGCCGCACGCGTTCGGGGTACCTTCCTGCTGCCCGGTTTCGACGAGCTCGTGCTCGGATACCCCGACCGCCTCGCCCTCATGACCGAACAAGAGCACGCGCTGCTCGTGCCCGGAAACAACGGGGTGTTCCGGCGGGGAATCGTGCGCGGTGGGCGCATGGTTGCCCTGTGGCGCACCGTCAAGCGCAAGAGGGGTCGGGCGCTCGCGGTCGATGCCTTTGGTGAACTCTCCGCTGCGGCCTCGCGCGACATTGAAAAAGCCTTCGCGGCATTTCCGCATCACGACCAGTAGGTGGCGCCCGCGCTCGGCGTAGGGGTGTCGGAGCTCACCGCGTGGAGTGTGCGGAAGGTGTACCAAGGTCCCGTGAAAAAGGGAGTGGGCGCAGGTAGTCGGGTCTTTTCCCCACACCCCACTACTCCTTCCCCTTCATGAAAGTGGTGAAAAATGGCCGTTGCGCGCCGGAATTCCGGTTCTGGTGGCGATTTTTCACCACTTTCGATGTGTGCCCGGCGATGCGGTGGGGGAGTTGTTTGTAGTGGCGGGGGCCGGGGAATGAATAGGTTGGTGGCGGGTTTGTTTCAAGAAGGGTTACAAGAAGGGCAACAACCCGCCCCCGCGACGTTAAATAAACAACCCCCGACCTGGCGTTTTGCCAGATCAGGGGCTGTTTTTTGTGGAGCCTCCTGCCGGAATCGAACCGGCGACCTATTCATTACGAGTGAATCGCTCTACCGACTGAGCTAAGGAGGCGTGTGCGTCGCTCACGCGTCGCGCACGAACCACAACTTTACGGGAGAAACGGCCCGGGTGCCAAACTGTGCCGGTGATGGACCGGTCACATCTCGTGCGGGGCGACGTGCATGCCGCCCCGCTGACCCGGGCTCAGTTTCTACTCACATTTCGCGCCGTCGTCCGGGACCTTGTCCTCGAGGAGGTAGGCGTCGACCATTTCCTCGATGCAGCCACCCGAGCGGCCGTAGGCGGTGTGCCCGAAGCCTTTCCAGGTGAGGAGCACGGAGTTGTCAAGCTGCTTGTTGAGGGATTCAGCCCACGCGTACGGGGTTGCGGGGTCGCCCGTGGTGCCGATCACCACGATCGTGCTCGAGCCCTTGGCGTTGATCTTTGCGGGGTAGCGCACGGCCTTCGCGGGCCAGTTTGCGCAGCCGTCCTCTTCGCTGCCGAGGGAGGGGCCGAATGTGGGGTACTTCTTGGCGAGGCGATCGCCTTCCTTCTTGAGCCACTCCTTGTCGGTCACGCCCACGTGGTCGAGGCAGTTCACGGCGGGGTTCGCAAACGTGCTGTTGGACTTGAATGAGCCGTCTTCTTCGCGCTCGTTGGCGAGGTCGGCGAGCATGAGGAGAACGTCGGCGGAGTTGTTGGCCTTGGCGCTTTCGATCCCGAGGGCGACGTATTCCCAGGTCTCGTTGCTGTAGAGAGCGGTGAGGATCGCCGTTGAGGCGAGGGTCTCGTTGAGCTTGCGGCCGCTTGCCGTGGGAATGGGGTTCTTCCCGGCGTCTTTCATGAAGTCGCGAAGCTGCTGGACGCCCTCATCAACACTGCCCGTGAGGGGGCAGCTGTCGCGCTCGGTCTGGCACCATGTCACGAAGTCCTTCACGGCGTTTTCGAAGCCCTCGGCTTGACCCGCCACAATTTCGTTCATGGTGAGCGACGGATCGAGAGCGCCGTCGAGGATGAGGTGTCCCGTGCGCTTGGGGTACATCTCGGCGTAGGTCGCGCCGAGGTACGTGCCGTAGGAGAAGCCGAGGTAGTCGAGCTTTTCGGAGTCGACGGCTGAACGGATCACGTCCATGTCGCGCGCCGCGGAGTACGTATCGACGTACTGGAGCCGGTCACCGGACTTCTCGCCGCAGGCCTTGGCGAGCTTGTCAGACCATTCTTTTGCCTTTTGTACGCCTTCTTCGGTGTCGGGAAGGTCGGTCGAGAGCATCTTGTCGGTTTCAGCATCATCGAGGCACTGGATACCGTCGGAATCCTTCACGCCGCGCGGATCGAAACCGATCACGTTGTACTGTTCGAGAACGCCGGGGCTGATCTGCATGGAGCCGTAAGCGGCGACGTGTTCGGCACCCGAGCCGCCCGGGCCGCCGGGGTTGACGAGAAGTGAGCCCCGAGGCTTGTCGGCCTTGGCGGGCAGGCGCGTGAGCAGGAGCGAGAGGGTCGCGCCTTCGGGATCATTCCATTTGAGGGGAACATCGATCGTGGCGCACTCGGCAGCCTTGTACTCGGCGCGTTCACATTCGCCCCACTCGGCGCGTTGGTCGTAGAACTTCGCCCAGCGCTCGTCCTCTGCCGGATCGGCACCGAGATCATAGGCCGCGGATTCAACGACGGGGGCGATCGTCCCAAGGGGTTCCATGCCGTCGGTTCCGAAGGCTTTGCTCGTGGTCCCCTCGAGGTCCTTGAGCGCTGCTTCGGCGTCCTTTTCGAAGGTGCTGCTGGCCGTGGCGGCGGTGCCGTTTGAGCCAGATGACGCTTGTTGGCCCGCTTGTATGAGGGCCCCGCACCCACTGAGGGAGAGCGCGGCAAGGGTGAGGGCACTAACGGCGGCGGCAGCACGCGCACGCACACTGAAGCGGGAGTGGCGGATAGGTGTCACGAAGGGACCTCGCGGATTGTTGAGAGGGCAAAATGGCTCCCCTCATTCAACCACGCGGTGCCGTGCATCACCGTCAGACTCTCCCAGTTGGCGTTTGGCCGCCGAGGTGGGTAGAGTATTTCTGCCCGCCCCGTTCGTCTAGCGGCCTAGGACACCTGCCTTTCACGCCGGCAACACGGGTTCGAATCCCGTACGGGGTACAGCAAAAACCGCCCGCCATTATGGCGGGCGGTTTTCTTTTTTGCGGTGGTGCTGTGAGGGCATACGCGCGGGGTTGGCGCAACCGCGAGGGCGCGCTCGAAGGGTCCGACGCCTGCCCACCTCCCTCGCGCGGACTTTGCGAGTGTGCTCAAGGAGCGCAGGTAGTGTTGACAAGTGTGATCCCTCCACAACGAAGCGGGGGAGATCGCCCCTTGATTCCTCCCCCCACGAGATAAGGACAGGAAGAAGAATGAGCACTTTTGATCCGAACCTTCCGAGCACGAATGAAGCCGGTGCCGTGCGTGAATCCGATGCTCACTCGCTGAGCGTTGGTGCGAACGGCCCCATCCTTCTCCATGATGTGAACCTCGTAGAGAAGCTCGCGCGTTTTGACCGCGAGCGCATTCCCGAGCGCAGCCCTCACGCGAAGGGTTCGGGCGCGTTCGGTGAGCTCCGCGTGACCGAGGATGTCTCGAAGTGCACGAAGGCGAAGCTTTTCCAGAAGGGTCAGAAGACTCCGATGCTCGCCCGCTTCTCGACCGTGGCCGGTGAGCTCGGCTCGCCCGACACGTGGCGCGACGTGCGCGGGTTCGCGCTCAAGTTCTACACGGAGGAGGGCAACTACGACATCGTTGGCAACAACACGCCGATCTTCTTCCTCCGTGACCCCATGAAGTTCCCCGACTTCATTCACTCGCAGAAGCGCCTTCCCGATTCGGGCCTGCGCGATGCGACGATGCAGTGGGATTTCTGGACCCTCTCGCCGGAGAGCGCCCACCAGGTCGCGTACCTCATGGGTCCGCGTGGTCTTCCGAAGACCTGGCGCCACATGAACGGCTACAGCTCGCACACCTACATGTGGGTGAACGAGGCTGGCGAGAAGTCGTGGGTCAAGTACCACTTCCACACCCAGCAGGGCGTGGAGTACCTCTCGAATGAGGAGGCGACCCGCATTGCGGGCGAGGATGCCGATGCTCACCGCAAGGACCTCTTCGACGCGATCAAGAACGGTGAGTTCCCGAAGTGGGATGTCTCCGTGCAGATCATGCCCTACGAGGATGCGAAGACCTACCGCTTCAACCCGTTCGACCTCACGAAGACCTGGTCGAAGAAGGACTACCCGCTCATCAAGGTGGGCGAGTTCGAGCTCAACCAGAACCCCGTGAACCACTTCGCGCAGATCGAACAGACGGCGTTCAGCCCGTCGAACCTCGTTCCGGGCATCGGCTTCTCGCCCGACAAGATGCTGCTTGGCCGCGTGTTCTCCTACCCGGATGCGCAGCGCAACCGCCTCGGCACGAACTACAACCAGCTGCCCGTGAACCGCCCGGTGAACGACCAGAACACCTACTCGAAGGAAGGGGCGATGGAGTTCTTCCACTCGGGCGATGCTCCCGTGTACGCCCCGAACTCGTTCGGTCGTGCGTACCAGGATGAGCAGGGCCCGGTCGACAACGGCTGGGAGAGCGACGGCGACATGGTGCGCGCCGCGTACACCCTCCACGCGGAGGACGACGACTTTGGTCAGGCCGGCACTCTCGTGCGCGAGGTGTTTAGCGACGAGGAGCGCGAGGAGTTCGTGAACACCGTCGCAGGTGCCCTCGACGGCGTGATCGAGCCCGTGCTCTCGCGCGCATTCGAGTACTGGAAGAACGTTGACCAGGAGATCGGCGAGCGCATCGAGAAGGCCGTCAAGGCGAATGCGGGCGCGGACGAGGTTCCCGGCAGCCTCCAGTAACGCATAGCTGAAACGCTCGGCCCCGTTCCTGCCACGCTCGGTGGGGGCGGGGCCGACGCTTGCCTCCACGAAGGCGCTTTGGAATTCTTGGGGCATGGACCCCATGAGCCGCGAAGACTTCGAAGCTTCGGTCGACGACGCGCTCGACTCCCTCCCTCTTGAAGTCGCGGCGCAGGTCGCCGACTCAAACACGGTAATCCTCGTAGAGGAGGAACCGGAGGGCGGCGAGGAGATACTGGGGGTATTCGATGGCGTGCCCCTCACGGAACGCGGCCACTACGACGGCTTCCTCGAGCCGGGCCGCATCGTGATTTTTCGCGGGCCACTCACGCGTATGGCGTCGAGCCGCGAAGACCTCGAGGCGCAGATCCGCGTGACGGTGCTCCACGAGATCGGCCACCTCTTCGGCATCGAAGAGGATCGCCTTCACGAACTCGGCTGGGGCTAGACGATCAATACATCCGCGGGGGAGTCCGCGATCACCGTTTGAATGGTGTTGCCGAGGTAGCGAGGGTCGTCCGTGCCGCCGAAGCGGGCCCCGAGCACGAGGGTGTCCGCGCCCGTTTCCTCGATCTCGCTCATGATCGCGTGGGCAACCTCGTCGCCTTCGTCGATGTGCCTGGTGCGAGAATTAACGTCGCGCACGCCCGCGCGGCGGGCCGTCTGCTCCGCGAAGGAGAGCTGCTCGGCGCTCGCGTGGCGCGGATCCGATTCGACCGAGTCGCGCACGACATTGACGAGGCGCAGCGCGGTGCCGAACTGCATGGCGCGCTCGATCGCGGCTTCGAGCGCCGCTTCGCCTTTCGGAGTGGGAATGTAGGCCACGAGGATGCTCACCGTTGATCTCCTTCAGTGTTCGGTTTTCGGCTGGGGCGTTTCGCGTTCTTGCCCGCTGAGTTTCTGGATTTCCTCCATCACCCGATCCGTGATGGCGCGGCGCCTGCGGTTTTCGGGCAGCGAGCGATCGATGTCGCTGAAGTCGATGGGCGTGCCGATGCGCACCTCGAGCTTTGCGCGCCGCGGGCGGGGGAGGGTCTTGCCAGGTACGAAAAGTTTTTCGGTACCCACGAGCCCCACGGGGATGACGGGCGCGCTCGTTTTTTCTTCCAGCCACGCGATACCGGTGCGGCCGCGGCCGAGCTTGCCGGTTTTCGAGCGAGTGCCCTCGGGGTAGATCGCGAACACTCCGCCCTCCTCGAGCACCTGGCGAGCCTTCTCGAGGGAACCGTGCGCGGACTTCAGGGTGCCGCGCTCCACGGGAATCGAGCCCACCGCCTCAAAGAAGCGCTGCTTGATGCGGGCGGTGAGGCCGGTCTTGTGCCAAAAGTCGGCCTTGATGATGTAGCGCACCTTGCGATTGAACACGACGGGCACGAGAAAGGAATCAACATTCGCGTGGTGGTTCGCCGCAATAATCACGGGGCCGGTTTCGGGAACGTTCTCAAGTCCCGTGACCTTCGGCCGCCACCACGCTTTGATGATCGGCGCGACGAGTCTGTGGGCGGTTTTGTAAAACACCGGCCTGCTCCTTCGGCTAGCTCTCTCGCACGTGCGCATCGCACATATTTCTCAGCGTAATCGCTTGCTGGTGCAGTTCCTAATGCGGGCCCGCGTGTTTAATGGATGGGGGTCCGACGGTTGCCCGGCAGGCGTCGGAACCCTTTTCGCACGGTGCACCCCGCCACGACCGGAAGGATTTCGCTCATGCCCTCGAAAATTAACGTTGCCGTTGTGGGGCTCGGGACGTGCGCGCAAGCGGTGCACCTGCCGATGCTGCAGCGCCGCCACGATCGCTTCCACCTCAGCGCCGTCGTGGATGTTTCGCCGCGCAGGCTGCGCGAGGCGGCCGAAAAATGGGGCATGGACGAAAAGCGGCGCTATGGGAGCGTCAAGGATCTCATGGCAGCCGTGCGCAGCAAGGACGTTGAGCTTGATGCGGTTGTCTTTAGTGCCGATGGCGTGAAGGGTGAGGACATCCTCCAGATCATCAAGCGTGGCATTCCCGTTCTCGTTGAGCCACCCGTCGCGTATGGAACGGAAGAGCTCCAGGCGATTGCTGAGTTCGAGCGGATGGCTGGCCGCCCGCTCGTGATGCTTGCCTACGGTGCGCTTTATGACTCGTCGGTGCGGCTCCTTGTGGACGAGAACCAGGCACGCGACCTGCGCAGCCTCGAGTTTGAGACGCTCATGCCGGCGAGCTCCGTGATGCACGGTAAACACCACGTGACCTCCGCGGCCTACGACTTGCCCTCGGAGCAGCGCATTGCGCGCCGCGAAAGCCTCAAAGAGGCAGTGGAGAAAGGCGCGGGACCCGGCGCGAATCAGCGCGACCGCGATATCTACGTCAAGGGCCTGCTTACGGGCCTGCTCGCCCAACTCGCGCTCTTGCGCTCGACCTACGGTCCGCTCGTGGAACTGCACGGCGTGCGGCACTGGCCCGAGCAGGTGATCCCCGGCTCGATCGAGGTGCTCGGTGCGCTCGAGAAGGGCGTGCATGTGCGTCTCGTGTGGCACTACCTGCCGTTCGCGCCGGAGTTCCACGACGCGATTCGTTTCGTCACGAATCGCCGGCAGGGGCGCGTGGAGCTTCCTCACACCGCCGATCTCGATACGCGAGGATCCTTCACGTTCACGCAGAAGTCTGACGGCGCGATTGTCACGAGCGAGCGCCTTTCGGAATTTTCGCCCGCCTACGGCCTCCACGAAGCGTTCTATGCGTTTGCGGCGAAGGGGAAGGAGCCTTCGTACGGGCTCACCGAGGCGCTCGAGGATCTCGAGGTGGCGAGAGCTGTTCTTGGCGAGCTCGCCCTTGTGGAGGGGCGCGACATTAACGCCGAGCCCGAGCCCGAGCCCGAGAGCGAGGGTGCGGGAGCCGAGCAGGAGAGCCGCGGCCACGGGGCTGAGGCGCGCGAGGGGAGCACCGTCGTTGCCGAGAACCCGCTCACGGAGACCCCGATCGTGAGTGCGCCCGAGCCGGCCGAGGGCGAGTTCGCGGCCGTGAGCTCGAAAGGTGCCGAGGAGGGCGAGGTCGAGATCTCCGAGCAGAGCGCGCCCGTGCAGGCGGAGCGCAGCGAGGCGAAGAACGCAAGCGGGAACGAGCCCAGCGAGGCGTAGCCTTCGGTCACGGTGCGACACGCCGAAGGGTGTGAATCACACAAGGATTTTTTGGGGACGGTGGCGCGAGCTTCCGTCCCCAAGTCGTCGTGGAAAACACCAGAAATTCACCGTCGAACACAACTTTTCCACAACTCCATCCACCGCGCCTCGTGCCTGCGACGTGCATGGTTCGTGGATAACGCCATCGCTGTTCACTGTGCGTTCACATGAGGTCACAGCGTGTCCACACGCCATCCACATCACATTCGTGTAATTCAGTACATCTTGTGGTGTTCCCATCGATCTGCCACTAGGTGTAGTGTTGAGTCCGTTGGTTCGCGCAGCCTTGCATCGAGGTTTTGCGTCCCCCGCGAACACGAAGAACACCGCGAAGTTTGAAAGGCCTCTCATGGAGATCACCGTCTACACCAAGCCCATGTGCGTCCAGTGCGACGCCACCAAGCGCGCCCTCAACAAGGCTGGTCTCGAGTACACGCTCGTGGACATCACCGAGGACGCCGCGGCTCTCTCGCACCTCAAGTCACTCGGCTTCATGCAGGCACCTGTGGTGACCACCTCGAACGACTCCTGGTCGGGCTTCCGCCCCGACAAGATCAAGGCTCTCACCGCGCAGGCGAGCGAACTTCGCCAGGCGGCAAGCCTCTAAGCAGTTAAGCGTCGTGACCGTGCACCATGAGCAAGCTTGTTTATTTTTCGTCCGTTTCGGAGAACACCAAGCGTTTCATCGAGAAGCTTGAGCTTCCCGAGTCAAGCGTCGCGCGAATCCCGTTGCGTCGCACCGAAGATCCGCTCGTCATGGACGAAGACTTCGTGCTCATGGTGCCCACCTATGGTGGCGGCAATACCGGGGGAGCGGTCCCCAAGCAGGTCATTCACTTCCTCAACGACAAGCGCAACCGCGCACACATCAAAGGCGTGATCTCGGGAGGGAACACGAACTTTGGCGAGGCATACTGCATCGCCGGCGACATCATCGCCCGCAAATGCAACGTGCCGCACCTCTACAAGTTTGAGCTCCTTGGGACATCGAGGGATGTCACCACAGTCAAAGAAGGGTTGGAACGGTTTTGGCAGAGCTAACCGAGATGCCGGGCTACGAGCACAACAAGGCGATGGATTATCACGCGCTCAACGCCATGTTGAACCTGTACGACGCGGACGGCAAGATCCAGTTCGACAAGGACCGCGAGGCGGCCCGCGAATACTTCCTCCAGCACGTCAACCAGAACACGGTCTTCTTCCACACGCTGCAGGAGAAGCTCGACTATCTCGTGGAGAAGGAGTACTACGAGAAGCACGTTCTCGACCAGTACAGCTTCGACTTCATCAAGTCGCTCTATAAGCGCGCGTACGCGAAGAAGTTCCGCTTCCCCACCTTCCTCGGCGCGTTCAAGTACTACACGTCGTACACACTCAAGACCTTTGACGGCAAGCGCTACCTCGAACGTTTCGAGGATCGCGTGTGCATGGTGGCCCTGACCCTCGCCGCTGGCGATCAGGCCCTCGCCGAGCGCATCGTCGACGAGGTTCTCGATGGTCGCTTCCAGCCCGCGACCCCGACCTTCCTCAACGCGGGCAAGGCGCAGCGTGGCGAGCTCGTGTCGTGCTTCCTTCTGCGCATCGAAGACAACATGGAGTCAATCGGCCGCTCGATCAACTCCGCGCTTCAGCTTTCCAAGCGCGGTGGCGGCGTGGCCCTCTTGCTCTCGAACCTCCGCGAGCACGGCGCACCCATCAAGCAGATCGAGAACCAGTCGTCGGGCGTCATCCCCGTGATGAAGCTCCTCGAGGATTCGTTCAGCTACGCGAACCAGCTCGGTGCACGCCAGGGTGCCGGTGCCGTGTACCTCCACGCGCACCACCCCGATATCCTCCGCTTCCTTGACACGAAGCGCGAGAATGCCGATGAGAAGATCCGCATCAAGACCCTCTCCCTCGGCGTCGTCATCCCCGACATCACGTTCGAGCTCGCGAAGAACAACGAGCCCATGTACCTGTTCTCGCCGTACGACGTCGAGCGCGTGTACGGCAAGCCGTTTGCCGACATCAACGTGAGCGAGAAGTACCGCGAAATGGTGGACGACCACCGCATCGCGAAGAAGAAGATCCGCGCACGCGACTTCTTCCAGGTGCTCGCGGAGATCCAGTTTGAATCGGGCTACCCATACATCATGTTCGAGGACACCGTGAACCGCGCGAACCCGATCGGCGGCGCGAAGGTGACCCACTCGAACCTGTGCTCGGAAATTCTCCAGATCTCGACCCCGTCGACCATGAACGCCGACCTCTCCTATGAGACGCTCGGTCGCGACATTTCGTGCAACCTCGGCTCGCTCAACATTGCGAAGGCCGTGGACTCGCCCGACTTCGAAAAGACGATCGAGACGGCGATCCGTGCACTTACGGCAGTCTCGGATTCCTCCGACATCTCCTCGGTGCCGACCATCGCGAACGGCAACAAGGCCTCCCACGCGATCGGCCTTGGCCAGATGAACCTTCACGGATTCCTCGCGCGCGAGTCGATTCACTACGGAAGCGAGGAGGGTCTCGACTTCACGAACATGTACTTCTACGCGGTTGTGTACCAGTGCATTAAGGCGTCGACCAAGATCGCGCAGGAGCGCGGCGAAACCTTCCTGGGCTTCGAGGATTCGAAGTACGCGAGCGGCGAATACTTCGAGAAGTACATCAACGGCGTGTGGGAACCGAAGACTCAGCGCGTCCGCGAGATCTTCGAGAACTCGAGCATTCACCTGCCCACGCAGGAGGACTGGAAGGCCCTCGCTGCCGAGGTGAAGGAACACGGCATGTACAACGCGTACCTGCAGGCCGTTCCGCCCACCGGTTCGATCTCCTACATCAACCACTCGACGAGCTCGATCCACCCGATCGTGTCCAAGATCGAGATCCGCAAGGAAGGCAAGATCGGCCGCGTTTACTACCCGGCGCCGTACATGACGAACGACAACCTCGAGTTCTACGAGGATGCGTACGAGATCGGCTACGAGAAGATCATCGACACGTACGCCGAGGCGACGCAGCACGTGGATCAGGGCCTCTCGCTCACGTTGTTCTTCCCGGATACGGCGACGACTCGCGATGTGAACAAGGCACAGATCTACGCGTGGCGTAAGGGCATCAAGACCCTCTACTACATCCGTTTGCGTCAGATGGCGCTCCAGGGCACGGAAGTTGAGGGCTGCGTGAGCTGCATGCTCTAACCGAGGAGCTGCGTGCGGAGCTCTTCGCAGCCTGCCCCACTCATTCCAGGGTGTAGAAAAACGACGTTGTGACTCCGTCGCGGGCTTGCCCGGTCGGTTTTCTACACCTAAGCACGGCGCCCCGTCCACCACTGAGGTGGGCGGAGCGCTTTGCTAAGTGCGAGCGGGGGCGCAGTTGGGGGCCGAGTGCCGTCGGAATCCTGCCGCACCGCGGTATGCAGCTTCCTTCCTTGGCCTCAGCAGTGCCTAAGCAACCGTCGGAATCCAAGCTGCACCGGCCCTTTCCTCCCCCCTCCTCCTGCCGCCTCTTCCTGCTCCTCGCATCTCACGAAAGTGGTGAAAACCCGCGTTAGGGGGTCGATTCTCGACGCGAGGCGGCCGTTTTTCACCACTTTGCTGCGGTGAGAGAGGGAGAGAGGAACCAAGGAGGGCATAGAGCGAGGATGCAGAGGGGTGTTCAGGGAAGTAGAAAACAGTTTGCGACGCCGCTGCTAGCTGTTACCGGCACTCCACAAGGTGAACCCATCGAGGTTTGCTGGTGCCCTCGTAACTGGCGTGTCACCCATTTCGGGGTCCATTGTCCAGTGGTCGCCACTCCACTTCATAATGATGCGAGAAACCATAGTGGCGTTTTGCCCCTCATCTGTCGTGACGTGCCAGGCTAGGTCCGCGGTGACCTTGTCTTGGGTTGCCGAGCTGAAACGGAATCCACGAAGCGTTAATGTCACGCCACTGTCACCGCTCGAACCTCGACGGTTTTCTGGGATAGTCGCGAGATCCTCAGGAGTTACCCAAGCATCGAGGAACCCTTCGGGTTTCCCTGATGCTGCTCCAAAGTAGACCATCGCAAAGAGTGCGCCGGTTGGTGAGTGGGCGTAGCAGCCGAAGAGATCACCTTCGCGCTTTTCAGGCCCGTAAGTCTTGGAAGTGGGGACCCCGGTGCCGTTCACGTCGACCCATTCGTCTACGGGTGGTGCGGAGTTGGGGATTTTTTGGTCCCCGTCGGGCAGAGAGCAGCCAGTGTTGATGCCGTCGCTGCCCGACGAGGCTGTGTCCTCAGACGGTGCGGAAGTTGTGTCCTTGTTCCCCTCGCCGTCAGAAGGCTGTGTCTGCCCCTGTCCCTGTCCCGTGGGAGCCGGCTGAACGGTTGGCGTTTCAGGCTTTTTCTCCCCAGAGCAGGCGCCGAGCGCCATCACGAGGCCAAGGGCGCTTACGCTTGCTGCCACTTTCAGTCTCTTGCGTTGCTTCATCGTCTGCGTCCCTTCGCGCGGAGAATGAGTCAGCGAGCGGATCCCCTAACCGCTTGCTCTGCGATCCATCTTGCCGTGTCAGTCCAGTTATGTCAGTCGTTTCAAGAACTCATCTAATTTTTGAGGTGCGAAACGTTCGCGAGCGAGCGATCTACGGCGACAACCAACCGCCTCAGGCGGGATGAAATCCTTGGGCGGCCGTTGCTGAGGCTTGGGTGCCACCGGATACCAGCTGCACCAGCCTTTTCTGGCTTTGTTGGACCAGTAGTTGCTGGATCTGCAGGTTCTCCTTTCCCGAAAGTGGTGAAAACCCGCGTCAGGGGGTCGATTCTCGACGCGAGGCGGCCGTTTTTCACCACTTTGCTGCGGGAGAAAAAGAAAAGGGGCGGGGAGGAGAGGGGAAAGGGCGGGGGACCGACCAGGGGAGCTAGCAAAGAGGTAAGGGAGGAGAGGGGAGAGGGACGGGGTCCGACCTGAGGAGCCAGCAAAGAGGTAAGAGGGATCAGGCCAGGGGAGCTGGCAAAGAGGGCAAGGGGGATCAGGCCAGGGGAAAATTGGCCGTGGTGTGAGCCAGGGCCCCAACCTCAAAAGAGGGCCCCTGCCGCGGCAGGGGCCCTCAGCTAGTGGGCGGTTACACCTCGAACGCGAGCGACCAGGAACCCGAACGCGGGCGCAGCTGGTACTCGGGCCTCACGTCCGGGCCGCACGAGCGCGAACCGAGGCCGTGCTGCGCCACATCGAAAATGAGGTGCGTCTTCTCCGGTGTGCCGAGCTCGTGCGGGTGGCGAGCCTTCGTGATCTGCTCGATCGAGTGCTCACGCACCTGGAAGCCAGGCCGTTCGCGGTGGGGTCCGACGGCATCCGTGCGGACGGTGAGCCCAAGACCCGAAAGCTGAAGCTCGCGCAACCCTGGGCGGTAGCCCGACTCCTGCGGAACCGCGTACTCGACATTCAGATCCGAGACGGGCATCGAGAAACGGCCAATGCGCGCCGCGCGGCACGAATCGACGTAGTTCTCGAGCGGGCCCGAGCCGAACCACGAGGCTTCCCCAGCGCCGAGCGGCGCCGTGAACTCGAGGCCGAGGCGCCCCCACACGTACTCCCAGTTCGCCGAAGGTGCGGCGTCGGCATACAACCGAAGAACGCGCGAGGCGTTGCCCTTAGCGTTGCTTGAAGCGTCCTCGAGGCGCCACGTGAGGTCGAGATCGACGTAAGCGCGGCCGGCAGGCGTGCTGTAGCGGTGCACGGCGCGGACCTCATGCTCGTCAAGCCACACGCCAATGACACGGCGCTCGAGCTTATCGATGCCGATCTCTCGCCACAGCGCCGCGGTGGGCGGGGCCTGGGTTCCCGAGCCGGTCGTCTCGGCCGGGTCGGCGAGGATGTATGAGCCGAAGTCACCGAGCGAATCGTTCTCGGTGGGGGCGCGGAACAGGCGGAGCTGAGGGCCAGCGAGATCGAGGCTTCCGAGCTTCACGAGGTCGCCCGTGCGCGGATCGAAGTGGGCATCGCCGAGGGCGAAGGAAGCGTCGGAATCCTGCACCTGCTCGACCTGCGCGCCTGTCTCGCCGCTCGCCGTTGTGCGAAGCGCAGCCGGATGCGACGGCACCACAATCCTGGTCGTATCCTCGACCGGGACCTGCGTGAACGCCACTTCGTGGCCGGCGTCGGCCCACGCGGTGCTCTCGCGCAGAACCGCGCGGATCGTGCGGAACTTCTCGCCCGAAAGTTCGCCCTCGTACCCCTCGGCGAAGGGTGGAAGGGTCAGCTCGCCGGCGTAGCTCTTCCAGCCGTTTGCGGAAACCTTTTCGACGGGGCATTCGCGACGCAGCACTTCGCGGCCGTCGACCTCATCGATGACCTCAAACACGAAGTCGGTGAGATCGCCGGCGTGGCGGAGGTCCTGGACGTACGCCGCGGTGATGATGACATCCTCGAAGTCGCCATCGAGGGCCCGCTCGGTATCGCCCTCCATAGCGAGATCGAACTCGAGCTTGATCGGGCTCACGATTGCGCCGAACTCGACGAGCCCCGGAGTTGCCTCACCCGAGGAAAGCACGAGGCCATCGCACACGAACGACGAGTCGTGGACCTGCTCGCCGAAATCGCCGCCGTAGCCGTAGAACTCGGTTCCGCCAGCGGTGCGCGCGGCGATGCCGTGATCGCGCCACTCCCACACGAAGCCGCCGTGCCACTGGGGGTAGGTGTCGAAGATTTCTTCGTATTCCGTGATGCCGCCCGGGCCGTTACCCATCGCGTGCACGTACTCGCACAGGATCATGGGGCGTTTCGCGAGCTCCGCGTTGCGGCCCGGAATGGTGCCGCCGAACTTCCCGCGCCCTAGGGCCATTTCGTGCATCGCTTCGATCGGCGGATACATGCGTGAGACGAGATCGGTGTACTGCCCGTCGTAGTCCTGTTCGTAGTGCACGGGGCGCTCCGGGTCGCGGCGGCGCAGCCAGTTCGCCATCTGCGCCATGTTCGCGCCGGTGTGGCCCTCGTTGCCGAGCGACCACGAGATGATCGACGGGTGGTTCTTGTCGCGCTCGAAGAACCGCTCGACGCGATCAAGAAGTGCATCCCGCCAGCGCGGATCGTTCGCGGGAACATCCCGCCAGTTTTCGCCAAGGAAGCCGTGCGCTTCGTAATCACACTCGTCCATGACCCAAAAGCCCAGTTCATCGGCGAGGTCGAACAGTTCGGGGTGCGGCGGGTAGTGCGAGGTGCGAATCGCATTCACGTTATGGCGCTTCATGAGCAGCAGCCCCTCGCGCGCTTTCTCGCGATCCCACACGCGGCCGAGTTTCGGATCGTATTCGTGACGATTGACGCCGCGAAGGCGCAGCTTCTTCCCGTTCACGCGCCACTCGTGGCCCACGATCTCGACGCGCCTGAAGCCCGTGCGGAGCGTCAGGGTCTCGGCGGCGTTTGACACGGTCGCGGTGTACAGGCGCGGGCTATCCGCACTCCACGGCTCCACTTCAGGGATGGCGATGGGTCCGACGGCTGCCGAGCTTTCAAACGTTTCCGAAATTCCAAGCTCGTCGATCGCGACCGTAACGGGGAATGCCGCCTCTTCCGCGCGGATCTCCGGAATGAGCGTGCCGGGGCCGGGAGCGGCGGGGCCGTTCTTCGGGTTGAAATCGGCGCGCAGCCACGCGTCTTCGATGCCCGCGGCGGGGCGGAACAGCAGCTCGACGTCGCGGTAAATGCCGGGCAGCCACCACTGGTCCTGGTCCTCGAGGTAGGTATTCGAGGACCACTGGTGCACGCGCACGTGCAGCACGTTCTCGCCTTCGACGACGAGGTCCGTGACGTCGAGTTCCTGCGTGAGGCGCGAGCCGCGCACAACGCCCGCTCGCTCGCCGTTGAGGCTGATGATCGCGAGCGACTCGATGCCGAGGGTGCGCAGGTATACGCGCGTGCCCTTCTCGATGTCCGCGATCGTGTCAGCGCTCAGCGTGAAGCGGGTGCGGTAGTCGCCCGTCGGGTTGTCGTCGGGAACATTCGGGGCTTCGACGGGGAACGGGAACTGTACGTTCTGGTAGGCCGGGGCGCCATATTTACCGAAGTCGCCGTATTCGCCGCCGCCGGTGAGAACCCAGTGCGAGGGCACGGTGATGTCGTCCCAGCTCGAGTCGTCGAAGTCCACCGTCGGAGCTGATTCTCCCGCGCCCTCGGCGCTGCGCGAGTAGGCGAACTTCCACGTGCCCGCGAGGCTCATGGCCTCAGCGGTAGTGGAGAGGTGGCTGCGCGGCGAGATCCGCGTGCCCGAGCCGGGGGAGTAGGAGGTGATCTCGGAAAGGGTGCTCATGGAAAACTCCTTTGTTGTGGCGGTCGAGAATCTTAGCCCTTGGTCGAGCCCATCGTGAGGCCCGAGACGAACTGACGCTGCAGAACGAAGAACAGGATCAAGATGGGCAGGGCCGCGATGATCGAGCCCGCCGAGAGCAGGTTGTAGTCGGTGAAGAACGAGCCCTTGAGGTTATTCAGGGAGCTCGTGACGGGGAATTTATCGCCCTTTTGCAGCAACACCGTAGCCCAGAAGAATTCGTTGTAGATCCAGGCCGTTTGCAGCGTCGCGAGGGCGGCGAGCGGGGTGCGGCACAGCGGGATCGTGAGCGTCCAGAACTGCGACCACACCGAGGCGCCGTCCACGTCGGCCGCTTCGTAGATTTCCGCCGGGATGGCCTTCATGTAGTTCGCGAGAACGAACGTGCAAAAGCCGGTTTGGAACGCCGTGTTCACGATGATGACGCCGAGGTGGGTGTCGAGGAGCGAGCCCGAGGCTGAGAGGAACTCGGGGATCGGAATCCACATGAACATGCGGTAGACCGGCACGAGAAGCGACTGCGGCGGGAGCAGGTTCGCGGCCACGAAGAACGCGAGCATCGCAAGGTTGAACTTGAACGAGAAGCGCGCGAGAACGAACGCCATGCACGAGCTCAGCGCGAGGGTGAACACGACCGCGAAGAACGTGATGATGAGCGAGTTGAGGAACGACTGAGTGAAGCCGCCCTGCTCCCACGCGTTCACGAAATTGTCGAGCGTGAAACCGCCGAAGCTGAAATAGCCGTGCTGGCTCGTGTAGCCGTAGTCGCGGAACGAGTTGAACAGCGCCCACAGGAGCGGGAACAGCCACGCGAGTGCGACGATCATAAGGAAGACGTTGAGAAACGCCCTCGAGACGGTGAGATTCTTTTTCTTCGGGGTCATGTCAGTTCTCTCCCTTGAACATGATGCGCAGCTGAATCACGATAAAGATCGAGCTCATGATGAGCATGATCGTGGCGAGCGCACTACCGAAGCCGATGCGGCTGGCCTCGCCCACGACGTTCGAGGTCACGAGGGTCGAGATGAGCTCGAGGCCGTTGCGGCCCTTGTTGATGATCCACACGATGTCGAACGCGCGAAGACCCTCGATGAACGTGATGACGAGCAAGAGGATGTTCACGGGGCGCAGCACCGGGAAGATGATCTGGAAGAACGTGCGAGTGGGGCTCGCGCCATCGAGGGCGGCTGCTTCCTTGAGGGCTGGGTCTACGCCCTTGAGGCCCGCTAAGTAGAGCAGCATGATGTAGCCGACGTGACGCCAACCGTTCGCGATGATCGCGGCATACAGGTTGATGTTCGGGTCGCCGTACCAGTCGATCTGCGTGCCGAGGATGGCGTTAATGAAGCCCTGGTCGCGGCTGTACATGAGCTGCCAGATGAAGCCGATGAGGGCGGCCGAAAGCACGACCGGAAGATACACCGAGGTTTGGTAGAACTTCGTGAGCTTCAGTTCCTTATCGAGCAGCACCGCGAGGAACATCCCGAGCGGAGTGAAGATGAAGAACAGCACGAGGAGCCACACGACGTTGTGCCACAGCGCCGGCCAGAACGGCGGGTAGATCGTGAACATGTCGATGTAGTTCTGGATGCCAACGAAATGAATGTCGCCGAGGCCGCCGATGCCGTCCCAGTTGCTGAAGGACAGGATCACGGTGCATAGGGCGGGAATCCACACGAAAACGCCGACGATCACGAGCGGGATGACGCTCATCGCGATCACGGTGAATTTATCTTTACCGTGCAGCTTGGCTAGCGGTCCGATCTTTTTGGACACGACTCGCTCCTTGGATAGAGGTCGAAATAGGGGTTAGGACTCGGCAGGGAAGATGGACTTCTTCTGCTTCTCGATGTCGCGAAGGATCGAGTCGATCGAGTCGGGGTTCTTCAGGAAGTTCTGCAGCGACGGGCTGATCACCGTCGAGGCGAAGTCGGGGCGCGTATCGCGGTCAAGGAACTGCGAGATCGCGCTCGCGTTGGTAATGAGGTCCACGGCCTTCTTTTGGAGCTTCGAGTAGTTGCTTTGATCCTGGTCCGTGCGCGGTGAGATCACGGAAGGATCGGCATCGAGCTTGTACTGGATGGCGTCGGCCGTCGCGAGGTACGTGAGGAGTTCCTTCGCCTTCTTTTCGTTGTGGGGTTTGGCCGCCATCATCCAGCCGTCGATGGGGGCTTCGACGACGTCCGCGCCGATCGACGGATCGAACTCGGGGAAGGTGAAGAAGTCGAGGTCTTCTGGGTCGTCGCTCTCTGCCCACTGCTGGTCGATGAACATGCCCATCGTGTACATCGCGGTTTCTTCCTTGAGCATCGACTGCGCGGCTTCCTGCCACGTGCGCCCGAGAGGATCAGCCTGCTGGTAGGGGAGGAGTTCGCGCCAGGCCGCGAAGATGTTCTTGACCTCTTCGCTTTCCCACGACTCCTTGCCCGCCATGAGCGAGACGTGGAAGTCGTAGCCGTTGACGCGCAGGTCGAGCATGTCGAATGTGCCCATGGCTTCCCAGCCGTCCTTATCGCTGAACGCGATCGGAGTCATTCCCGCGGTCTTGATGTCCTCGTTGAGGGCGAGCCATTCGTCGAAGGTTTCGGGAACGCTCCAGCCGTGCTTGTCGAACACACTCGGCTTGTAGAACACGGCCCACGGGTAGTAGTTCCACGGGATGAACACGAGCCGCCCATCGTCGGCGGAGGAGGCGACCTTCATCGACTCGGGCATCCCATCGATGTTTTCCCACACGTCGCTCAAGTCGCTTACGAGGCCGCGCTCGGCGAAAAAGCGCGCGCGGTAGCCCGCGAACCACGTAAACACGTCATCGGGGTTGCCCTGGAGATAGTTGTTGATGCTCTCTTTGAACGTTTCGTGATCGACCGTGTTGATCTCGACCTTGCCGCCCTTCCACGAGCTCAGCATGTCCAGAACGGCCTTTTTCGGGATCGCATCGCTCTGGTGGGATCCGACGGTGACCGTGTTCGGGTCGGTGTTCGCGCCGCAGCCTGCGAGCAGAGCGAGCGCACTCACGCCGGCTCCCGCGCCAAGAACGGCGCGACGGCTCGCGGTGGCCTCGCGGACCGCGCGGACCGACGCGGGGATCTCGTGGATCCAACTGTCTGTCATGAGGTTCTCCTTTGAATCTTTCGTGCGTGGAAGCTTTAGGTCGTTTCGCGCACCACGAGGGTCGTGGGAAGCGTGAGCGACTGGATTGGTTGGCGTTCGCTGAGGGCGTTGAGGAGGCGTGCTCCGCTCGCTCCGACCTCGAAGATGGGCTGCGCGATGGTCGTGAGTGCCGGGGTCGTTTCGGCGGCGAACGCGTGGTCGTCGAAGCCCACGACCTTGACGTCGTGGGGAATGCTTCGGCCTGCCTCGCGGAGGACGGCGAGGGCGCCGAGCGCCTGACGGTCGGAGCCGCACATGATGCCGTCGAGGTCGGGGTGTCGCGCGAGGAGCTCTCGCGTAGCTAGGGCGCCTCCGCCGGTGGAGTAGGGTGCGTGGATGACCTCGAGCGGGGCAGTGCCGAGTGCCGAGAGCTGGCCCTCGACGCGATCGTGGGCGCCCTGCGCCGAGTCTGGTCCCGCGATGATTGCGATGCGGCGGGCACCGCGTTCACGCAAGTGGCGCGCGCCGAGCTCGCCGCCCTGGCGGTCATCGATCGTCACGGTCCACGTATTCTCGCGGTCTTCGACGAGGGGGCCGAGAACGATCGTGGGAATCGCGGTGTTCATTGCTTCGAGCAGCGGATCGTCGATGTGGGGCGAGAGCACGAGCGCGCCGTCGACCCGGTTCGGGGCAAGCTGACGCATTGTGCGTTCGCGCTCCTCGTCGGTGGTGGCGAAGAGCAGGTTGAGGGCAATGTCGGTGCCCACGAGTGCGGAGTTGATGCCCTGGAGCATCCGCCCGAAGGTGGGGTCCTCGAACAGCTCGCCGTAGGGTTCGGTGAGGATCGCCGCGTACACGTTGCTTTTGCCCGAGGCGAGGGAGCGCGCGTGCGCGTTGGCGCGATACCCGGTTTCAGCGATGGCCTTTTCGACCTTGGCGCGCGCTTCGGGGGAGGAGATCTGACCGTTGAGCACGCGCGAGACCGTGCTGCGGGACACGCCTGCGGCACGGGCAACGTCGTTAATTGTGGCCACGTGTGTCCTCCTCTTCGCTGAGTTGCGCGCACCCATGCGTTGCGGAGTTTTGCGCGCCTCGCAGCGGAAGAACTACGTGACGCACACCCGGTGGGAGCGCTCCCAGTCACTGTAACGTGTGCCACCAGAAGGATGTCAAATTGCACCACTCAGCGGGCTAGACAGCGCGTTTTACACGCTCGCGGTGTAAGCGGGGGTGATGGTCACGCTTCCGGGAAGTGGACCACCGTTTGGACCTGTAGCTGCTGGCCTTCGAGTTGCTTCCTCCGCTCGTACTCCTTTGCCTGGCCATCGAGCGCGAGGGCGATGATCACGATGATGCCAATAACCGCGAGGATTGACCCCACGATGCCGCCGACGCGCTGAAGAAAGTACGTCGTCTCGCTCGGCTCGTTCGCCTCCCGGTCCCGGTAGCGCCACGAGTAAAAGGTGCGCCACAGATGCTGCGGCGAAATCGCGTACCACAGCGCGAAAACGAGGCACAGCGCAAGTGCGATCACTGCCAAGAACGGCATGATTGAGCTCCCATCTGCTTGTATCCCTCACCGTTCGTGACCGTGTTCGTGACCATCGCCCACACGACTGCGAGCGGGATACCCGCCACACCCACGAGCCCCACCCCTACCCCGCGGCCTGAAGGTAATAGCCAAACATGGCGATCGCCCCCATGACGATGATGGCGCCGCCCACCCTCATGATTGCCAGGCCTGCCGGGCTGGGCTCGTTCGCCTCGCGATCCTTATAGGCCCACGCCATGGTGATCTCCCACGTTTGGAAGGGGAAAACAGCCATCGCTGCGCCGTAGAGGATGAACAAGACAAACACGAGCGAAACGAACGGCATGAGGGATCCTGACTACTGCGGGTGTGATCTACGGCTCACCTTAAAACGCTCCGCTGAGAGCAAGCCGCTCGAACCTCATCGAGCCGTCGGCTCGGCTCGCTAGGATGGGCGAGAATGCCGCGTGGGCAAGCGTCGGAACCCCCGAGCTTACGCTGGCAGGGATGGGGCAGCCGGCCAAGCCGGCCTGGAGTCCGACGCCTGCTGAGAACCATCGTTGCGAAAGGATGAGCGTGAACACCGACCACATCAAGCACAGCGTGCAGGCCATCAACTGGAACCGCATCCAAGATCCCAAAGACCAGGAAGTGTGGGATCGCCTCACAGGCAACTTCTGGCTTCCCGAAAAGGTGCCGCTCTCGAACGACATCCAGAGCTGGTCGAAGCTGAACGAGCAGGAGCAGGAACTCGTGATGCGCGTCTTCACCGGGCTCACGCTGCTCGATACCGTGCAGGGAACCGTCGGCGCCATTTCGCTGATTCCCGACGCCGTGACTCCCCACGAAGAAGCCGTGTACACCAACATCGCGTTCATGGAATCCGTGCACGCAAAGAGCTACTCGCAGATCTTCTCGACGCTCTCCAACACCAAGCAGATCGACGAGGCCTTCCGCTGGAGCGAGCACAACGAGGCCCTCCAGAAGAAGGCGAAGATCGTTCTCGAGTACTACACCGGCGACGACCCCGAAAAGCGCAAGGTCGCCTCGACCCTCCTCGAGAGCTTCCTGTTCTACTCGGGTTTCTACCTGCCGATGTACTACTCGAGCCGCGGCGAACTCACGAACACCGCCGACATCATCCGCCTCATCATCCGCGACGAGGCCGTTCACGGCTACTACATCGGCTACAAGTACCAGAAGGCCGTGGAGCAGCAGTCGGCCGAGCGCCAGGCGGAGCTCAAGGATTACACGATGAGCCTGCTCATGGACCTCTACGACAACGAAGAGGAATACACCGAAGACCTCTACGACCCGGTCGGCTGGACCGAGGACGTCAAGATGTTCCTCCGCTACAACGCCAATAAAGCGCTCATGAACCTCGGCTACGAGGCACTGTTCCCGCAGGAAGCCACCGAGGTGAACCCCGCGATCCTCGCGTCGCTCTCGCCGAACGCCGACGAGAACCACGACTTCTTCTCGGGCTCCGGCTCGAGCTACGTCATGGGCAAGGCCGTCGAAACGGAAGACGACGACTGGGACTTCTGATCCGAAAAGGTCTTCGCGACTGAGAAAAGAGTGGGCGGCACGTGTGTGGACGTGCCGCCCACTCTTTGTGAGGCGCCGCCGTGGCGAGAGGCGCAGTTGTGGTGCTCCAGCAAAGGTGTACTGCGTGTTCGGTAAAGAGGTGTGAAATTTCAGATGACGTGCAGTTTCGTGGAAGGGGCTCCCAGGTAGGATTGATGATGGTTGACGACTTTTCAACCGCCGGGCACGTGAGCTAACCCAGGTTCGCCAACAGCGCCCGGGATTCCTGTGAGCCTGGTTCACTCGAGAAGAAAGTAGTCACTCCTATGCCTTTTATTTGGGGAATCATTTCGTGGATCATCATCGGCGGCCTCATCGGCCTCATCGCTCGCGCAGTCATGCCGGGCAAGCAGTCGATGGGCCTGGGGATGACCATCATCCTCGGTGTCATCGGTGCGATCGTCGGTGGCCTCATCGGTGGTCTCTTCGGCGACGGCGGCTGGAGCTCGCTCCTCGACAACCCGTGGTCGCTGTGGACGATCCTCCTGTCGGTGATCGGCGCTCTCGTGGTCATGTTCATTTACGGACTGCTCACGAAGTCCGACAACTGATCGTGACGCATCAATAAAAACAAGCGCATAGCGCAATCGCCCGCCCCGGTTTCGGGGGCGGGCGATTTTTTGTGCCGGGGTTGGTAGTCCCGGTGCTGCGTCTTCTTCGGTCCCTGGGCGCGCTGCCTTCCTTTCCCCGGGTTACGGTGCCTTCCTTTCCGCGGTACCTTCCTTTCCCCATTGCGTCACAAAATATGAAGAAATTGGCCTGGGGTGGGGCCGGGGCGGCGCTATCGGGGGATTTTCTTCATGATGTGGCGCGGCAGAGCCCGGAAGGGGCTGAGCAAGGCGAGCGTTGGCGTTTGAGCTTTGCAACACAAGGGGAGAGGGCCAGTAAGCTGGGACTACCGCGAGGCGCCGGGGCCACTCGGCGCCTCGATGAGAGCATCAATGAGGAGCGCCATGAGTCACGAAACGATGTCCCAGCATTCGACCGCCGCCGAGGCCTCGGCTGATCGCCGCCTCGATCCGCGGCTTGCGGCAAAGGCACGTGAACTCGCCGCGCAGGGCACGGTGCTTCTTCGCAATGACGGCGTGCTGCCGCTTGCACCCGAGAGCCGCGTCGCTCTCTTTGGTCGCACGGCGAAGGACTGGCTGGCCGTCGGCTATGGCTCGGGTGGCGATGTGAACCCGCCGTACATTTCGAACCTCACGGATGCGCTTCGCGAATCGGGCGCCGTGAAGGTCGATGAGGAGCTCGCTGCGGCCTACGACCGCTTCAGTGAGGAGCAGCCCGCGGATCCGGGCACGGTGTGGGGCAAGTGGCCCACGCACTATCCGGAGCTCGAGCTCGAGGATGAGCAGATCAACGCCGCCGCGGGGCGCAACGATGTGGCCATTGTGGTGATCGGCCGAGCGGCGGGAGAGGACCGCGATGCGGAGCTCGCGCCCGGCTCGTACTTCCTCACTGAGCAGGAAGAATCCCTGATCGCACGGGTCAGTGCCGCGTTTGAGCGCACGGTCGTGGTGATCGATGCCGGCAACGTCATGGACCTGTCGTGGGCGGAACGCTACCCGCTTTCCGCGCTTGTGATTGCGTGGGCGGGCGGCATGGAATCGGGGCATGCGCTCGCGGATGTCCTGACCGGCGTCACGGAGCCCGGCGGTCGCCTCACCGCTTCGATCGCTCGCCGCTACGAGGACGCCCCGAGTGCGCAGAACTTCGGCGACCCGGACGTCACGAACTACGTCGAGGACGTGTTCGTGGGCTACCGCTACTACGAGACCTTCGCCCCGGGCGCCGCGCAGTTCCACTTCGGGGAGGGGCTCGGCTACACGTCGTTCTCGCTCGGCCATGAGAGTTTTGGGTCCGACGCCACCCGCGCCCACATCGAGCTCACGGCGAGGAACACCGGCGAGCGAAGCGGCAGCACGGTTGTGCAGGCCTACCTTGAAACCCCTGATGGGAAGCTCTCCCAGCCCGCGCGCCGCCTCGCGGCCTTCACCCGCACCGGCAGCGTTGTCGCTGGCCAAAGCGCCACGGTGAGCCTCGACGTTGATCTTCGCGACTTCGCCTCCTACGACGATTCGGGAGCAACGGGGCACAGGAGCGCCTACGTGCTCGAGCCCGGCACGTATCGCCTGCACGTGGGCCAAAACGTGAAGGACACCGAGCTTGCCGGCGAGATCGAGATCGAAAACCTGATCGTTGTGCAGCAGCTCGAAGAGGCCTCGCCGATCCAGAAGGGCTGCGGGTTTGACCGCATGATCCTCACGCGGGGCGATGATGGCGAGGCCACCCTCGGATACGAACCCGCCCCCGAGGAGCAGCGTGACCTTGCCCGCCGCATCCTTGAGCACTTGCCCAAGGAGCTCCCCGCCCCCGCCGAGGGTGCTGCCGCGCCCTCATTTGAGGAGGTGCGCGCCGGGAAGGTGAGCCTCGAGGAGTTCGTGGCAACCGTCGGAACTGAGGATCTCGTTGCCCTCGCCTACGGTGACACGACCATGGACAGCCCCCTTGGTGTGCGCGGCAATGCCGGTGCGCTCGGCGGCGTGACCGAGTCCCTGCGCGAGCGGGGTGTGGCGCCCGCGATCACGACCGATGGCCCCTCTGGCCTGCGTGTTTCCGCGTTCGCCTCGCTTCTGCCGTGCGGCACCGCGCTCGCTTCGACGTGGAATCCCGAGGGGGTGCGCGAGCTTGCCGAGCTTCACGCGGAGGAGATGCTCGCCAAGGGCTCCGACATTCTGCTCAGCCCCGGCATGAATATTCAACGCGATCCGCTGTGTGGCCGAAACTTCGAGTATTTCTCCGAGGATTCGCTGCTCACTGGCCTCATGGGCGCCGCGATCGTGAACGGCGTGCAGTCCAAGGGCGTCGCGGCGTGCCCGAAGCACTACGCGGCCAATAACCAGGAGCACAACCGCATCTTCTCCGATTCGCGCGTCAGTGAGCGTGCACTGCGTGAAATCTACCTGCGCGGTTTCCAGATCATGGTGAAGGAATCGCAGCCGCAGACCATCATGACCTCGTACAACAAGATCAACGGGGTGTGGGGCCACTACAGCTACGACCTCGTGACGACGATCTTGCGCGGAGAGTTCGGTTTCGACGGCCTCGTGATGACCGACTGGTGGATGCGCATGGTGGAGGATCCGAACTTCCCGGCCCTGCGTGACAGCGCCTACCGCGTGCGCGGTGGCATCGACGTGCTCATGCCCGGCAGCAAGGAGCACGGTGGCGATACGTGCGATACGGGCGTGAAGGATTCGCTTGGTTCCGACGGTGGCCTCACCCTCGGCGAGCTTCAGCGCACGGCGCTGCACGTGCTTCGGTTCGTGCTCGAGGCCAACCCGCAGGGGCATGCGACGAGTGCCGAAAAGGGCCGCCGCAACCTTATGTAGGTGGCGGCCTCCCTTCCCTGGGCATGGCTACATCTCTGGCTCTGAAGAGGTGGCTACTGTGGCGTGGTTCGCCGTGATCGTTGCTGTTGCGGCATAAGTAGCGGTGCATCCCAAAGTGGGATTCGCGGTGGTAGGGTGCAGGCATGACGGTGCAAATTTCCTTGCGTCTTCCAGACGACCTCGTGGAGTTCCTTGACCGGAGTGTGTCCACAGGAGCCGCCGGTAGCCGAGCTGACCTCGTGAGCGTCGCTCTGGAAAGAGAGAAGAGGCGGCAAGCGGCTCTTGTGGACGCTGCAATCGTGAATGCGGAAGGCCCGCAGGATGATCTCGACTCCCTCGTGGAGTGGACCGCGCACCACGCCTCATTCGAGGACTGACGTGCGTGAAATCTGCCTTGCGAAGCTCGACAAGACTCGGCCGGTTCTTGTGCTGACGCGAGAGGCCGCTCGTAGCGCGATGACGAAGGTGACAGTCGCGCCCATCACCTCGACGGTCAAAGGGCTCTCGTGCGAAGTTGAGCTAGGGGAGCGTAACGGCCTCGACCACCGCTCTGCCGCCTCTCTCGACAACACGGTCACGATCCCTTCGTCGCTCCTCGGTCGAACGATTGGCTTCCTTCAGCCCGATCAGGAGCGTGCGTTAGCGATGGCCGCGATCATGGCTTTCGACCTGGACGCGAGGCCCCTCGAGAGCTAAGCAGAGGCGCCGGTGGCACACTCCGTGCGTCACTCTCGATGAAAAATCCAGGGCTGCGGCCCCCTCTAAGGGGCTGCACGCTCTGGTTTTTTCATAAAGTCGCACGGCATCGGCCCAGATCCCGCACGTAGGCTGGCAGGGTGAGTCCATGCGGGGCTCGCGCGAGATGAGGAGACTTCATGCCTGATATTGCCCTTCCCGCTGAACTCGTCGGCGAGCACTTTCGGATCACGCCGGTCACGCCGCGCGTGGTGCGCCTCGAGTATTCGCCGAGTGGCAAGTTCGAGGATCGCCCGTCGACCTTCGCGATCAATCGCGACGTGGTGCTGGATCCTTCCGAGTACTCGATTGGCGAGTACCAGGGCCGGCTCACGGTCGAGACGGAGAACTTTTACCTCGAGTATGATCGCGGCCCGTTCACGGCGAACGGCCTCAAGGTTGAGGTCAAGGGCGGTGTTTCGGCGTATCACTCGGTGTGGCGGTACGGGCAGGATCTGTCGCTTCCCGCGGATCGCCAACTGGCCCTGAGCGGGGAGACCCAGCGCGCGCTCGATGGGAACCTCGGTGGCGCGGCCCGCACGCTTGATGTTGCCGACGGCAAGATTCCGCTTGAGCCGGGCGTGAACTCGGCGGTGGGGTATGCGGAAATCGATGATTCGAACTCGATGGTGTTTGATTCCGACGGTCGCCTGCGCGCCCGCGCTGCCGAGGAAGGCAGCATCGACCTCTTCGTGTTCGCGGCGGGTCGCGATCACGTGGCCGCGGTGAGGGATTATTTCGCGATCAGTGGCCCTCAGCCGATCGTGCCGAAGTTCGCGCTTGGCAACTGGTGGTCGCGCTATCACCGCTATAGCGAGGAGAGCTACCTCGAGCTCATGGATGCGTTCCGCGCGGAGGATATTCCGTTCTCGGTGTCGGTGATCGACATGGACTGGCACCTCACCGACGTGGACCCGAAGTACGGTTCGGGCTGGACGGGGTACACGTGGAATCGTGATCTGTTCCCGGATCCGGAGCGGTTCCTCGAGGAGCTGCACAAGCGCGGCCTTCGCGTGACTCTCAACATTCACCCGGCCGATGGCGTGCGGGCTTTCGAGGAAGCGTATGAGGCGATGTGCGAGGCGCTCGGCAAGCCCGCCGATGGCACCGCGATCCCGTTCGACGTGAACAACGACGAGTTCATGGACGCCTATTTCGATGTGCTGCACAAGCGCCTCGAAGATGAGGGCACGGACTTTTGGTGGATCGACTGGCAGTCGGGCCCGTATTCGAGCGTCGAGGGCGTAGACCCGCTGTGGGTGCTCAATCACGAGCATTTCACGCGCAGCGAGCGGTCGATCGAGCGCCCGCTCACGTTCTCGCGGTTTGCGGGCCCCGGCTCGCACCGTTACCCCGTGGGCTTCTCGGGCGATGCGATCGTGACGTGGGAGTCGCTCGCGTTCCAGCCGGGTTTCACGGCGGCCGCGGCGAACATCGGCTACGGCTGGTGGAGCCACGACATCGGCGGGCACATGGAGGGCTTTCGCGATAACGAGCTCGCGACCCGCTGGGTGCAGTTCGGTGTGTTCTCGCCGATCAACCGCCTGCATTCGTCGAATTCTCCGTTCGCCGTGAAGGAGCCATGGAACTTCCCGGCCCCGCACGGCGAGATCCAGGCGGCGCATTTGCGCCTTCGTCACCGCCTCGTGCCGTACCTGCACTCGATGAATTACCGCGCCCACCACGAGGGTCGCTCGATCGTCGAACCCGTGTATTTCGAGGCGCCGCAATACCCCGCGTATCGCAACGACCAGGGGTACCTGTTCGGATCCGAGCTTCTCGTCGCGCCGATTACGCGCCCCGCCGCGAAGGATGTGGGCCGCGGCAGTGTTGAGCCGATTCTGCCGGGCGGCATGTGGTTCGACCTGTTCACCGAGCAGCGTTACGGCAGCCCCGATTCGGGCGCGTTCACGCAGGAAATGTTCCGTCCGCTCGGCTCGATCCCCGTTCTCGTGCGCGCCGGTGGCATTCTTCCGCTTACGCCGGCAGGTGAGGTCCCCGAAAAAATCGAGGACAACCCCGAGGTGCTCGAGCTGATCGTTGCCGCGGGTGACGATGGCGAGTTCACGCTCCACGAAGAATGGAAGGCGGGGGACGACCTCGTGTGGAGTCACGTGCGCGTGGCCGTGCAGGCGTCGGAAAACTCCCTCAGCATCATGATCCCCGCCGACACCCCCGAGGTGGCGCGCGAGGCGCTCGAGCGGCGCGAGTGGCGCGTGCGGCTGCTCGGGCATGACCCGGCTGGGTTTGGGGATCTGGAGGCGCAAAGCTCCGACGCCACCTTCGCCCCCGGCGTTGAAAAACTTGCCGATGAGCTCCGCGTTCGCAAGCTCAGCCCGGCTGATCGGCCCGCGCCACACGCGTCGACGATCACCGTCACCGGCCTCAAGGTTGGGGAGGAAGCAACGCTCACGAGCGCTGGATTCGGCACGGTTCTCGACGACACCGAGAAGGGCCGCGAGGCGCGTTACGCGCGCCTTCGTGCACTCGTGAACGACGCCGAAATTGGCTTCACGCTCAAGCAGGCGATCGCCGGTGTGGCCGCGAAGCGCCCCGATTCGCTCATGCGTGAGATTTCGGCGTTTGGCAAGGTGCCGTCGGGCCATTTGCCGCGCACGTTTGACTACGAGCAGGCGAGCCCCTCGCTCATCGCAGCCGTCGCGGAGATCTGGGGCTAAACCGCACCCGGTTGCCCTTCAGCAAGCACATCGAGCCCTCCCTTTCGCGCCGCCACGAGGTGGCGCGGGGGAGGGCTCCTACGCGCGTGCCAAGGTTGAGACATGGGTTAAAGCTAGAGTCGCATTGCTTGTCTCCAGCATGCCCCGGGGTATCGTTGAGGCAACATGACCGGTTCCGCTGCCCACCTCGGTGGGAGTCCAGGGCCGGTCTTTGTTTACGGGGGATCGGGGGATGCATGGTCCATGCGAAGCAATTTAGGCCTATGCGGAGCAGGTCGATTTGCTCCGCAAGCGAGGCCTGCAGATCGACGACCGGGCCTGGGCCGAAAGCTTCCTGCAGCGATTCAACTATTACCGCTTGTCGGGGTACTGGTACCCACTACTGAAGTTCAATCCGAAAAATGGAGTAGCTACTGAGAAATTTATTGACGGTGCATCATTGGAACTCGTCGCTGCTCTGTACGAATTCGATGAGAGGCTTCGATACGGGATCTTCCGCGAGTTGGATCGGGTTGAAATGGCCGTTCGTGCCATGCTCGGCTATGAGCTCGGCAGAATTGCCCCGCTCATCCACCTCGTCCCCGAACACTTAGGTCCGCAGGCTCGGCAACGTCAGCGAGACCGTAAGAGTAGGTATGAAGTGTGGCGGGAGAAGTATGACTCCGCGTTGCGCGGATCAAAAGAGGATTTCGTAGGCCACCATCGGCGAAAGTATCAGGGCGAGATGCCAATTTGGGCGGCCGTGGAGATCATGGACTGGGGGATGATTTCCCACCTCTATGGAATGTCTCCGGGCCTTGCCCGGAACCGGATGGCTGAACGGTGTGGCTTAAGTGCACCTCAACTGGAGTCATGGCTCAAGTCGCTTAATGTACTTCGCAACCTCGCCGCGCACCACGCGCGAATGTTCAATCGTGTCTACGACCTCAAGCCCAAGTTGAATGATGATGTTCGGTTGACCCCTATCGCAGGCGCGATGAACAAGGTCTTTGGCCAACTTTCACTAATTCAATACCTGCATCGTCAGCTTGGTTTGTCGCGAGCTGAGCACTTGCCGTCTCTGATGGCTACTTATCCCGTGAATGCTTTGGTTCCTCTTAGCCGTACTGGCGCCCCTGCACAGTGGGAGGAGCTAGCACTGTGGGCGAGGTAGGCCTTCCAGTATTCGCCGAGTAGTTGAACTAATTCAGAGTTGCCCGCCGAGTTGGTTCTGCCGGTGCAGCTCAAGCAACTGGGGGAGGACAACCGCGGGGTTGTTGTCGGGGCCAACGAGGCGGGAGCCTTCGGGGGTGAGCTTCGCGCTGAATCTCACGCTCGACGTGCCCCATCTGTAGTACACGGGGACCTTTACGCTCTCGCCGCGCGCCGTGTGCGCGACGAGGGTGCGAAGGCGTGTGCCGATGAGCTGGCCTGGCTCCAAGGAGTTGATCTCGCTCCAGGGGAGGAACTTTCCCGTGCCCGGCAAAGAGCGCATGAGAATCCCTTCTCGCGTGGCCCACACGCCCTGCTTGGTGAAGAGCAAAAATCCGAAGACGAAAAACACGATGAAGCCGCCGAACACGATCGCTTGCACGGCACGTTCGCCGCTTGAAGCCTGGTCCTCTGAAAGGATGAGAATCGCGAGCGCCACCGCAAAAAGCACGGCGAAAAGCGCGCATGCGCCTCCGTAGCCCCACCGGAACATACTGCCGGGCCCAGAGGAGAGCAGAACGTCACCGCGCTCGTTCTTGGGTGGGACGGGCCAGTGTGATGCCATTGGCGTGCTCCTTTGTAACAGGCGTGTCGAGGTCCAGTATGCCTGAGGCCATCGAATGTATCGCCTCGTGCCACAATGGTTTCGCCCCCTTTCGCCGCCTTTCGTCCCCCCGAGGAAGGATCCCCTTGAGCGCGACCTCGATTGATGCATCGGCCAACGGGAGCGGCGTTTTCGCGATGACCCCGCCGGGTTCACTAGTGCGGGTGAGCGATGAAACGTGGCTCGTGACGTCGGTGGAGGAGACGTCAGATGGCGCGCTGTTCACGGTGCGGGGCGTGCAGGCGGTGAAGCAAAAGCTTCCGGCGACGAGTAATCCTTTTTCGTATTTCGAGAAGGTCATCATCTCGATCGACACGCTTAAGCAGGAGCGTTTCGTTCACGATCTTCGCTCGCATACGTGGGATGCGGTCGTCATTGACGAGTTGAATGATGCTTTATGTGTACCTCCGACTGTGAACTGGAAGGACAGCTCAAGTAAAACTTGCCTGAGGTAGCTGAGCTTTCATCCACCACGATGGCCAGGCTCAACTGCGGAGACAACGTCACCACCAACGTGCGCCTGCGCATTCGCCCGGTCCTGGACTGTCAGACCGGCGAAATCGTCGAGGTTATTCCTACTAATGAATTGAAAGAACACAACGAATGAGCCAACTGGGATCTTTTATCTGGGGCACCGCCGACATTTTGCGAGGCCCCTACAAGGCAAGTCAGTACGGCAATGTCATCTTGCCCATGACAATTCTGCGCCGTCTTGACTGCGTCCTTGAAGAGCATCGGACCACCATCGAGCCACTGGTCGAGCGCTTCGGCAACAATCCTGAACTTCTGTCCGCACAGGTGCAGCGCGCCACCGGCCTGCCGTTCTACAACACCAGCCCTTGGACGCTCAAAACCCTCCTTGGAGATCCCAAGGGCATCGAAGCGAACCTGAAGCACTACGTCAACGGCTTCTCCGACAACATGGACGTTTTCGAACGCTTCAAGCTCGCTGACGAGATCGCCACCATGGCCGAGAAGAACATCCTTTACATCGTGGTAGAGCGCTTCTCCAAAATCGATCTGCACCCCAAGACAGTCGCGAACGCTGAGATGGGCGACCTCTACGAGTACCTCATCCGCACGTTCAACGAGTCCTCCAACGAGGCTCCGGGTGAGCACTTCACTCCGCGTGATGCCATCCGGCTGCTCGTGGATCTTGTCTTTGCTGGTGACGACGAGGCACTGAGCACTCCAGGCACCATCCGGTCGATCTACGATCCCACGGTCGGCACAGGGGGAATGCTCTCCATCGCCGAAGAACATCTGATCGGCAGCAGTGACAGGCCCGGCTTGAATCCACAAGCCCAGCTTCGGCTTTACGGGCAGGAATGGAACGATCACTCCTATGCGGTGTGCAAATCCGACCTGCTGATCAAAGGCTATGACTCCAGCAACATTCAGCTCGGCGACACGCTTGCCGACGACAAATTCGCTGGCCAGACCTTCGACTACTGCATGTCGAACCCGCCGTATGGCGACGACTGGAAAGCCAGCCAATCGGCCGTCATGGAGGACCTCAAAGAGCTCGGCAGTTCCTCTCGTTTCTACGCTGGTGGCGATAAACCCAAACAGAATGTTCCCGCCGTCAGCGACGGGCAGATGCTCTTCCTTCAACACGTGGTGGGCAAACTGCGCCCCAAGGTCAAGGGCGGTGGCCGGGGCGGCATCGTCATGAACGGCTCACCGCTGTTCAATGGTGCTGCGGAGTCAGGGCCGTCCAACATCCGCAAATGGCTGCTCGAACATGACCTGGTGGACGCCATTGTGGCCTTGCCAACCGACATGTTTTACAACACCGGCATCGCCACCTACATCTGGATCGTCGACAACAACAAGCCCGAAGAGCGTCAGGGCAAGGTGCAACTGATTGATGGCACTGACTTCTACCAGAAGATGCGCAAGAAACTCGGCGACAAGGGACGTGAAATTAGCGAGACCAATCGCTCCACGATCGTTAAGCTCTACGACGACTACGTTGACACTGAACACTGCAGAATCGTCCCCATCGAGGAGTTCGCCTACTGGCTCGTTACAGTGGAGCGCCCCCAACGCGACGAACACGGCGAGGTCATCACGAATACTCGGGGCAAGAAGCAACCAGACACAGCGCTGCGTGACACCGAACGCGTCCCTTTCACCTACGGTGGCAATACTCAGGGTGACGGCGGGCGGCAGGAAACCATCCAGGCATACTTCGATGCTGAAGTGAAGCCCTACGTGCCAGACGCATGGGTTGACGAGAAGAAGACGAAGATCGGCTACGAGATTCCCTTCACCCGGTTCTTCTACCGCTACCAGCCACCACGGCCACTCGAAGAAATCGACGCCGAGCTCCACCAAGTGACCACGGAAATCCTGCAGTTGCTTAATGAGGTGACGGCGTGAGCAGAATTCAGAGTCAAAGCGGCATTCCATATCTAGGTGTAGCTCCAGCTTCGTGGCAGATTGTCAGAAACAAGAATTTGTTCAATCACTCGAGAAAGATAGTTGGATCCAAATCTAAAACGAGTCAACTACTATCACTCACTACCCAAGGAATCAGAAAAAAAGACATCAGAAGTACTGAAGGAAAGCTCCCGTCAACTTTTGACACTTATCAACTTGTACGGGAGAGCCAGCTTGTCCTGTGCCTCTTCGATTTAGATCAGTCAGCTGTGTTTGCCGGGAGAAGCCCACATGATGGCATGATTTCGCCTGCATACACTGTCTTGAGTTGTAATGCACAAATAAGGCCAGAATTCGCTGATTATTGGTTCGCATACATATTCATGGGAAGAAAATACGCCTACTTTGCGAAGAATATCAGGCATACGATGACTTGGGATGACTTCTCACAGATGTTTACTCTGGTTCCCACCCTGGATGAGCAGGACAGAATCGTTAGTTTTCTCGATGCGGAGACGGCTAAGATTGACCACCTCATCGCCAAACAAAGAACGCTAATCCAATTGCTCGACGAGCACTCTAAATCGGCAACCTATCAGATCTTGGAAAAATCGGTTTACGGCGCTAAACGGTTGCGCCTTAAATGGCTGTTGTCAAAGATGCGGCGGCCAGTGCTAGAAGGTTCCGAGATCGTAACTGCTTACGACGATGGAGAAGTTACTTTACGATCCAATCGGCGCTTGGACGGCTACTGGATGTCTAGCGACGATTCTAGCTACCAGGGCGTAAAGCAAGGAGACTTTGTCTTTCACGGACTGGATGGATATCGAGGCGCTGTTGGCCTGTCTGATTCTGATGGAAAGATGACACCAGCTTGTCACGTGTGCAGTGTATCGAAAACGATTAGGCCCGATTTCCTCGTTCTATATTTGAGATTTCTTGGAGATTCTGGGTACCTAAAGAGTCAATCTATGACAGTCAGAGGTGACTCGATGGATTTCAGAAATTGGCAGAAAGTTACTGCGCTTTCGGTACCAGTTCCCTCGCTGACAGAACAGAAAGAAGCGGTTGATCAGCTGGCTGAATTAAAGAGTCGTGAGGGGGCGATATTAGCGTCCTCGACCAGACTAATCAATCTTCTACAGGAGCGCCGTTCCGCGTTGATCACGGCTGCGGTGACAGGGCAGATCGAGTTTTAAGGAGGAACAGTGGGTGTTCAGCACGAGAAGAGTTTTGAGACCGAGATCTGCGAGTACCTCGGTGCGCATGGCTGGCTGTACGAAGAGGATTTCACGGGCTATGACCAGGAGCATGCGCTGATTCCGGAGGATGTGTTTGCGTGGCTTCAGGAGACGCAGCCTGAGCAGTGGGCCCGGGTCATGCCGGATAACGGTTCGGCGGTGGAGACTGCTCTTGCACAGCGATTGCTGCTGGATCGGCTTGTGAAGGAGCTTGACCAGCCGCTTGAGCATGGTGGCGGTTTGCTTTCAGTGTTGCGTGTTGGTTTCAGGAAGACTCCAGCGAAGTTCTTCATGTGCGCATTTAAGCCTGCGACGTCGATGAACCCCGTGGCTCAGGAGCACTACCAGGCAAACCGGCTGCGGGTGGTGCGGCAGGTGCACCACTCCAAGAAGCGCCCGCAGGATTCGATCGATCTGGTGTTTTTCGTCAACGGTTTACCGGTGGCGACCGCCGAGCTCAAGACGGACAACACACAGTCGATTGATGACGCGATGCGTCAATACCGTCGAGATCGTCTACCTCAAGGCGAACCGTTGCTGAAGTTCGGCTCCCGTGCGTTGGTGCACTTTGCGGTCTCTACTGATGAAATCCGGATGACCACGAAGTTAGATGGTGAGAACACGTTCTTCTTGCCGTTTAACCTCGGTAATGATGGCGGTGCAGGCAATCCGGTCAACTCGAACAGCGCTGCCACCTCGTACCTGTGGGAGAGGGTGCTGCAGCGTGATAATTGGCTGCAGATCCTGGAACGATTTGTGAACCTGCAGATTACCGAGAAGGTCGACCCAATCACTGGCGCTCGCTCGCGTAGCAAGCAGATCATCTTCCCGCGCTTCCACCAGTGGGAGGCCGTCACTAGCCTGCTCGAGACCACGAGCGTTGAGGGGCCGGGTAGTAAGTACCTGATTCAGCACTCTGCAGGATCAGGAAAAACGAACTCGATCGCGTGGCTTGCTCACGGGCTCGCGAACCTTCACAACGCCGATAACTCGAAGACCTTTGATTCGGTCATCGTCGTGACTGACCGTACCGTGCTCGATGACCAGCTGCAGAAAGCCATCAAGGCAGTTGAGGGCACGAAGGGCGTGGTCGGAACGATCAACGCTGACGAGGTACGTAAAGCGTCAGCTACCTCAAAATCCGACTTGTTAGCCAAGGAACTAAGTAGCGGAAAACTCATCATCATCGTCACGCTTCAGACGTTCCCGTTCGTGCTCGAGGCGCTTGCGCAGCAGGGTGGGCTTGCCGATCGCAAGTTCGCGGTGATCGCGGACGAGGCTCACTCGTCCCAGACCGGTACAAGTGCTCAGAAGCTGCGACAGGTTCTCTCACAAGCAGAGGTCGAAGCCCTCGAGGACGGTGGCGAAGTCAGTGTCGAGGACGTGCTTGCCGCTGAGATGGCAGCGCGGGCGACAGCCCAGAACATCTCCTTCTATGCCTTTACTGCGACCCCTAAGGGCAAGACACTGGAGATGTTCGGCCGTCCGGGTGCGGATGGTTTGCCACAGCCTTTCCATGTGTACACGATGCAGCAGGCCATCGAGGAGGGCTTCATCCTCGATGTGCTGCGTAACTACACAACCTATAAAACGGCTTTTCAGCTCGCCCAAAAAGCCGGTGGGGCTGTTGGCGCTGAAGATCTCGTTGATGAGGGCACCGCGAAAAAGGGCCTGATGCGGTGGGTAAGTCTGCATCCCACCAACATTGCTCAGAAAGTTCAGATCATCGTCGAGCATTTCCGTGAAAACGTTGCTGAGCTCCTCGACGGGCACGCTAAGGCGATGGTAGTGACCTCGAGTCGAGCAGCTGCACTGAAGTACAAGATGGCAATCGACGCCTACGTTGAAAAACACGCCTACCCGTTGGGAACCCTGGTGGCGTTCTCCGGAAGCTTGACCGCTGAGCAGATTGATGATGTCGTGCCCGGCGTGCAGGAGCCGTATACAGAGACGAACATGAACCCTGACCTGCGTGGTCGAGGGGTTCCACAGGCGTTTGCGGGCGATCAGTTCCAGGTTTTGATCGTCGCCAACAAGTATCAAACGGGCTTTGATCAACCACTGCTGTGCGCGATGTACGTAGACAAACGCCTCGACGGGATTGAAGCAGTCCAGACGCTTTCCCGCCTAAACCGTACCCTGCCGTCCAAGGGTAAAGACACCACGTACATTCTCGACTTCGTCAACGACACGGACACGATCCTCGACGCATTCCTGCCGTACTACCGCACTGCCGAGATCGTTGAAACTACCGACCCGGACCTCGTGCATGACCTTGCGCGGAAGCTTGAAATTGCCGGGATTTATACGAAGGATGACGTGGATGCTTTCGCGCAGGCATTCGTCATCGAGAAGAAGCACGGTAAGCACACTGCACCGCTGAAGCAGGCCGCTGATCGGTTCAATGACCTCTACGTGGCAGCCTTGGCCGACGACTCAAAAGCAGAGATTGACGAGCTTGACCTCTTCCGCAAGGACGTTGGCTCATTCGTTCGCCTCTACGATTTCCTATCTCAGGTTGTCGACTATCAGGACACCGACCTCGAGAAGGTTGCCCTGTTCCTCCGGCTGCTGCGACCGCGACTTACGGGGCGCAAAGCTCCAGCAGAGCTGGACTTTAACAACATCGAGCTCACCCATATCAAGCAGACGCGCAAGAGCGAAGGGGCTATTTCACTCGGGGGCGACGGTGAGAAGCTCAAACCGATGGGAGTTGGTGGTGGACGTTCGCGCGACCCGCACCTGGTGGCCTGGGAAGAAATCCTGAACAACATCAATTCCCTGTTTGAGGACGAGGATTTCGATCCTAGTTCAGTGGAGTCCTGGGTGCAGGGCGTCGTCACGATTCTGGTTCAGAATGAAGAGATTAAGGATCAGGTCAACGCAAACACCAAGGAGCAGTTTCGTGAGTCGCAGACGATCGAAACTGCCGTCACGAACGCGGTGCTCGATCACCAGGACTCTCAGCAAAGCATCATGGAGAAGTTCTTCGAAAGTGCTCATCGTAAGGGCCGGATCATTAAAGAGATCTCCGATCTCGTTTACTGGGAACTCCGACACCAGGCTGAGAAGGATACACAATCTGAAGACGACGGAGAGGACGACGACCAGGAGTAACCATTACTGCGCGCCAAATTCCGACTAGATCATCCTTCTTCTACGGACGCCAGCCAGGTTAGCGACGTGCCGGACACTCGGCGGTTCAGCAGCCTAACCTCAATACGGTAGTGGCAGCCAAAAGCCCCTGCATCGGAGTCTTCAACTGGACCAAAAACGCTGCGGGAACGCTCCCTGCTGTATGTCGGGGCAACCCGAGCCCGCGAACGCCTCCTCGTCACCTGGACGAAGCAGCGCAGCGCCTACCTGCCGCGCTGACGCTAGCTGCCAAGCACGAAGCGGTGGCCGAGGCCCGGCTCGGTGAGGAAGTAGCGCGGGGCGGAGGAATCCTCCTCGAGTTTCTGGCGGATCTGCGACATGTAGACGCGCACGTAGCCGGCCTCGTTCGTGTATTCGGGGCCCCACACGTTCTCGAGCAGTTCGTCCTTGCGCACGAGCTGATTGGGGTGGCTCACGAGGTAGCTCACGATGCCCCACTCGTGCGGGGTGAGGCGCGCCGGCGTGCCGTTGACGGTCGCGGTTTTCGCGGCGAGGTCGATCGTGAGGTGCCCGTCGGCGGTGGTCACGACGGGGGAGGGGGAGCCCGACGTTCGCCGCCTGAGGTTGGCGCGCAAACGCGCAAGGAGCTCTCCGAGCGCGAAGGGTTTGGTCACGTAGTCATCGGCGCCGCGATCGAGTGCCTCGATCTTCGTGTGGGTTTCGTGGCGGGCGGTCACGACGATGATCGGGACGTCTGACCAGCCGCGGATCCCGTCGATGACGTCGAGGCCGCTCATGTGCGGCAGGCCGAGGTCGAGGAGGACGGCCTCGATCGGGTTGTCGGCGGCCATGACGAGCGCCTGCTCCCCGGTCGTGGCCGTGAGCACCTGGTATTTGCGGGCCGTGAGGTTCACGGTCATCGCCCTCGCCAGTGCCGGATCGTCCTCGACGATGAGAATCATGACGCGCTCCCAACGGTGGTTTCGTGTGCGGGGGTGGGCGCACTGTCGGCGGTGGCTGGGGTGATGGTGAGCGGCAGTGACAGCACCATTGTGAGCCCACCTCCCGGAGTGTCGTCGGCGGTGAGCGTGCCGCCCACGCCTTCCGCGAGCCCGCGCGCGACCGCGGCGCCGAGGCCCAGCCCGTGGCTGTTCGTCGTGTCACCGAACCGCGTGAAGGGCGTGAACAGGCGCGCCTTGCTCTCCTCAGTGAGGCCGGGCCCGTAATCGATCACGCGAATGAGGATACGCTCGCCATCCTGTGTCGCGTCGATCGTGACTCCCGCGTCGGTGTGTTTGGCGGCGTTGCTGATGAGGTTCTCGAGCACGCGCTCCATAAGCGCCGCATCCGTCGTGATCGCCGGTAGCTCGCGCGGAACGCGCACCTCGAGCGAAGGCGGCACGAGGGAGGGGTCCATGTGGTGGAGGGTTTGGGCAACCAGTTCGGCGGGTCCGACGGTGACTGCCTTAACCTCGAGCTTATTCGTGTGGATGCGGGACATATCCAGGAGGTCCGCGACGATCCGGTCCAGCCTGTCCGAGGACGATTCGATCGTGCGCAGAAGCTCCACCTGCGCGTCGCGGGGAAGATCAACGTCGTCGAGGAGGAGACCGGAGACGGCCGTTTTAATCGTCGCAAGCGGGGTGCGCAGGTCGTGCGAGACGGCCGTCAAAAGCGCCGTGCGCACGGAGTTCGCGGCCTCGAGCTGCCGGGCCTGCGTGCGGGTCCGGTTGAGCTGCGCCTGGGTCATGAGGCTCACGAGCCGGCCCGAATAGGCCTCGAGGAGCTGCTGCTCGCTCGACGTGAGCGGGCGGCCAACGAGGGCGAGAACGTGCTGGTCGTCGAGCGAAAAGGCTTCGTCGGCGAGCGTGACCGATTCGATCGGGATGCCTACTTTGTACTCGGGCACGAGTGCCGTGCCCTCGACGGTGGCGAGGGCGACGCCATCCTGGCCGAACGTCGTGGCGATCTGTTCGAGGATCTCCTGGATCCCGATGCCGTCGCGGATCACGGAGCGGGCAAGCTCCGTCATGAGCTGCGCGTGCCGACGCGCCTCCTGGGACTCGCGCTGGCGGCGCACAGCGCCATCGACAACCTGGGCGACGAGGACCGCAACGAGCACGAACACAATCAGCAGGAAGATGTTCTTCGGTTCCGTGATGGACAGCGTGTGCGTGGGCGCGGTGAAAAACCAGTTGAGCAAGAGCGCGCCGCCGATGGCCGTCGCGAGAGCCGGCCACAGGCCACCCACGAGGGCGACGACGACGGAGGCGAGCACGAAGCTCATAATCGCCGTGGACAGGTGCGCCGTGGGATCGCCGAGCGCGAGGTTCGCGAGGGTGACGACGATCGTGAGGATGGTCGCGAGTACCCAGCCCGTCGCGAGCCGCGCGGGGGAGAGGCTCGTGGGCGGCGCGGGAGCCGACCAGTGCGTGGCGGGCGGGTCCACGGCGACGATGTGCACGTCGATGTCGCCGGCACCGTCGATAATCGCGGCGCTCGTGGACCGCATGAGCAGCCGCTGCGCAAAGCCCTGACGCGAAGCGCCCACAACGAGTTGGCTCGCGTTCACGGTCGTGGCGAAATCGAGGAGCGTGCGCGGGACGTCATCGCCCGAAAGCACGTGCCACGAGCCGCCGAGAGATTCGGTAAGGGAGCGCGCCTCGCTCATCTGCTCGGGCGACATGCGCGGTGGGCCATCCGCCGCGAGGACGTGAACGACGAGGAGCTCGCGCCCGGCGATGCGCCCGGCGATGCGGCGGCCACGGCGAATGAGCGCGGCAGTCTTCGGGCCGCCGCCCACGGCCACGAGGATCCTCTCGCGCGCCGCCCACGGCTCCTTAATGCCTTCCTCGCTGCGGTACTTCTCGAGACCATCGTCGACCTGATCGGCGAGCCACAAAAGCGCGAGCTCGCGAAGCGCCGTGAGGTTCCCCTTGCGGAAGAACTTGCTGAGCGCCGCATCTACGGTCGCGGGCCCGTACACCTGCCCTTGCCGCAGCCGGACGCGCAGAGCATCGGGGCTCAGGTCGATCAGCTCGACCTCCTCCGCTTCGCGCAGGACCGGATCGGGAATCGTCTCGTTTTGCACGTGGCCCGTAATGGTCGTGACCACGTCGTTGAGGGACTCAAGGTGCTGAATGTTCACGGTCGAGATGACATTGATGCCCGCATCGAGCAAACGGTGAACATCCTGCCAGCGCTTCGCCGTCGTATCCTCACCGTGCACGGTATGAGCGAGCTCGTCCACGAGAACGACGTCGGGCTTGCGCTCGATAATCGCCGCAACATCAAGCTCGTCATACGTCGAGCCGCGATAGCTCACCCGCCGAGGCGGAATCACCGGCAGCCCCTCAAGCCTTACGGCGGTCCCCGAACGCCCGTGGGTCTCAACGACACCCACGACGACGTCCTCCCCGCCCTTCAGGCGGTCATGGGCCTCCTCGAGCATCGCGCAGGTTTTACCTACGCCGGGGGCAGCCCCCAGATACACCTTGAGTACACCGCGCACCGTGTTCATGTCAGTCCTTCGCCGCACGCAGGTCGAGGTTCAGGTCATTGACGTTGACGACCTCTTCACCTGCAAAGCCGAGGGTTCGCCCCTGGGTGTGCTTCTTGACGAGCTGTGCAACAGCCGACCGCGAAAGCCCCGAGTTCTTCGCCACTCGTTCGATCTGGATGCGAGCATACTCCGGGCTGATGTGCGGGTCGAGCCCGGAACTGCTTGCGGTCACCGCATCCGCCGGGACAACGGCCTCATCCACGCCGTTCTCGCGGGCGACAAGGGCACGCTGCTCGGCGACCTGCGCGGTGATCTCCTCACCGACGGGGCTCAAGTTCGAGCCGCCCGAAGCCAAACCGTCGTAGTTGCCCGCCGACATCCGGGGGTGGAACAGGGCGGGGTCCTTCGACGTGTCCTGAGCGATCAGGGACGACCCGACGGTGCGGCCGTCGAGGGTCATCATGGAACCGTCGGCATTGTGAGCGAACGCCCGGCCCGCGACCCACACGGCCGCCGGATAAAACAGGCCAAGCACAACGAGAAGGGCAAGAAGAACGCGCGTGGAACGCCACACGGCGGAGACGAGGCCCGAGAGTGTCGAGTTCATGAGTTTTCCAATCGAGAGAAAAACGACAGTGGTGGTGGGGCCGAGCCGGAGAGGTCACGAGAAGCGGTGCCCTCGCGGCTCGGCCCTCATGGTTAGAGCCCGGGAATGATGCTCACGACAAGGTCGATGAGCTTGATCCCGATGAACGGAACGATGAATCCGCCAAGGCCATAGATGAGCAGGTTGCGGCCGAGGAGCTGGTTTGCAGAACCCGGTCGATACTTCACGCCCTTGAGGGCGAGAGGAATGAGCGCAACGATGATGAGCGCGTTGAAGATCACGGCCGAGAGGATCGCCGACTCGGGTGAACTCAGGCGCATGACGTTGAGCAGATCGAGGCCGGGGAACACGCTTACGAACATCGCGGGAACGATCGCGAAATACTTCGCGACGTCGTTCGCGATCGAGAACGTCGTGAGAGCGCCGCGCGTGATGAGAAGCTGCTTGCCGATCTCGACAATCTCGATGAGCTTGGTCGGATCCGAATCGAGATCGACCATGTTGCTCGCTTCCTTCGCGGCCTGCGTGCCCGTATTCATGGCCACGCCGACGTCGGCCTGCGCAAGCGCCGGAGCGTCATTCGTGCCGTCACCGGTCATCGCGACCATGTTGCCCCCGCGCTGCTCACTGCGGATCAGCGCGAGCTTATCCTCGGGCTTTGCACCCGCGAGATAGTCGTCAACACCGGCCTCTTTCGCGATCGCACGCGCCGTCAGCTCGTTGTCGCCCGTAATCATGACGGTGCGAATGCCCATCTTGCGAAGGTGCGCGAAGCGCTCCGTCATGCCTTCCTTGATGACGTCCTTGAGGTGCAGGCTGCCGAGCACGCGGCGAGCCCCGGCCTTCTCTTCGGCCACGACGAGGGCCGTGCCACCGTCGGAAGAAATCTCCCGCACAGTGTCGTTGACATCCTCCGTGACGGTCCCGCCCTTCGCGGCGACCCACTTGAGGATCTCGGAAGCAGCACCCTTGACGATGCAGTGCTCGGGAGTGCGCTGCACGCCACTCATGCGCGTTTCCGCACTGAACGGAATGAACTCAGCGTTTCGATATTCGCTTTCGGGAATCGGGCCAACGCCCATGGTCGTCGTCGCGAACTCCACGATCGAACGACCCTCGGGGGTCTCGTCCGCGAGAGAGGACAGTAGCGCGCCGTAGGCGATCTCGTCCTCGCTCACGCCCTGGGCGGGAATGAACGCGCTCGCCTGGCGGTCACCCACCGTGATCGTGCCGGTCTTGTCCAACAGCAGAGTCGTCACGTCGCCAGCGGCCTCGACCGCGCGGCCCGACGTCGCCATGATGTTGCGGCGCATGAGCCTATCCATGCCGGCGATACCGATCGCCGAAAGGAGCGCGCCGATCGTCGTGGGGATAAGGCACACGAGCAGGGCGATGAGAACCTCGATCGGCTGCTTCGCGCCCGCGTAATCGGCCATGGGAACGAGCGTCGCGACGACGAACAGGAAGATGAGCGTGAGTACCGAAAGGAACGCCGAAAGGGCGATCTCGTTCGGGGTCTTCTGCCGCTGCGCGCCCTCGACGAGGTCGATCATGCGGTCCACGAACGTGTTGCCCGGCTCCGAGGTGATGCGCACCTCGATCTCGTCCGAAAGGACGCGCGTGCCGCCCGTCACCGCGGAGCGGTCGCCGCCGCTTTCGCGGATCACGGGAGCGGATTCGCCCGTAATCGCAGACTCATCGACCGTCGCGGCGCCCTTGACGACGTCGCCATCGCCCGGGATCGTCTCGCCCGCACACACCACGACGATGTCGCCGGGGCGAAGATCCGCGGCGGGCACCTCCTCGATGCTTCCATCCTCGCGGTGCACGCGGCCCACGGCCGCTGTTTTCGCGGAACGGAGCGCATCGGCCTGCGCCTTACCTCGACCCTCAGCGACGGCCTCGGCGAGGTTCGCGAACACGACCGTGAGGAACAGCCAGATCGCGAGCGAGAACACAAACACGCTCGGCTTGAAAAAGCCCACGATGATCGTGATGAGCGCGCCCATCTCGACGATAAACATGACGGGCGTGCGCACCATGTGCGCGGGGTTCAACTTGCGCAGCGCCTGCGGGAGCGCCTTGGCAAGTGCGCGCGGCGTGAAGCCTGATCCGGAATTCGCGGTCGTCGCCTCGTGAGGCTGCGAAGAAACGCGGTCGGTCACCTGTACCTGAGTCATTTCATGAGTCCTTCAGCAAGTGGTCCAAGAGCGAGCGTCGGAAGGAAGGACAGGCCGGTCACGATGAGCGCGATGCCGGCCATGACGCCTGCAAAGAGAGGTGTGTGAGTGCGCAGGGTGCCGCGGTTGGTTGCGACAACCTCCTTGGCGGCGAGCTTGCCCGCGAGCGCCACCACGAACAGCATCGGCAGGAAGCGGCCAAGCAGCATGGCGAGGCCGAGCGCCACGTTGAAGAACGGCGTGTTCGCGTTGAGGCCCGCGAAGGCGGAACCGTTGTTGTTGGACGCCGACGTGAACGCGTACAGCACCTCGCTGAAGCCGTGGGGGCCGCCGTTGGCGAGCGACGCCGCCGTCGACGGCAGGGCAATGGCGACCGCCGATCCCACGAGCACGAGCACGGGCACGACAAGGATGTACAGGCTCAAAAGCTTGACCTCGGTTGGGCCGATGCGTTTACCCATGTAGACGGGCGTGCGGCCCACCATGAGCCCGCTGATGAACACGCTCATGATCGCGATGACGAGCATGCCGTACAGGCCGGAACCGACGCCGCCCGGCGCGATTTCACCGAGAAGCATGTTGAAGATCAACACGCCGCCGGAGATCGGCTCGTAGGAAGAGTGCATCGAGTCCACGGCGCCCGTTGAGGTGAGTGTCGTCGCGGTCGCAAATAGGCTCGAACCGACGATCCCGAAGCGCGCCTCCTTGCCTTCCATCGCGGCGAGATGATCGCCCGCGAAGTGAAGCTGGAGGGCGGTCGTGGCGGCGAGCGAACCGATCGCGAGAACAGCCATCGCGCCGAGAACAGCCCAGCCCTGACGCTTGTCGCCCACCATGATTCCGTAGGTGCGGGGGAGGGCGAACGGGATAAGCAGGATCAGGAAGATCTCGAGGAGGTTCGTGAGGCCGTTCGGGTTCTCGAACGGGTGCGCGGAGTTCGCGTTGAAGAAGCCGCCACCGTTCGTGCCGAGTTCCTTGATCGCTTCCTGGCTCGCGACGGGCCCGCCGGGGATGATCTGTGTTCCACCGGTGAGCGTGTGCACGTGCTGGGCGGCGTTGAAGTTCTGGATGGCGCCGCCGGCGATCAGGAGGATCGCGCCGATGAACGCGATCGGCAGAAGGATGCGGAAGTTACAGCGCACGAGGTCAACCCAGAAATTGCCGAGCTTATCCGTGCCGTGGCGGGCGATACCGCGAATGATCACGATAGCCACGCAGATTCCGACGGCGGCCGAAATGAAGTTCTGGAACGACATGCCCAGCATCTGCGTGAGATGGGACATCGTCGTTTCACCGCCGTACGACTGCCAGTTCGTGTTGGTCACGAACGAGGTTGCCGTGTTCCACGCCTGCGTCTCTTCGACGGGGCCGAGGCCGTGTGCCATGGGCAGCCACTGCTGAACGCGCTGCAGGATGTAGAGGCCGAGCACACTCAGGAGGGAGACGGCGAGAATGTTGCGAAGGTAAATTCGCCACGAGTGCTCGCGGTCTGTTCGGATCCCCGCGAAGCGGTACACGAGCCGTTCCGGCCACAGGTGGCGCTCAGAGGTAAAGGTGTGCGCCATGTACGCGCCGAGCGGTCGATGCACCGCGACGAGTGCCGCGATGAGAACGAGGATTTGAACGAACGCCATGACTACCCGAACCTTTCCGGTCGAATGAGTGCATAGGTCACGTACACGATTGCGGCTGCGCAGATGAGCAGCCAGGCGATATCGAGGATGGTCACAGCAGGCTCACCGCCGATGCGAGGCCCAGGCATCCTCCGAAGAACACGGTCGTCAAGACGACAAACACAATGTCGAGCACGGTATGGCTCCTGAATGGTGCTGCCGGAAAATCTCCGGCGTAGCGGATCCGCACGCGGGGTACCCGGTGTGCGAAGTCGCTCGGTTGAGCGGCACTGCTATCGAACGTCGAGGTCGCCCGGGCCCGAATAAAAACTGACGCGTTCTTGACGCGGCGCCGATTTTTCCTGACACATTCTTGACACCGCCTGGTCAGGGCTCACATTTTTGACCTGTTTCTCGCCGTGACCGTGCGTGAGGTGCGCCCCGCGAACTTGGAGGCACGGCGTGTGACCGCTAAACTGTGGTAGTTCGAGTAACAGGGGCCTTTAGCTCAGTTGGTAGAGCATCGGACTTTTAATCCGCGGGTCGCGGGTTCGATCCCCGCAGGGCCCACTCGACGAAGGAGCGGGCGGCTCGGTCATGGCGACCGGGCCGCCCGTTTTCTGTGCCCACCGGTGGGTGCCCCGCCGGAGGGGAGCGCCGAATCGTGGGAGAGCACGGAACAGTTCACGTCCGGCGTGAGCGTTCCGCGTATTCCTCGAGCGCATCGATGATGGCCGTGCAATGCCACACGCGCCCTCGCTTGCGCCCCGTGCGTTCAGTGAGAATGTCGAGCTCGGTGAGAGTGGTGATCGCTCGCTGTGCAACGGAAGTGTTGACGCCGAGCTTTTCGCGCACGAAAACTGTGTTGACCACGGGCTGCCCCACAAGGACCTGGACGAGTGGGTAGGCGTATGAGTGGCGCCGAACTCCGGCGTTACGAAGCGTGTTTTCTGCATCGCGGGCGATGTGGCTGAGACGGTCGGCGAGTTCGCGGCCGTCGCGTGCTGACACAAGCGCGGCATCGGCAAAACATTCAATGATGGGGGCGGCATTTCCTTCGCGATAGGCGGTCAGCGCATCGAAGTAGCGCTTCGTATTTCGCAGAAGGCCGCCGGAAATGGGCACAGTCGTGGAGGTCACGAGCCCGTGGTGAGCGAGCATTGCGTGCACGAGTGCCCTGCCAACGCGCCCGTTGCCGTCGATAAAGGGGTGGATTGTTTCGAACTGGGCGTGAGCGATGGCGGCCTGGAGGAGAACGGGCATGTCGGTGCGCCGTGCGAACGCGATGAGATCATCGAGCGCCTCGGGTACAGCGCTGGCGTGAGGGGCGACGTGCGCGGCGCCCACGGGGGAGAAGCTCGAACTGCCCACCCACACAAGGCTCTCGCGTAGGCCTCCACCGTCGGGCAAGAGTGCGGCATTCATCTCGAGGAGAGCATCAACGTCGAGGCTCTCGGCGAGTGAGAGCGCTGCCTCCATGCTGCGAACGTTTCCGAGCACGAGCGAGGCATGAGAACTCGTGTTTTCGTTCAGTACGGCGAGAGCGAGCTGTCGTGCGCCAACCGTGAGATTTTCAATCTGTGAGCTCGAGGCGCTTTCGCTCCGCAAAAGGATGCTCGACATCGGACCTAGCGGTTGGCCAAGAGATCCGAAGGTTGCGGAGCTGTGCTCGTCGAAACTCGCGAGTGCGTTCTCGGCGTCGGCAATATGAGCAGCGAGGCCGGAGGGCAAATTGAGTGTCAGCGTGGAAATGCGCGCTGGACTCGTGACGAAGTATGTTCCAGTGCCGCGCTCACGGGCGCGACGCGAGGTCATGCCGTGGGGGACCTCCCATCTTTCGGGACGGCGCTCAACCGGAGGTACAGGCACAAAACTGCTCACAACGACCACCCTTACGATCAGTTTCTTTGAAAAGTGATCGTAACATCAGTCGATGTTGCCACTTTCTGTGGGCGCGGCAAGGTTCAGCAGATTCGTGAAAGGGGTTGCGCCCCGCGAAGTATTTTTTTATAGTTACCTAGACCACACGTGGTGACGACTGAGAGGGAACTCCAATGATTAATTACGACCACCTTCGTGACAACGACGACTTTATGCGCGTGCTCTCGGCCATCCGGGAGCACTGCCTCGCCGGGGAGGATGAGATCGCCGAAAGAGAAGACATGGATTACGGAGTTGTTCGCGAGCACTACCACCTTGCGCAGGCGATCGTTGCCGAGGAGATCGATCACGGCATCGTCCACGACCCGTACGGCGCGAGTGTCGCCCAGGGGTTCATGACCTGGCTGCGCACCGAGTACCCACAGGGAGCACAGGCCCAGAAGGAGGAGTAGCGCGCGCCGTCGCGACCCATGCGCGGGCGGGTGTACCTTTATCACTGCAGCCAGCCACAATGCCGCTGGCATCCCCTTGCCTACCCGCCCGCGCGATCACTATGAAGGAGCCTGCCGTGCCACTCGTTGATTCCTTCCTCGTGAGGGACGGCCGTGCGGTGGCTCCGAGCGCCCACCGGGAGCGCATGCGCGAGTCGGCGCACGAGCTGTGGGGCGCCGAGATAGCAGGACCCTCGATCGACGACGCCGTCGCGGCGCTCTACGAACAAGCCGCGCACACACTCGGGGGAGCACCTGGCCTGTTCTTCCCCAAACTCACCCTCGAGCAACGTGGCGGCGAGCTCCGATCCGATGTCAACGCGCGGCCAATCGCGGAGTCTCGACTCGAAACTACCGCGCACCTGATCGCCTACCCCGGAAGGGATGAGCGCACCCGCCCGCGCCTCAAAGGCCCCGATTTCGCCTGGCAGGAGCGGGTGCGCGCGTGGGCACTTGAGCGTGGGGCGAGCGACGCACTCTTGCGTGCACGCTCAGCGGGAGTGAGCAGCGCCGGAAAGTCCGACGGCACCTCGCACCCCCTCGCCCCTCAACTCCACTACAGCGAAACCGCCTACGGGAGCGTCGCCCTATGGTCGAACGGTGTGCTCGTCACCAGCAGTGAAACCGACCGTCTGTCAAGCATCACCGAACGCCTGATCGTGGAGATCGCGCGCGAGCGCGGCCACGAAACCCTCGCGGCCCCCCTCACAAAAAAGCGCCTCCTTGAGGCCGATGCCGTGTGGCTCCTCAGTTCACTGCACGGTGTGCGCGAGGCAACTGTCGGACTCACGGACCTCCCCGCCCCGCACATTGCCGATACTTACGCCCCACCCCGCGGCACCTTCGCTCCCGCCGCGCGGGATTTCCAGGACGCGCTGTGGGAGCGCGCCGAACCGCTAAGGGAGCTTTGCGCATGAGCGTTCTCATCGTTGACAACCACGACTCATTCACGTTCAACATCGCGCACCTCGTTGCCGAAGCCTCGGGCACCATGCCGAACGTTGTACTCGCGAGCGCATCGCGCCCGAGCCTCGACGGCGTGAGCCACGTGATCATCGGCCCGGGCCCCGGCACTCCGCACAATCCGGGCGACCTCGGCTGTTCGCTCGACGTGTACCGCGCAGCACTCGAGCGCGATATTCCCGTGCTCGGTATTTGCCTGGGCCTGCAACTCATGGCCGTCGCCCACGGCGGGCGCGTGGGAAATGCGCCCACCCCCATGCACGGCCTCGAGGATGCGCTGCGCTTCACGGCCGCTGCCGCAAGCGACCCGGTGTTTGCCAACCTTCCACGTGAGCTGCGCATCGTGCGCTACCACTCGCTCGCGATCGCTGAATGCCCGCCTGACCTGGAGGTACTCGGCTCCACGCCCGATGGCGCGATCCAAGCCGCGCGCCTGCATGGGAAGAACGTTTGGGGCGTGCAGTTCCACCCCGAATCGATTCGCACCGAGGGCGGCCTCGACCTCATGCGCGCCTTCCTCAACGTGCGAGGCGGGGCCGACGATAGCCCGGCTACCGTCGGACCCGAAGAATCTGCGGTGATGACCGGCCAGACTCCGGGCCCGGCGGCGAGTCAACCTGGCTCGGTGCCCGCGACCCACACCCTGCTGCTTGGCAGCGAGGTGAGGGTGGAGGATGTGTTCACCGAGGCCGAGGCGCTCTACCGCGACCTTTTCTCACCGCTCGAACGGGCGGTGTGGCTCGATTCGGCAAGCGAGGATCACCGCTCGCGCTTCTCGATCATGGGCGCGTGCGACGGCCCAGGCTCGCACCTTTTCGAGTATCGAGTGCCCAAGGCGGACCGCGTGGAGGGCGTTCCCGCGAAGGGCGGCTTCTTCGATGAACTTCGAGGCAAACTGCGCCAGGTGCGGCTCGATGAAGGAGGGCAGCGCGCTGCCCAAAACCTCGGCGGTTTCGCCCTGGGGTACGTGGGCTACCTCGGCTACGGGCTTGGTGCCGAAACCCTTGGCCTCGAGCGCGAGCCTCGCGTGGGCATGGAAAACGATGCTCACCTGGTGTTTCTCGCGCGCGCGCTCGTGATCGATCACGATCGTGGCACGGCGAGGGCCGTGGCGCTCGCGGAGCTCGACGAGCTCGCGGGTCACCCCGGAACCGTGGAGGAGCAGCAATCGTGGATCGTGGAGACGACCCGAAACATGATCAGCGTGCTCGCAAGGGCGAGAGAAGCGCACGAGGGAAGTCGGGGCGGTGAGGCGGAAGCTGGCGTCGGAACGGCACCCGCGCCCGCCTACCGACACGCCCCCGCCCACTACGCTGCGCTCATCGCGCGCTGCCAGGAACTCATTCACGAAGGCGAAAGTTACGAACTGTGCCTCACGAACGAGGCGCATGTGCCGGGGGAGTTCGACCCGCTCGAGGTGTACTCGCGGCTGCGTCGCGTGGCGCGTGTGCCGTATGGCGCGCTTCTTCAATGTGGGAAGTGGAGCGTGGCAAGCGCGTCGCCCGAGAGGTTCCTCGAGGTGAGCGCCGAGGGAGTGTGCGAATCGCGCCCGATCAAGGGAACGGCGCCGCGCTCCGAAGATCCCGAGGAGGATGCGAGGCTGTGCGCCGAGCTTGCCTCAAGTCGCAAGGACCGGGCCGAAAATCTCATGATCGTCGACCTCGTGCGGCACGACCTCTCGCGTGTGTGCGAGGCGGGAAGCGTGAAGGTGCCGCACATCTACCAGGTGGAATCCTTCCCCACGGTGCACCAGATGATCTCCACCATCACCGGTAGGCTCTCGCCCGGCCGCACCGCCCTCGACGCCATCGAGGCAGCGTTCCCCGGCGGCTCCATGACGGGCGCGCCGAAACTCCGCACGGTGCAGCTTCTTCGCGAGCTCGAGGGCGGGCCGCGCGGCATCTACTCCGGGGCGATCGGCTGGATCTCGCCAAACGGGGCGGCATCGCTCAGCATCGTGATCCGCACGGCGGTGCTCGATGAGGCCGGTGCTCGATTCGGGGTGGGTGGCGCGATCACTCGCCTGAGCGACGCCACGGCCGAAATCGAGGAGACCTTCACGAAGGCCCGCACGGTGCGGGCAAGCCTCGCGTGAGCGGTTCGCGACAAAGAGAGGCGCGGCCGAAGCCGCGCCTCCAGTGAGATGAAAGAAGAAACGAGGAAGCGAGCTAAGCCCGAGCGGATCCTCCCGAGACGCGCTCGGTCGATTCCTCCACGGGGAGCTCAGGCGCGTCGGTGGCCGTTTCCGCTTTAGCCCCAGCTTCCGCCTTCTCGGCATCGGTATCGGCATCGGTATCGGCATCATCGCTGACCTTGCCGCCCGAGAGGCGATCCACGATCGCGGCGATCGCGCCGTCACCCGTGACGTTCGTGGCGGTGCCGAACGAGTCGAGCGCCACGTAGAGGGCCACCATGAGGCCCACCTGCGATTCGTTGAAGCCGAGCTGCTCACCGAGAAGCGCCGAAGCCGTCACGATCGCGCCGCCGGGTACGCCGGGCGCGGCGATCATCGAAATACCGAGCATCGCGACGAAGCCGAGGAGGCTCGCGAAGCTGTAGTCGCCGTGCGTGGTCCACAAAATTGCGAAGGCGAACAGGGTGATCTTCACGGTCGAGCCCGAAAGGTGGATCGTCGCGCACAGCGGAATCACGAAGTTCGAGACGGACTTCGACACCCCGGCGTCTTCCGCGCAGCGGGTCGTGACAGGAATGGTCGCTGCGCTCGAGCTCGTGCCAAGCGCGGTGGCGTAGGCGGGAAGCATCTTGCCGAGCATCACCAACGGGTTCCTGCCCTTGGCGATACCTGCAGCGGTGAACTGAAGAACGAGCATGATCGCCGTGAGCACGAAGGCGAGCACCACGATCGGGAGCATCTTCACGATGATGTCCCACACTTCTTTCTTCGCGGTCATGTTTTCGAAAATGGTGAAAATGTAGAGCGGTAGAAGTGGCACGATGATCTTCGAAATCGTCGTGTTCACGATCTCGCGCAGCTCAAGGAAACCCTCGTGAATGGTAGTGGCGCGCACCGCCACGATGCCCAGACCGATCACGAAGCTCGTGATGAGCGCCGTCATCACGCCAAAGATGGGATCCATGGCGATCTCGAAATACGGCTCGAAGCTCGTTTTCGGCTCGGTAACCCCGCCGAGCTTCGTGCTGCTCCCAAGCAGCGCCGGGAAGGCAAGGTAACCGGCGGCGATCGCGTAAGTGCCGGCCACGAGGGTGGAGCAGTAGGCGAGCGCGGCAGTCACGCCGAGCCACTTGCCGGCGCCTCTACCGAATTCGGAAATGGCGGGAGTGATCAGGCCGATGATGATGAGCGGAATGATGAAGCTCAGGAAGTTGCCGAAAAGCTTCGAGAACGTTGCCGCTCCTCGCGATAACCAATCGGGCGCCACGAGCCCCACGAGGATGCCAAGCACGATCGCGATGGCAATCTTCATCAACAGCGAATTCAGGACCTTTTTCATCAAGACTCCATTGTCAGCGTTAGGCGCGCGGTTCCGCGGCCTCCAAGCACTATAGGCCCCTGCGGGACTTTTCGCACACTCGCGGTGTTTCGCAGGGGTTAAAATCTGGCGGGCACGTCGGCGTAGGTATATCCGACGGTTGCCGCGCCCACGGCGCCGCTCGAAAGTTCAGCGGCGGCACGCTCCAGGTGAGGAGCAGCGTCCACGCGATGCACGAAGCGGAGGGTGAGGCCACTCGCGGTGTAGTTGGCACCCTCGATGCTCACGCCCTTGGCGTTGTCGGCCCAGGCACGGATCGAGGCCTCGAACGTGCCTGCGAGTTCGTAGCCGACCTCGAGGTCGGTGACTTGGCGAACGACTCTTTCGCGCACGAGCTTCTTCGCTGCGGCGGCATCGAGGGCATCGGTGACGGCGCTTCCGTAGGCGCGCACGAGGCCGCCCGCCCCGAGCTTGATGCCGCCGAAGTAGCGCGTCACCACCGCGAGGATGTTCGTCATGTGCCGCCCTCTCAGGGCCTGCGCCATGGGCATCCCGGCCGTGGAACTCGGTTCACCGTCGTCGTTAGAGCGCTGGAGGTGTACCGGCGTTCCGAGCGTGAGGGCCGTGCAGTGGTGGCGTGCATTCGGGTGCGCGGCGCGGCGCTCGCGAATAATCTCGTCGGCTTCCTCCACCGTTTCCACCGGGGCGAGGTAGGCGATGAAGCGGGATTTCGTGATGACGAGTTCGTTCTCGATGGGGGCCGTAAGCAGGAACATTCGTTCGCTCGCTTCGGGCATGGTCTCGAGAATCTCGTGCATGCTGGCCATTGTGTCACGGTGCTCGAAGCACGGGGCGGTGGCTCGTATCCTTGAGACCATGAGCGCCCCAGAACACTTCGACATCGCCCTCATCGGTTCCGGCTCCGGCAATTCTTTCCCGGGACCCGAGTTCGCCGAGAAGTCCATCGTCTACATCGACCGCGGCGTGGGCCCCGAAAACATTTTCGGTGGAACGTGCCTCAATGTTGGCTGCATCCCCACGAAGATGTTCGTGCACACGGCAAACATCGCCCAGAATGCCCGCCGTGAACACGCCGAGAAGTTCGGGGTCGATGCTGAGCTGGGTGGCGTCGGATTCCCGGCGGTGCGCGAGCGGGTCTTCAGCCGGATTGACCCGATCTCCCACGGGGGTGAGGAGTACCGCGCCACCCACCCCGATAACGCGAATGTGACCCTCCTCCGTGGCACCGCCCGCTTTGTGGCCCCGAAACGCCTTGCCGTGGAAACCGACAACGGCACGCGCGAGATCACGGCCGAGACGTTCCTCCTCGCCGCAGGCTCCCGTCCCGCGATTCCCGGCATCCCCGGGCTGAAAGAGGCGACACCGCTCACGAGCGACACCATCATGCGCCTCGAGGAGCTTCCCGAGTCCATCGCGATCCTCGGCTCGGGCGTGATCGCCCTCGAATTCGCGCACATTCTCGATGCTTTCGGCGTGGACGTGCACCTCATTGCCCGTTCTGGGACCCTCCTTCGGGCCTTCGATGAGGACATCGCGCGCCGCATCACGGAGGTCGCTTCCGCGCGCTACACCGTGCACCTCAATGCCTCGACCACCCGGGTGCGGCGTACAGCAAGCGGGGTCGAGATTGACCTGGAACCGTCGGACCCCGCCGCCGACGAGGCGGCCCGAACCCTCACCGTCGCCGACATTCTCGTGGCGACCGGTCGCACCCCCAACAGTGACCTCCTGAATGCCGAGGCGGGCGGGATGAGCGTCGATAAAGCGGGGCGCGTCATGGTCGATGCCCACCAGCGAGCTCTCGACCCACGCGGCCAGGTGCTCGACGGGATCTACTCGATTGGTGACCTGAGCTCACCGGCGCAGCTCAAGCACGTCGCAAACTACGAACTGAAGGTTGCGCGTCACAACATCCTCAACCCCCACGACCTGCGCCGAAGCGACGACATGCCGATCCCCGCTGCCGTCTTCACCTCGCCACAGATCGCGACCGTGGGCATGAGCGAGCGCGAGGCGCGCGAGTGGGCGGCAACGACCGGGCGGCAGATTCGGGTGGCGCGCCAGGAATTTGCCGACGTCGCTTACGGGTGGGCGATGGAGCTCGAAGCACCGGGCGACTTCGTGAAGATCATCGCCGATGCTGAGACCGGGCGGATCCTCGGTGCCCACATCATCGGCCCCGAGGCTGCGACGCTCATCCAGGTACTCATCCAGGCGATGAGCTTCGACCTGAGCGCGCGCGACATCGCGACCAAGCAGTACTGGATTCACCCCGCCATGCCCGAAGTTATTGAAAACGCCCTGCTGCAGCTCGCCTAAGAGAGCCGCACCAGGGCGCTATTCGCGGGTAGGGGTTAGCCCATCGGGTCCTCATTGCCCGGCATGCACGGTGCAAGCGGATCCTGGTTAACAGTCGGGTTCTTGGTCTCGCCCGAGTCTGTCGAGCCATCGTCGCTTGAGTCGCCATCGGTGGTCGGCTCAAGCGGAAGCACGATCCGGATTCGCTGCGGCGCCGAATTGCGAGCACCCGCACCCACGCCCGTGCCGGAGCCCGCCTTGCCGCCCGGCTTCCCGCTCACGGGAACCTCGCCGTAGCCGACCATCGAATCGTCAATCGACGCCTGCACCCACTTCTTGATGTACGGGTAGTCAGGGTTGCCCGAATGCGTCACGGTCGGGTTGATCGGATACGACTTGAAGCCACCCTTTTGGATGCGCTGTGCAAGGTCCGCAAACGCCTCGACCTGGCTGCGCGGGATGTCCGTCTCGATATTGCGTTCGGTCGCACCGATCAGCTTCGGGATATTGAGCGCGAGCGAGGACACGTTCGCTTCCTCCGCGACGGTGCGCACGATGCGCTGCTGGCGGCAGTTGCGGTCGAAGTCGTTCGAGCCGTGGCGCGAGCGGGCGTACCACAGGGCGTGGAAGCCATCGAGGTGCTGCCAGCCCTTCTTGACGTAGCCCTCGACCTTCGACGCGCCGCCGCCGATCGGGATGTCGCGCTCCACTTCGATATCGACGCCGCCGATCGCATCGACGAGGTCGGCGAAGCCCTGGAGGTTCACCATCGCGTAGTAGTCGACCTTGAGGCCAAGCGTTTCCTCGACGGCCATCGTGGTCGCGGTTAGGCCAGGGTTGTCGTCGCCCGGGAACAGATCGGGGCGCACGCCCTCGGCCCACGACCAGACCGCGTTGATGAGGTTCTGGTCCTTACCGAAATACGTGAAGCCGTCCGGGAACTCTTCCGCAGGAGCCGAACCCTTCGGGAAACGCACGTACTGAAGGTTGCGAGGGATCGAGAAGAGCGCCGTGCGGCCCGTTTTCGTATCGATCGAGGCGACCATGATCGTGTCGGGGCGAGTACCCGTGCGGTCGGGACCGGCATCCTGGCCAAGCAACATGATGTTCACGCGCTCGCGGTTCGCCCACGGATCCTTGCCTGGCGCCAGCTTGTGCGCCTCGGAGCCGGCGAACACCTTCGAGTTGCCGAGCAGCGCCTGGGTCGCATAGAGACTGTGCGCGGTGTACACGCCGGGAAGCGCCACGATGAGGGCGAGCGTGTAGGCGAGGGCCCGCGAGGCGTTGCGGGCGGGGCCGCGGAGCTTCTCGCGCACGTTGTGGAGCTGGTTCGTGACGAAGATCGTTGCCACCCACACCAAGGTGCCCACGGCAACAGCGACGAGCGCACCGATCACAATCGGGCGGCGCGTGCCGTAGCGGAACACGAGCGTTGTGGGGTCGCCGAAGGCGAGGAGCGCGGCAATCGCGCCAACAATGAGGATCACGATCGCCATGAGCGCGATGCCAATCCCGCGCCACTTCGTGGGGATGAGCCCGAACCCGGGGAAAATGCTGCCGCTTGCCGTCCACACCGACGCGCGCGCGAGCGAGCCTTCCTCGAGGCTCGTGCGGCGGCCAATGCCGATGCTCGCGGGAGCGCCGGTGGGAATCGAATCGTCATTCTCGCGTGCCGCAGCATTTTGGTGGTCACGCGGGCGCAGGTTCGGCAGCGGCTCGGTGCGCATGACGCCATCGCCGAGCGGGGTCACGGCCGCACCGGCGGCGAGGCGGGCACCGGAGCCCGGCTTCGCGTTTTCGGTAGAGGTTCCGACGGCAGCCTCAGCCCTCGTGCTACCGGGCTTCGGGAATTGAGAAGCCTGCCTGCGGGAGAGGTCGAATCCATGCTCCCGCTGTGCTTCTTCATAGCGCTGCTGGGCGTTTTTCTGTGCGATCGAATCGGCCTTGGTAGGCCTCGCGTATCGGTGTCGCCCCGCGCTGCGTTTAGGCAGCGAGGGTTCGGGCGATTCTGGCACGGTCATGCTGGTCAGTTTACGGCGGGATTTTTCGAGTTTTTGGTTGCGGCGTGTGATTTGCGTAGAGATTTCGGGGAGGTTCGGCCGAGGCGGGTGCTTAGACTAGAGCCATGACGACTTTGGTTATTGGTGGCGCAGGTTACATTGGCGCACACGTTGTACAGCTTCTTCTCGAGCGCGGCGAGTCCGTCGCGGTTGTCGACGATCTCTCGACGGGCTTTCGCAACCGCATCGGCGATGCCCCGCTCATCGAGCAGGACGTCACCGCCGACGGTGCCGTTGAGGTTCTCGAGCGCGAGATGCGCGAACGCGGCGTGAAAGCCGTGATTCACTTCGCGGCCCACAAGCAGGTGGGCGAATCCGTGGAAAAGCCGGAGATGTACTGGCACGACAACATCGGCGGCCTCGCGAACGTTCTCGACGCCGCCGCCCGCGCGGGCGTGCGCGACTTCGTGTTCAGTTCCTCCGCCGCCGTGTACGGCATGCCCGATGTCGACCTTGTGGATGAGGAACTCGAGTGCCGACCCATCAACCCCTACGGCGCGACCAAGTACGTGGGCGAATGGATGCTTGCCGACGCCGAGCGCGCTCACGGCATGCGCACCGTCGCCCTGCGCTACTTCAACGTGGCCGGCGCCGGTTCCCCGGAACTCGCCGACACCCTCGTGATGAACCTCGTGCCGATCGTGCTCGATGCCCTCGAGAGTGGCAAAACCCCGAAGGTGTTTGGCAACGACTACAACACTCCCGACGGCACCTGCATCCGCGACTACGTGCACGTCGAGGACCTCGCCGACGCGCACGTCGCGGCCCTCGGCTACCTCGAAAACGACGAGCGCGAGCACCGCGTATTCAACGTGGGCACTGGAAAGGGCTCGAGCGTTCTCGAAGTGATCGACGCGATCGCCCGTGCCAAGGGCGTGGAGATCGAACCCGAAATGTCGCCGCGCCGCGCGGGCGATCCCGCTCGTCTCGTGTGTTCCACTGAGCGCATCGAGAAGGCGCTTGGCTGGAAGAGCTCGAAAGATCTCGATGACATCGTGCGTTCGGCGGTCGAGGCGACGACCTGCCACTGAACTGGTGAATTTCTGATTGCTGAGGGCGGCGGCTCGCCACTGTGTGGGCCGCCGCCCTCCGTGTTTTTCGAACGCGACACGATGGGGGCGGGCAGCCGTCGGACCGCGAAGCCTTCACCAAGGCGCGCCCTTGAACCCACCGAAACTACGCGGCGACCAGCCTGCGCGGCACAGGGTTAGGCCTGCGGATCCTCGCGGCGCGAGGTGAAGCCGAGCAACTCGTCGAGCGCCTCGAATGTCACGCTTGAATCTGTGCCGAGCAGAAGCGGCATGCCGCTTAGCTGCGGGATGCCGATCGAGGAGGGGATGGTGACCGTCGTGACGATTGCATCGGCAGAAAACTGCGGCGAGAGCATATCCATCACGGTTGCCTGAGTAACGTTCACGTCGATGCCGCGAACGTCGTAGTGCGCTTTAATGCGTTTGCGGATCACCGACGAGGTGGCTACCCCGGCGCCGCACACAACCGCAATGTGTTTCATCAGGAGGCGAGAACCTCGTCGAGAATTTCTTCAGCGCGCTCTTGCGAGCAATCCTCGGCAAGTGCAAGCTCCGAGGTGAGGATTTGGCGGGCCTTCGAAAGCATCCGCTTTTCGCCGGCGCTCAGGCCACGATCCTGATCGCGGCGCCACAGGTCGCGCACAACTTCGGCAACCTTCTTGATGTCGCCCGAGGCGAGCTTTTCCACGTTCGCCTTGTAGCGGCGCGACCAGTTGGTGGGTTCCTCAACGTAGGGCTGGCGAAGCACCTCGAAAACCTCTTCGAGACCTTCCTGATCGACGACGTCGCGAACCCCCACCATGTCAACGTTTTCCGCCGGGACCTCGATCGTGAGATCACCCTGCGCGACCTTGAGCTTGAGGTACTTCTTCACCTTGCCCTTAATGGTGCGCTCGTTGACTTCTTCGATGAGTGCCGCACCGTGGTGCGGGTAGACGACCGTTTCGCCGACATTAAAGTTCATGAGTTGAGGTCCCTTTCGTCCGGCAGCCATTCTAACATTCGCTCGTGTGCTATATTTCGCCGCCGCAGGATTGGGCGGCGAGGGCGCCTTGTGGGGTAGTCTGTGAGGGAACTGCTAGCGCGGCGGCGCTCCTTCCGGGTGGGCTCTAAGTCCCGGCTGGATAGTCCCGCTTCGCGATGCACACCCTTACGTCATCGATCATCACGTGACCTCAAAATCGCAGGAGCCAGAGTGAAACTTCGTCCCCTCTCCCGCGCTGCCGCGCTCATGGGCATTGCCGCTTTTAGTCTCAGTGGCTGCGCCTACTTCAACCCCATGCAGACCCACCACTTCTACCAGCCGGCAGAAGGTGCCCTGGTGAACTTCACCCCCGAGGGTGCCGCCCAGCCCATCGGCGTGCGCAACCTCCTCGCGGTGGAAGGCGCGAACGGCGTGCAGGTCACGGGCGCAGTGGTGAACCAGTCGTCGCAGGATTACACGGTGCAGCTCACGTTCGTTGAGGGGGCGAGCGGCAGCGCAAGCATCAACGTGCCCGCCGGCGAGACCGTCATGATCGGTGGCGAGGGGGCTGAACCCATCGAGGTGACGACCTCGAAGAAACCTGGCGACAACGTTCTCGTTGATGTCACGGTAGGCGAAGAGACGCAGCGCCTGACCGTGCAGCTGCTCGACGAATCACTCGAGTATCTCGCGCCCGAGGAGCAAACCGGGCAACAGTAGACGCATAAACTCCGCCGCTCACCCCACGTTGAGGGCGGGGGAAACGACACTACGGCCCCGTTTCGGGGCGTGCCCCTGCACTTTTCGTCGCCATGAAGCGTGCGTGAGTGGGGGCCGACGGATGCCAGGCCCGTGGTGAGGCTGAGAACGCGCGAGAAGTCCCGACGCCGCTTTATCCACAATGGTTCTCCATCGGAAGACGGCATTATTCAGGCGTGTCACGATGGTAATGCCTGCTTAGACCGCCGGTTGGCGATGCCTGGAGTTCACACCACCATTGCAGCCGGACCCATCCACTGTTAGTGTCACAAGTGAGTAGCAGTCCCTTCGCGGACCACGCGCTAACTCCGAGGGACGACCCGCAGTGGCCGTCCCTCGCGCAGTTAAAATTCAAGGAGCTGCTGCTTATGCTTGTCGCGTATCTAGATGAGTTTGGGCACGTTGGCCCTTTCGTGACCCCGGAGCATAAGAAGTTCCATCACCACCCGCTTTTCGGTTACGCGGGAATAGTGCTGCCAGAGGCACAAGTGCGGGCGTTCGGAGCGCGGTTTGAGCAACGAAAATATCGTATGTTTCGCCGGGATATTATGGCCTCGGGCAAACACCCACGTCGATGGGAAAAGAAAGGCGCAGAGCTCTATACAACCGGTGCGCAACAGCGATATCCGGCACGCAATGCTCAGGTGTTGGACCTCGCTCGTTACTTAAGTGATCGTGGTGGTCGTTTCTATTTTTACGGTGAGCACAAACCGATAGGCACGGTAAAGGAAACGGGCCGCACGCCGAGCGAAACGACGCGGCGAGCTCTACTCGGCGCTGTTCAGAATCTGTGTTTTTACGCGGATCAGCAGAAACAAAACCTTCTGGTGCTCCTCGATCGAGGCGGCCCGATGCCTCGAGAAGAGGCGATTACAGCCATGGCGGCGTTCATTTATTCTGCGTCGAGCCCCGAACCTATGAAGCGCATAATCGAAGTCCCCATGGAGCTGGAAAGTCACCGGTATGGGGCGATGCAATTCGCTGATTGGGCGTGTGCGATTCTTAGCCGTGCTTCGCACTATCACTTCACTGATTCTGATTCTTTTCAGTGGGCGCCTGAACTCCTCGAACAGCTCATGGCTAGACGCACCGTGCAACATTCACAGTTATGGCTCCCTGAGCAATCGGAAGCGGTAAAGCCGGAAATGCTTTTTCGTCGTGAGCGATGGTTGAAACAGGGAAACTTTGGCACTTAATGGTCTATGAAGGGGCGCGACGTGCGGGCAGCGTGAGGGCCCGGCTCCCCAAGGGGGCCGGGCCCGAAGATTGAGGGGCTGCTTAGCCGCGGTTCGCGCGCGGGCGACGCGCCACGAGACGCTCCGCACCCGACTGTGCGCCCTTCCTCGCAGCCTGCTGCAGACCGGTGATCACCACGCCCGAAAGGATCGTGAACAGTGCGACCTTCCAGGCGTCGACGTCCTCGTATTCGCTCGTCATTTCCTTGAGCTCAGCTTTCGAGGCGCCGTCCTTCTTGGCCTGCTTCTTACGTTCCTTGAGGTCCTTCTTGGCCTGCTTCTCGAACTTCGAGTCGGGAACTTCCTCATCGAAGGCGCGATGCCAGCCGGCAGCGAGCGCCTTCTTCGCGAGGATCGACGTGCCGATCCCGGCGACCGTCACGATAGCGCCGACCAAGGGATTGCTGGGCTTCGAGGGCATGGGAACTCCTGTCGCTTTTGATGCGGGTACCGCACCAGGCTACCGGGGGAGTCTGGAATCAGTTGGGATTCCGACGGTTGCCCGGCCACCGTCGGCCCTCCATCTGCTTACCTTTGTCGGCCCTCCATCTGCTTACCTTTTCTGTGCCATCCACCTGCTTACCTTTTCTGTGCCATCCAAAGTGGTGATAAACCGCCACCTCGCGTTGAAAATTGGTGGATCAGTGCCGTTTTTGACCACTTTCGTCGAGAGGGGGGTGAGGCGGGTGGAGCTGAGGGAGCGGAAGCTGCAGCGAAATGCGGGGCCCCGGCTCGTGCCGGGACCCCGCGTGGAAGTGTGCGCAGCAACGAAGGCGCAGGCCGCAAACTCTTCTGCTGGCCGTGCCGCCGCCGCGCTCGCGGATCAGAACTCGGTGACGTCCGTGTGGGGGGTGTGCGAGTCGAGCGCGTCGCCCGTCACGAGGAACACCACGCGGCGCGCCACCGAGACGGCGTGGTCGCCGAGGCGCTCGTAGAAGCGGGCGAGCAGAGCGAGATCCACCGATTCCTTCACGGAGTAGGGGGCATCATCGGCAGAGAGGGCGGCGTAGACCTCGTCCATCGCGCGGTCGAGGTTGTTGTCGCGCTCCTCAACGACGGCAGCGAGAGCAACGTCGTAAGTGTCGAGGACCTTGCCTGCATCTTTCACGGCGTTGAGGCTCAGATCGGCGAGGGTTTCAATGGCCGACTTCAGGTCTGCGGGGATGACCTCATTCGGGTGGCGGCGGCGCAGCACGAGAGCGATGTGGGCGGCGAGATCGCCCATGCGCTCGAGCGAGGCGCTCATGCGGAGCGTGGCGACGACTGTGCGCAGGTCGGTGGCAACGGGCGACTGGGTCGCGAGAATGTCGACCGACTTCTCGTCGAGCTCGGCCTGGAGGTCGTCGATCTCCTGGTCGCGAACAATGACCTGTTCGGCGAGCGCGAGATCGCCGGTGAGCAGCGCCTTCGAGGCATCCTCAAGTGCGGTGGCCACAAGGGAGTTCATTTCCATCAGGCCTTCGCGCAGGACCTGAAGTTCATTCTGGAATGCGGCACGCATCGGATCGTCCTTTTCTCTAGAGGCAATACTGTGATCCCATCTTCCCGGCGGGAGGTGAATGTATGCAAACCTCAAGGTGAATAACCAGGAAACGAAAGTGGATTCGATGGGGTCCGAGCAGGCGTCGGAATGCGCGAGCGCGTACCCTTATAGGGTGAATTCCGTTGCCCTCCTCATTGCCGCCGCCCTCTGCGGGCTCGTGGCGGGGGCTGTGGCGATGTATGCGGCGTTGCGCGGGAGCCGTTCCGTGCCCGAACCGCCGAAGCCGGCCATTACGGAGCCAACCTCCGAGGTGCTGTCGATCCTCTCGAGTGCATACGTTCTGCTTGATTCAAGCGGCGATGTGCTGCGCGCTTCGCCCCTCGCCTACAGTTACGGGCTCGTGCGCACGACCGGCGGGGATTATCCGCGGCTCGCGCATCGCGACCTTATCGATATCGTCACCCAGGTGTCGCGCCAGGGCGGTTTTCGCGAGCAGGTGCTCACGAACGCGAAGAACACGCGCTCGGACCAGAACACGCCCACGGTTGTGAGCGTGCGCGTGGGCGCCCTCAGTAGTTCGCGCCGCATTCTTGTGCTTGCCGATGACCTCACGAAGCAGTCCCGCGTGGAGGAAACCCGCCGCGATTTCGTGGCGAACGTTTCCCACGAGCTGAAAACACCCGTAGGCGCGCTCACGCTTCTTGCCGAAACGATGGAGGATGCGGCCGATGACCCGGAGGCCGTGCGCCGCTTCGCGGGCCGCATGCAAACCGAATCGCGGCGCCTCTCCCTCCTCGTGCAGGAAATCATTGAACTGTCGCGCGTGCAGGGTGCGCAGTCGTTTGCCGACGCCTCCTCGGTCGATGTTGATTCCGTGGTGGCCGAAGCTGTTGCCCTCAACCAGAACCTCGCCTCGGGCCACGGCATGACGATCCAGTCTGGCGGCACGCCGAACCTCGAGGTGTTCGGAAGCTCGACGATGCTCACCACGGCGCTGTCGAACCTCATCATGAACGCGATTACGTACTCACCGCCGAACACCCTCATCGGTGTGTCGACTCGCCGCCATAACGGTATGGTCGAGATTTCCGTGAAGGATGAGGGCATCGGCATTTCGCCTGAAAACATGGAGCGCATTTTTGAGCGCTTCTATCGCGTGGATAAGGCTCGCTCTCGTGCGACCGGCGGCACCGGTCTCGGTTTGTCGATCGTGAAGCACATTGCGAGCAACCACGGTGGCGACGTCACAGTATGGTCGAAGGAGGGCTCGGGTTCGACGTTCACGCTTCGCATTCCCGAGCTCGCCGACGATTCACCCAGGGACCTGCCCGTTCACACAGGAGAATAGGAATCATGGCACGCATCCTCATTGTTGAAGACGAGGAGAGTTTCTCCGACGCGCTCAGCTACTCGCTGCGCAAGGAGGGATACGAGGTCGCTGTCGCGAACACGGGCGACCGTGGACTCGCGGTGTTCCAGGTGCACGGCGCTGATCTCGTGCTTCTCGATCTCATGCTTCCCGGTATGAGCGGCACCGATGTGTGCCGCGAGATCCGTAAAACCTCGAGCGTTCCCGTCATCATGCTCACCGCGAAGGATGACGAGTTCGATAAGGTTCTCGGCCTCGAGCTTGGCGCCGATGACTACGTGACGAAACCGTATTCTTCGCGTGAGCTTCTCGCCCGCATTAAGGCGGTGCTTCGCCGCGGCGAGCAGCAGAAGGCCACAAACCAGGAGGGCGAGGAAGACGAGGCGGTTCTGACGGCCGGCGGCATTGAGATGAACGTTGACCGCCACGTGGTGCGCGTGCGCGGTGAAGATACGCCGCTGCCGCTCAAGGAATTTGAGCTGCTTGAGATCCTCCTGCGTAACGCCGATCGCGTGCTCACGCGCGGCCAGCTCATTGACCGCGTGTGGGGCTCGAATTACGTGGGCGACACGAAGACCCTCGATGTGCACATCAAGCGCTTGCGCGCGAAGATCGAGGTCAATCCGAAGAGCCCGGAACTCATCGTGACGGTGCGCGGCCTCGGCTACAAGTTCGAATCGCCCGCGGAGGCCTAACCACCCGGCGCGTTTACGCCTTTTGGTAGGCGAACTCCCACACGAGCCGGCCCGCGGCGGTCGCTTTCTTCTCGAAGGCGGTGCGCACGCGCCCATCGAATCGAGGGGCGAACCCCACGCGCGGCATCGCCTCGCTCACCGGATCCGAGGCCGTGCCCTCGGGCCGAGGCCCTTCGGGGTACAGGTTTACGAGCAGCCCTTCGGCCGCGACGGTCTCGAAGGCGGCGTGTTGATGCTCGGCGTAGTCGGCCCAGTCGGTTGCGGTGCGGATGATTCCGCCCGGCTCGAGCAGCCCTGTGAGCACGCGCAAGAACTCGGGGGAGATGAGGCGGCGTTTGTGGTGCTTCGTTTTGTGCCACGGATCGGCGAAGAAGATCCACACTTCGCGGATCGACTCGGGCCCGAGAAGCGTGGGGAGGGAGTTTTCGGCGTCAACCTCGAGCATTTTGACGTTCTGGGGGAGGCCGAGCCGTTCGAGGTGGAGCATCGTTTGCGCGATTCCCGGTTTGTACACCTCGAGGGCGAGGAAGTTCTCGCCTGGGCGTGAGGCGGCAGCGGCGGCCACGCAATCGCCCTGACCGGAGCCGATCTCCACAATGAGCGGGTTGTTATTTCTGAACAGTTCCGGCACTGAGAGCCGCACCGAGGGATCAGCGAGGGTCGAACGCGCCCCGCGGGGCACGTCCACGACGTACTGCTGCGCATGGGTCTGCCATGCCCGCTCCTGGGCCGCGTTGAGGCGGGAGCCGCGCCGCACGAAGCTCACGACCTCGCGCCGCACGCGCCCGTCGCTCGTCAGTTCAGGCCGCTCAGGCACGGGTGACCTTGCCATCCGCCACGCTGAGCGAGACCTTCACGAGGGGCTCCTCGGCCGGCCCACCCTTGACGTCGCCAGTTTCCGAATCGAATGTCGAATCGTGGCACGGGCAGTGCAGCACGGGCCCCTCGGGGTTGAGGGCGCAGCCCTGGTGCGTGCAGTACGCCTCGAAGCCGTGAAGGTCCTCGCCGCTTCCGCGCACCACCGCCACAAAGGCGCGCTGCCCACCGAAGTTCACGATTGTCGTCTGGTTCTCGGGCAGATCTTCAAGCGCCACGGCCCCCGACTCATCCACCTGGACTTCCTTTGCCTTGAGGCCGCCGCGATCGGGCCCGCAGCCGGCGAGGGCGAGGGCGGCGGCGCCCGTGAGGCCGAGTGCGCCGAGGTCGCGCCGCTTCACGCACGGCGGCAGCTCGCGGGTGGGCTCTGCGGGAAGGTCAGCACGAACGATGCGCGGTTTCATGACTCTCTTTCGATGAAAAAACAGGGTCCGACGCTTGCCGGGCAACCGTCGGACCTCAATCTTAACCCTGCGACCTAGCCTTCGTGGCCCTCAATCGCCGCCTCGGGGTATTCCCACGGAGCGTTGGGGTCGGGCACGGTCGAGGTAATCACGGAGCCGTCGGCGCGCGTGTCGCCAACGTAGTGCGCTTCGAGGTGGCCATCTTCGAGGAGGGGGCCCTGGCCACGAAGCGGAACGCTCACGCCTTCACTCGTGATGCGCACGGTTTTGCCGCGCACGCTCACGTCAAGCTCGTTGCCTTCTTCGAGCACGAAGCTGATCTCGCCCTTCGTGATGCGCACGGTGAAGCGGCTTTCGCGCACGGTGAGGGGGAATTCGAGGGCGGGCCATTCGTCGGGAAGGCGCGGGTCGAAGCTGATGGCGCCGTCGTTGAAGCGCATGCCGCCGAATCCCGCCACGAGGCCGTTCCACACGCCGCCCGCGGAGGCGATGTGCACGCCGTCTTTCGTGTTTTTGTGGAGGTCGGCGAGGTCCACGTAAAGGCCCGTGAGGAAGTAGTCGAGGGCAAGGTCTTGGTGGCCCACTTCGGCGGCCATGATCGACTGCACGACCGCCGAGAGGGTCGAGTCGCCCGTGGTGATCGGGTCGTAGTACTCGAAGTTCGCCTTCTTGTGTTCGGTGGTGAACTCGGCGCTGCGCAGGTAGGTCGCGAGCACAACGTCGGCCTGTTTGATGACCTGGAAGCGGTAGATCACGAGCGGGTGGTAGTTGAGCAGGAGCGGGAATTTTTCGGGCGGGGTGGCTTTGATATCCCACACTTCGCGGTCGAGGAAGCGGTCGTCCTGCGGGTGGATGCCCATCGTGTCGTCGAACTCGATGTACATGCCTTCGGCGCACGCCTGCCATTCGTCGATCTCGCGCTCGTCGAGGTCGATTTTCTGCACCAGCGCGCGGTAGGTCTCTGGGAGGCGTTCGCGCAGGTCACGCAGCGTGCGGGCGGCCCGCTCGAGGTTGTATTTCGCCATGACGTTCGTGAACAGGTTGTTGTTGACGACCGTCGTGTATTCGTCGGGGCCGGTCACGCCGTGAATGTGGAAGGTGCGATCGCCGTTCGTGCGCCAGAAGCCAAGATCGGCCCACATGCGCGCCGTTTCGGCGAGAACTTCGGCGCCTTGGAGATCGAGGAAGCTCGTGTCGCCCGTGATGTCGTTGTAGGTGGCGAAGGCCCACGCGATGTCGGCATCGATGTGGTACTGCGCGGTTCCTGCCGCGTAGTAGGCACTCGCCTCGTCGCCGTTGATCGTGCGCCACGGGAAGAGAGCGCCGCGCTGGTTGAGCTCGCGGGCCCTCTCGCGCGCGGCATCGAGCAGGTTCACGCGGAACCGCAGGGCGTTGCGGGCCCATTCGGGCGAGGTGAACGTGAGGAACGGGACCACGTAGATGTCGGTGTCCCAGAAGTAGTGGCCCTCGTAACCGGAGCCGGTCATGCCTTTTGCGGGAACGCCGGCCTGGTCGGCTCGAGCGGCGGCCTGGGCGAGCTGGTAGATGCACCAGCGGCTCGCTTGCTGCACGGCGCTTTGGCCCTCGATGCGCACGTCGGAGCGCTTCCAGAAGCCCCCGAGGAATTCGCGCTGCGCGTCGTGGTAGTGCTCGAAGGCGTGCTTGTGCACCCGGTCGAGCGTGCGGCGGCAGCGGTCCTGGAGCTCCCGCACGGGCACGCCCGCCGCGTAGTGGTAGGCCACAGCTTTCTTGACGAGGAACTTTTCGCCTTCGGGCAGCTCGCCGCGCATGATGAAGCGGCCCATGTCGTCGTCAATTTTGACGAGGCTCTGGAAGTCGATCTCGGTTTCCACTTCGTGGTCGGCGGCAACGCCGATGCCGATTCCGGAGTGGGCGGTGCGGTAGCCCATGAGCACGCGGTCGCCGGAGGCGTGGTTGCCCTCTGGCACGAGCACGCGCGTGTCAAACGACGTGGTTTGCCGCGGATCATGCTTGTTGTCACCAGCGAGCGGAGCTGTGGCGGGCGCGGCATCGAGGTCGAGGTCCTGGCGGTTGATGATCTGTGAGGAGATGGCGATAGGGGCGCTGCCCTTGACCATCTCGACCTCGAGGGACATGAGCGCGAGGTGGCGGTCGGTGAAGCTCACCATGCGGCTTGAGCGCACGCGCACGTGGGCGCCGCTCGGGGTGCGCCACAGGAGGTCGCGGCGCAGCACGCCTTCGCGAAAGTCGATCCAGCGCTTGTATTCGAGCAGGTCGCTCGTGGAGACGTTGAGCGGTTCATCGTCCACGTACAGCTTGATGACGGTCGAATCGGGGGCGTTGACGATCGTCTGGCCGGTTTTCGCGAATCCGAAGGCGTTTTCGGCGTGCTTGATGGGCCAGGTTTCGTGGAAGCCATTGAGGAACGTGCCGTGGCTTGCCACGTCGCGGCCTTCTTCGGGGGTGCCGCGCATGCCGAGGTAGCCGTTCGCGGTGGCGAAGATCGTTTCGAGGAAGCCGAGATCGGCGCCGGGACGCGCTTCCACGAGCTGCCACTCGTTGACGGGAAGGTGGACCCTGTCCATGGGATCGGCGGAGACTTTGTGGATGCTCATGCCAGCTCCTTGAGGTCGTCCACAACGATCGTGGCACCGGCTTCGGCAAGTGCTTCCTGGCCCACGCCGCGGTTGACGCCGATGACGGCGCCGAAATTGCCGGCGGCACCGGCCTTCACGCCGCTCGTGGCATCTTCGAGCACCACGGCCTTTTCGGCGGGCACACCCACGAGTTTCGCACCGTAGAGGTAGGTGTCGGGTGCGGGCTTGCCGGGAATCGAATTTTCGGCGGCGACGTTGCCGTCCACGATGACCTCGAAGCGTTCGAGGAGCCCCGCGGCCTTGAGCACGGTGCGAGCGTTCTTCGAGCTGGAGACGATCGCGACTTTCGCGGTTTCGGGAAGGGAATCGAGGAAGGCGAGCGTGCCGGGGTAGGGCTCCACGCCTTCCTGTTCGAGGATCTCGAGCACGAGGGCGTTCTTGCGGTTGCCGAGCCCGCACACGGTCATCGCGGCGGGGGCATCCTCGGGCGTGCCCTCGGGAAGCTCGATACCGCGCGAGGTGAGGAAGCTCCTCACGCCGTCGTAGCGCGGCTTACCATCCACGTACGTGAAGTAGTCCATGTCGGTGTATTTGGCCTGGCCCTCGTAGTCCACGAGCACCTGGTTGAACATGCGGGACCATGCGCGCATGTGCACGTCGGCGGTGGGGGTCACGACCCCGTCGAGGTCGAAGAGATAGGCGTCAAAGTCGGCCGCGTTGAAGGAGGCGGCGGGCGGAAGATTCTGGGGTGCGTTTGTCGCGTTCTCAGTCACGGCACCACGATAGGGGCACGGCCTGGAAGGCGCTGCACAGTTCCCAATGGCGGCCGGGATTTTTGACTTTTCTCTCGACTCAGCCTTCGCTCAGCACGTCTTCGGCGCCGATCGAGGAATCGGTGCGGGCAGAAAGGATCGCGCGGGCGGCGTTCGCGGCGGTGATTTCGGCGCTCGCGGTCGGGGCGTAGGCGGCGGGGGTTCGGGTGACGGTGGCGGGCCCGGGGGCCACGAGGATCGGCGGGTGGAGCAGGAGTGTGGTCTCGAGGCCCGAGCGCCGCACGAGTTCGAGGGCCCGGCGGGCACCCAGCAGGCCGGGGTTCGGGCTTCCGACGCTTGCCCACGCCTTCTTCGCTCTCTCGGTGAGTGGGCGCTCTCGGCGGGGAGCTTCGGCATCGCGCGTGCCATGAACGGTGTAGGCGAGGGCATCGAGGGGCGCTGCCGCGATGAGCCGCCTCACGCCTGCGCGCCGCATCGCGCGGATTGTTCGGGTGGTGAGGGCCTCGGCCTCCTCGTTGTTTTCGATCACGAGCAGGAGGGCGCTCGTGCCGCCGAGTGCCGAAGCGTACTCGCCAAGGTCGTGGGGGATGGCCTCGTAGCTGATCGCGCGTGAAAATCGTGTGAGGTTTTCCGGGTGGGCGCTCAGGGCCTTGACCTCGCCGCCTGTGCGCAGGGCAAGGTAGGACTCGCTCACGAGGGTGTCGCCGAGTGCACTTGCGGCGTCGACGATCGTGAGAACTTCGCGGTGCTCGGGTGTGCTCATGGCAGAATCTTTCTGCGCGGCCGTGCCGCGCGGGCGGGAAGCGCGAGAAGGCGGCGCGAGGGCCGCTTCGTGGTGAGTCTATGAAAGAAGGAGCGGGTGTGGCGAAAAACGAGCCTCGCACCCGGCACCTCGGCCGCGGCACATCCGAAGCCGGCGCGGCGCTCAGGCCTCTCATTCTTCCCGTGTATGTGCCTACGGCGCTGCAGTTCTCGGGCAACGCTGCGATCCTGCCGATCCTTCCGCTCATCGCGATCCGCATGGGCTTTTCCATCTCGGGCGCTGCGGCCCTCGGCCTCATCGCGGGCATCCTTTCGGTCGTGGGCACCGTTCCCGCCGGCAAGCTCATGGCGCGCGTGGGGGAGCGCCGTGCGATCCTCGCGACGGGGGTTTTGCTCATCGTGCTCAACCTCGGTCTCGGGGCGGTCGTGGGGGATGCGCTCGCGGGAACGCCCTCTGCGTGGCACAGATGGGTGCTGATTGGCGCGCTCGTGGTGCAGGGCGCGTGCATGATCGTGTGGAACCTTGGCCGCCAGGCTTATCTTGGCACCCACCTTCCGCCGCGCGTGCGCGCTCGGGGCATGACCTCGTTCGGCGGCGCGGTGCGCATCGGTGAGATTCTCGGCCCGCTTCTCTCCTCGGCGGTGCTGTGGGTGGGGCACGCCCCGTGGGTGTTCTACCTCTATTCCGTTCTCGTGGCGGTCGCGGTGTGGTGCGTGTGGGCGCGCATGCTCGAGGGCGATGCATCGCCGGGAGGGAAAGTTTCCGACGCTCGCCCGGCAACCGTCGGACCTGAAGGCGGTGAGGCGAAGCCCGCCGGCGTGGAAAAACCTCGCGAACCCGAGACCGTGACCGGTGCCCTCGGGCGCCAATTGACGTTTCGAGACATGTTGCGCGTGGCGCTCGGGGTGCTGCCGCTTGCCGCGGCGCGCACGAACCGGCCGATCATCGTGCCGCTCATGGCGGTGGCGATGGGGCTCACGGAAAAGGACGTCACGCTCATTTTCGGCATTGCCGCCGCGATCGAGATTCTGCTGTTTTATCCCGCGGGCGTGATCATGGATCGCTGGGGGAGAGCCGCGGCGATCGTGCCGTGCATGAGCATCCTCGGGCTTGGTTTTGCGCTCGCGGCGCCTTTTGCACTCGGCGGGGCGGGCCTTTCGGCGGGTGGCACGGGATTTGCGGTGCTGCTTATCGCGCAGATCGTCGCGGGGATCGGCAACGGACTTGGTTCGGGAATCATGATGACCCTCGGAATCGATCTTTCGAATACCTCGACCCGCACGCGCGACCTCGCGCGGTGGAACACGCTCATGGGGGCGGGGCGGCTTTCGGCACCTCTTCTCGTGTCGATTGTGACGCTCGCGTTGCCCGTGGGGTGGGCGGCTTTGCTCACGTCGGGGCTCCTGTGGGGTGGCGCCGCATGGCTGCATCGCGTGCTTCCCGAGTACGCGCCCGTGAAGTTACCGTGACTCGCGCCAAGTGGCGCACTCGCCCGCGCGCACTGCCGCGCCTCGCATGGTTATTCTTATAGCTACCACGCAATCGGAGACACTGGAGAGGGGAGGCGCGCATGGCGACTCATCGCGGCTCAGCGAATGCCAACGAGCCTCGTCCCGATCTCGGTAACAATGCAGTTGAGAATAAGCCGAAGGGGAAGCGCCGCGCGCCTGCCTCGAAGGTGAATGAAGGGGAGCCGGCTGCCGGGGGCGAGTCGCCCAAGCCGAACCGCGAAGGTAAGCGTGCCGCGGCCCCTGCCGGGACCGTTAGCGAGACCAGCTCGGAGCCCGCGAATCAGAGCGCGAAGGACGCAAGCGAGGCCCCGCGCAAGGCCCGCTCCCGCTGGAAAATCCTCGGCCGCGTGCTCGAAGTTGCCGTGGTCACGGCAGCCGTGGGCATCCTCATTTCCACGTTCTTCCTTTCCGTGCTGCAGATACGCGGCACGTCCATGGAGCCGACTTTCCATGACGGCGACCTCGCGGTTACGACGCATTCAAAGAGCCTTGAAACCGGCGATATCGTGGCCTTTTACTACAACAACAAGGTTCTCCTCAAGCGTGTGGTGGGCTTCCCGGGGGACTGGATCGACTTCGCTGAGGATGGCCGCGTGATCGTCAACGGCGAGAAGCTCGATGAGAGCTACGTGCTCGACCCCGGCGAGGGTGGCAACGTGGACATCACCTTCCCGTACCAGGTTCCCGAAGGCCGCTACTTCGTGCTTGGTGATCACCGCAGCACGTCGATCGATTCACGCTCAGAGCACCTCGGCACCGTTGCCGAGGATCAAGTCCTGGGAACCGTCAAGGCCGTCGTATGGCCGCTGACACATGTGACGTGGGTCGACTAAAACGGTTGTCATTCGGGCAGTTGCATAACAATTCGATAACTATTTGCTCAACAATTAGCCTCGCGGTAACTCTGGGTATAACCTCGAAATGCTCTGCCGCGAGTGGCCGTGCGTAATAGCCCCCGCCCCGGTGAGCGTGACCTTTCGATATCCCCGCGCGCACGAGACGTGTGCGCTTACGACAGATAGGAAAAGAACCACATGTTTACGCATGCTCACCGCAACGTGGCGAAGGGAGGCCTGCTCACCGTTCTCGTCGCACTCTTCGCGGCGCTCGCTGTGCTCGTCTCGCCCCTCGCCCACGCTGCACCCGTCGGTAATGACGAGGATCCGGCCATCACGATCAAGTCCAAGCAGCACGACCAGGACCTCGCCGCCTACCAGATCTTTAAGGGCCAGCAGTCGCCGCTTCCCAAAGAGGGCGCAGACCCGACCGAGCCGACCGGCCTCACGATGATCTCGTGGGGCGAGGGCATCGATAAGGACGGGCTCCTCAAGGAGCTTGGCGAGTCGACTGATCCGGCGTTCGCGGCCATCACCGGCAAAGAAAACGCTGCCGAGCTCGCCGCGAAGTTCTCCGGCCTCACCGGTGCGGATGCCACCAAGCTCTCGAAGATCGTTGCGAAGCACATCGTGCGCGACGACTCGTACACCCCGGTAAACTTCACCCTCACGCCGTCGGAGACCGAAGAGGGCATTTACGAGTACACGGCGAAGACCGTGGATGCTGGCTACTACGTTGTGGTGGACCGGAACCCGGCGAAGGTCACGGCTGCCACTTCCCCGATCCTCAAGGTCGTGGGCCCGGTGACCGTTGACGTGAAGACCTCGGTCCCCAGCCACGACAAGCAGGTCGAGGAAAACTCCACCAACAAGCTTGGTGAGACCGCCGACTACAACATCGGCGACGACGTGCCCTTCGTTCTCCACGGCACGCTTCCCTCGAACTACGCCGACTTCGACAGCTACAAGTACGGCTTCCGCGACACCCTCTCCAAGGGATTCGACGACCCGCAGAATGTCAAGGTCTACGTGGACGACAAGGAAATCACCGAGGGCTTCACGGTTTCCGCAGTGAAGCCGGCTTCGGACACCGAGGGCCACTACGCGGGCGGCAAGACCTTCTCCGTGGACTTTGCTGACCTCAAGAAGGCTGCCCCGAACGCCACCGCTGATTCGAAGATCGACGTCAAGTACACGGCAAAGCTTAACGACAAGGCCGCGATCGACGACAAGGGCAACGGCAACAAGTCGCTCGTCTACTTCCAGAAGAGCGCCCTTGAGGGCGAAGGCGATCACGAAGGCAAGACCCCCGAGGACCACACCTGGGTGTTCACCTACACCGTTGAGAACACCAAGGTTGATCGGTGGACCGGAGACAAGCTTTCCGGTGCTGAGTTTGTGCTGACCCGCGGCTTCACCTACAACGGGGACGGCTCGCTTGACTCGAGCGAGAACGGCGAATTCGCCATTCTCGACAGCAACGAGAAGGTCATCGGCTGGACCCCGAACCAGGATGACGCGACCACCGTCGTGACCAAGGCTGATGCCCCGTTCTCTTTCAAGGGTCTCGATGCTGGTAACTACGCTCTTCGCGAGACGAAGGCCCCGACCGGCTACCAGCTTCCGACTAACGACATGCGCTTCGGCATCAGCGCTGAGCACCAGGAGAACGCCGAGAACGGCAAGGGCGAGCTCACGAAGCTTTCCCTCGCGACCGTTGACGGCAAGGGAGCTCCTGGTGATCTCTCGACTGCGACCATGAAACAGGATGTCACCAACTCCTCCGGCTCGGATCTCCCCTCCACCGGTGGCATGGGTACGGTGTTGTTCACCGCAGGCGGCCTCGCAGTGATGCTGCTTGCTGGCTTTGGCATCGTTGCACGCAACCGCAAGCGCGCTGAGGCCTGAGAGTCTCATTGCGCATGAGTGAGAATGTCGCTCAGGATTCCCGCCCGGCACCTGCCGGGCGGGAATCCCGCGCACCCAAGAAGCGAAAGCGCTGGCCTGATCTTCTTCTCGCAGGCGTTTTCCTTCTTGGGCTCGGCATTCTGCTCTACCCACCCATCAGCGACTACTGGAACTCCCTCAACCAGGGCCGTGCGATCGCGCGCTACGACGACACCGTGGCGCACATGAGCGCGGACGACTTCACGCAAATCTGGCGTGACGTTGACACCTACAACCAGGAACTCAGTGAATCCACCGCGGGTTTCCACTTGAGCAACGACCAGCTCGCCGAGTACAACTCGCTGCTCAACCCCGCAGGCACGGGCATGATGGGCCACATCGAAATCCCCAAGATCGGCGTTGACCTGCCGATCTACCACACCGTTGAGGACTCCGTTCTCCAAGCCGGCGTGGGTCACATCCCCGGTTCCTCCCTCCCCGCGGGCGGCGAAGGAACCCACGTGGCACTCTCCGGCCACCGCGGCCTTCCCACCTCCACACTTTTCACCAACCTCGACAAAGTGAGCGAGGGCGACGTGTTCGTGCTCCACGTACTCGACCGCAACCTCGCCTACCAAGTCGACCAGATCCGCATCGTCGAACCACACGAAGTTCACGACCTCGAAATCATCGACGGGCAAGACTACGTCACCCTCATCACGTGCACGCCGTACGCGATCAACACGCATCGGCTCCTCGTGCGCGGCCACCGAGTGGACTACGTCGAATCCCAATACCTTCCCGCGGACGCCGTGCGCATGGACCCCGTGCTCGTGTCCATGTTCGTGTCCGTCCCAGTCCTCATCTGCCTGGGCGCGCTCTACGTGATGCACTCACGCCGCAAGCGCACCCGCGCCACGACCTCACACGAGGGGAACGCCTCATGACCATCCTCCAGCGCGCCACACACGGCGCCGCCTCACGCTTCGCGCGCCTCAGCGCCCTTGGGCTCCTCGCCCTTGCGCTCGTGCTCGCTCTAGCACCCCTCACCGCGCCCGCCCATGCCGACGGTGGCAACGCCGCCATCGACCTCGGCCAGGTAGATGAAACCCGCGACTCCTCCCTCACCCTCGAGCTGCACCGCGCGAATGGGGAAGCGATTGAGGGCGTGCATGCGTCGGCCTATCGCGTTGCCGAGGCGAAACGCGGCCTCCCCGCCGCACCCGGCTACGCCGCGCTTCTCGAGCGCACCGCCTGGGCAGACACCGTCGGAACCGGAGACCTCACCCAAGGGACTTGGGCCACCCTCGCCCGCACCCTCGCGGACTACGTGACCACCTCCGGCAAGTCCGCCGACGCTGCCGGCGCAACCGATCAAGCTGGAACGTTCCGCGCTGAACACCTCAAGCCCGGCGTGTACCTCGTGGTGCTCAACGACCGCGTTCGCGAAACGGCGCGCGGGATCGAAACCCTCTCCTTCACCCCCGCGATCGTGTCGATCCCCGCACGCAATACCGAAGGCCACATCACCTACGACGTCGTGGTGAAGCCCAAGTTCAACGCGACCACGAAGCCCCGCCCACGCGACTACCGCGTGGTCAAGCACTGGAGCGACCGAGGCGCCGAACAGCAGCGCCCCGCGAGCATCACCGTGGACCTCTTCAAAAACGGTGTGCGAGCCGAAACCGTGACGCTCAATGCCGCGAACAACTGGAGCTACGCGTGGAGCGACGAAAGCGGTGCCGAATGGACCGCCGTGGAACAACTCGACGGCCTCGCCTACACCGTGACCAACACCCGCGAAGGCGCGACGTTCATTATCACGAACACGCTCACGCCCGGTGAAACGCCCACCCCCACCCCGGAACCGACGCCCTCCACGACGCCGGAACCGACACCAACCCCCACCCCCACGCCGAAGAAGACGCCGCTGCCCCGCACCGGCTTCAACGCCAACAGCTACTGGCTGAGCGCCGCACTTCTTGGCGCTCTCGGCATCACCATGCTCGCCCTGAGCGCACCGCGCCCTCAGCGAGCACGCACCGCATGGAAGGGAGCGCACAATGACTAACGCGCGACACCAAGCAGAGCAGCGCAGCACATGGCGCTCCATCACCGCCTTCCTTGCGGCATGTACCCTCATGCTCACCATGCTCGGGCTCACGCAGCCGTCGTTCTCCGTGGACGGAGCAAACGCTGACGCCGTTGGCATGGGGGAGTGCACCGCCGGAAGCGGCGCCGTGATGCACAACCTCACCGACGGCGACATTTCCATCGAGGTCATCGATCAGCGCGAGGGCGCCGAGAACGAAGAGACGATCAAGACCGACGCCATCGTCAAGAAGGTCTCGCAGCGTTGGAGCGGCGAGGGCTACGGGCAGCGTTTCGGCATCTCGAACACGACCGCGAACGACGACCGCACGTTCCGCATCTACTTTGAGTTTGCGAATGCGAAGCAGGGCGAAACTGAGCTCCCATATCTCGTTGCGGGCGACTCCAAGACCAAGCTCGAGGTTGGCGAAACCTACTACCAGCAGCGTGAAGCGCAAAAGAATAAGTACACGCTGAAGAAAGCCAACGGTAACGGACTCGTGTACTACATCGAGGTGCCCGCTGCCCAGGTTGGCGAAACGTTCGCGCTCGATGTGCAAGCCGTGTATCCCGCGAAATCCGCGGGAGGCACCCTCAAGTCGTGGGTGGAAGAACTGACGTCCGAGCAGCTCAAGGCGCGCGGTACGAAGGCAAGCACTCCCGAGTGCGGCGTGCATCAAGCGACGTGGGGCGTGGATCGAACCGAGTACAACGCGAAGAAGGTGCTGCTCGATTCCACACAAGCCGCGAACGGCACCACGAAGGAAACGTGGGGTGACACTACCGATCCAAGTTTGGCGTACGACGCGAAGACCGGCCGATACTACATCCACAACCTTCGCTACCTCATCCACAACGAGCGTGATGACGCGACTCTCGCCGGGAACGTTGACGAGAAGGGCGCCTGGAAGGGCGATGTGGGCGAAGATCCTGCCGTGGAGATGGTGTACAAAGACACCTTCACCGTTCCCGAAGGCTTTGAGATCAACCCCGACATCGTGAAGAAGCTGGGTTCCAAACTCAGTGGTGGCCAGAAGTCCAATGGCACAGGATTCGATTGGTTTACTACCGAATACCCCGGCCAGAGCAATGGGTATGCGTACTTCAATACCCTCGTCGCGGGCGGTACGCCCGTGCTCACGGTGTATAACCCCGGCGATCACAACGAAAACGGCAAATTCAGGTACGAATTCTCGAAAGATTTCCGTACCATCACCATCACGATGCCGCATGCGCCCACCACCCCCACTACGAGGGTCGACGGCCCCGCATTTCGCGTGAAGTTCGCGGACAACGTGCTCGTGAAGAGTGGCGATCAGGCTCCGGATAGCTCGTTCAAGGCAGAGATCGCCAACCACCTGGACGTGACGACGAAATACCGTCACAGTGCCGAGAGGGCGACCAAGGCTGACGCGCCGGCCTCGATCCGCGCAAAGGGCGTCGAGCCCAAAGTCTCAAAGTCGCACGACAGCAAGAAGCAGTACTTCCGCGGTGACCCCATCGACTTCACCATCACTGCTGAAAACCAGGGCACCGCGCCCTGGAAAGTCAACGAGGGTCGCGAAGACGAGGGCAAAATCGTCGACGCCCTCCCGAAGGCGTTTTACGTGACGCCCGCGCAGATGGTCGAGATGTTCAAAGCCGACGGTGGCGACGCCCTCACCATCGACATCAAGAATGTAGAAGTGTGCACGGCCACCGTCGCAGGCAGAACTGGCACGTCGGGGGGTAGCGTCACCCCGTCGGCGCAGACGTCGGAAGACTGCGTCGGGTCCCAGAACCATAACTTTACGGTGAAGAAGAAAGCCGACGGCACACTCGCCGTCAAGCGCGACGGCGCCGCCGCCACCTCAGTACAAGCGACGGAAGCGGCGCTCTCGAAGGCGCTCGGGACATTGATCGTCACGCCGAAAACCACCTACACCCTCACCTGGGCCCTGCCGAACGGCACGATCAACGGTGGCGAAAACATCCAGCGCGTGGTGAAGGCCACCGTCAAGGATCACTTCATGGCGGGCGATCTCACCTCTGAGGATGCGACGAACACCGTGCACCTCGGCAAGGATGTGCCGGACGCCGCGAAGATTGAGAACTCGATCGAGCTCTCCAAGCATGCGTTCGTGCACGGTAGCGAAGTGACCAGTAATGGCACCGAGATTCCCGCTGGCACCGTCGTGGACTACTCCTTGACGCTCGAACGTAAGGGCGGGCAGGCGACGTACGATTCGGTGCCCCTCATCGACGATCTCACCGGTGCCCAGGTGCTGCTGGCAGAGGTCGATCTGAACAAGGCGCTTGCGGGTCGGGGCTTGCCCACCATGGAGGTGGAGGGCACCCAGTACTACGTGCTGAACAAGACAGGTACCTATAAAGGCGTGCGGCTCCGCGCCGAGGAGAAAGCCGGCGGACGCACGACGGGGAAGATCTTCGTGGCCGATCGCGTCAAGATCACGGACCTTGGCGACAAGGGAATCCAGACCAACACCTACTGGTACATCGCCTCGCAGGACTTCCAGAACCCGTCGGTGATTTCCGTGCGCTACAAGGCGGTCACCGATCCGAAAGTCGCGGGGTACAAGAACGCAGGGGCGAAACGCGACGACGTGATCAACGTTGGACGTGGGGGGCACCGCGACTTCCAGGCCAGCGATTCGAAGACGTTCAATATCTCGAAGCTCGGCTCTGACAAGCGCATCGTGACGGACAAGAAGAACGTCAACAACCTGAGCGACGACGCAACGGTGCAGCAAAGCAAGATCTCCGACGGCGAGACAGTCACCTACCGGGTGAGCCTCTCGCAGTTCGGCGAGCAGCCGTATACCGTTACCGGCAAGGACATCTACGACGCCCTGCCGAAGAGCCTCAAGGGCAGCCCCTGGTCAAAGGCGAACGTGAAGATTGAGTTCCCCACGCAGAACTCGGTGAAGGTGGAGCAGGGCAGCCTCAAGAGCTGGAGCATCACGAACACGAACCCTGTCGATCAGAAGGCTGATGACGCGCAGCAGTACATCGTGTGGGGCGAGGACCTGAAGCTCAGCGTCACCGGCAATGTGTACTGGTACGTGACGCTTACCTTCCCTGCAGGCGATCAGTGGCAGGAGTATGTGGGGGCGTACAGCTCCGAGACGCTGTACAACACCTGGTACGTGAAGGACGCGAAGTCACAGGTTTCGCACTACCTCGAGAGCGGGCTTCAGGCCACGTTGCAAAAAGGCGTCTCGTCCACCGGTTCCTACGGCACTGCGAAACCCTTTACCTCGATCTGCAAAGTTTCGCCCAGCGGCGGAACCTCCTGTTCCGGCAGCTCCAATCCGAAAGACAAGGTGCTGCAGGTAGACCAAAGCGAGGAAGGCCGCACGGGCTACGAGGACCAGAGCGGGTTCGTGATGTACTACGCCGTGCTCCACAACGATGGTTCCTCGCGCATCTACCTCAACGACATCGAAGACGTGCTGCCCGAGGGCTTTACCTTCGGTGGATCTGACGCAACGAAGTCATATGTGAGCGGATCTTCTCACAACCTCGTGTTCCCCACCGAACAGGATCGAATGAATTCCTGGAACTGGGTGGCTGACGCCTCCAAGGTGCCGGTTTCCGTTTCCGGCTCCCCGTCGAAACCGAAGATCGGCACCGTTCACGCGAGCACTGACCCGAATGATCCCCGTAAGGTGACCTTCCAGATTGACAACTCTGGTGAGGGCTCCAACCTCTCCTACGACAAGGCCAAGCAGAAGTACTACCTCAACGCTGGCGAAACCCTCGGGTTCCGGTACTTCGCCCTGGTGGACGACAAGAGCAAGCTCACGAAAGTCGCCACCAACTGGGTGGGTATGCCGCACGACGGCGGCACCGCGAACCCCATGAGCGTCAACCCGGACGTTACGATTACTAGCAACGCCTTCAAAAAGAACCCGCTGAACGACGGTACTCGCGACGTGGTGGACGGTGCAGGTGCCGCCAAGCTCGGCATGAACGGCAAAGACGGCGAGCAGTGGCTCGTGTCCACTGTCGACGTGCAGCGCAAGCTCTTCGTTCCCGGGGTGACCAAGCAGGTCACCGCGAAATCAGCGCTCGGCAAGCGTGTGGATGGGCCTGAGTACGCGGGCTACGAAGACACCCTGGAGTGGACGGTCACCGGCCATAACGATTCGCCGGTGCCGATCTCCGACTATGTGATGTCGGATGTGCTTGACGAGCACTACGAATTCACCGGCTCCGTGCAGTTCCATACCGAGGATGCCAACGGTAAGAAGAGCACTGGCAGCTATGACACCACGCTCTTCACCTTCGGGAAATGGAGCACCGACGGCAACGGCAAGAAATCGGTGAAGATTACCTATACGGCTCCGTACTTCAACGAGGTCACGACTACGTTGACCGTCGATGGGCCGGCGCAGGTCCTGAAGTACCCCGCCAACTTCCTGCACCCGCAGATCTATGTTTCCCTCAGCTCGGTGCCGGAGGGCGGTGGCGTGCGCCTCGACGTCCGCGCACCCGTTGACAGCGAAGGCGTGCGCCCTCCGGGTGGCGGCAATGCGTTCTCCGGGATGCCGCTTGAGCCCGGTGGTAAGGCCGTGCTCGTCGTGAACGGCAAGCGGAAGGCGAGCGCCAAGCAGTATTATCGCGTCGCGTTCAACACCGGCTATCTGACGCCTCTGTCGAAGGGCTGGGATCCGCGGGCCGTGGAGCACGGCTCCGTGACGAAGCAGACGGTCAAGGCCGCCGAAAACTACCTTGACTACAACAACTTCGGCCGCCCGAAATCGTCGCCCAAGACATACCAGGATCAGCCCTCCGTACAATCGGTCGCTCGGATTCCAATCGCGGATGACCTGTTCACCACGTCGATCGAACGCGTGGTCGAAGTGGCGGATGCGGACAACGATGCGACATCGGTGAGCTCACCGAACTACATCACGCTTCCCTCGAAGGACTCGGTATTCCGCTACGAGATGAACGTGACCAATAAGAAGAGCGACTCCATCAACAAGATGGTGCTCATCAACAACCTTCCGCAGGTAGGCGACGACTACACGTTTGCGACGGCGCCCGAGCGCTTGAGTGAATTCAAGACCGCCTTTGGTGACCAGCTGAACCTCAAGGTGGAGCTCGTTGACAAGGACGGCAAGGTCCTGCGTGCGATTGACCCGTCGAAGTACAGTATCGATTTTTCTGAGAAGACGGATTTCACCGACGAGGATTGGGCCGGGAAGACCGCTTCGGGTGCGTGGCTCGCTCAACCGGATGCCATGAACAAGATGCGCTCCATGCGCATCAGCCTTGCTGATGATGCGGGCGTGATCCCCGGCAACGGCACCCTCCGTGTGAGCTTCGATTCGAAGATTCCCGACGATGCCGATGCGAAGCCCGGTGAGATTGCGTGGAATACCTTCGGCTACCGGTACCTCGCCCCGGGATCCAGCACCCTCACGCTGTCGTCCATCCCGCTCAAGGTGGGCGTGCGCATCCCGCCGGCACCCACGCTCGCGAAAGCGCTCGTCGATGAGAAAGGAGAGCCGCGTGCGGCTGCGGGTGACTCGACCTACCAGTTCCTCGTCTATTCCGGGCAGGCGCTGACCTCGGCGCAGCTCGAGGGCAAGGGCCTCGCGCAGGCGCTTGCCGACGAGAAACGCCAGGTGGCCTTCGTCGAGCGGACCGTTGCCAAGGGCGAAACCGCATCCAAGGCGCTGCCTCTCTCCCCAGATTCGACGTATCAGTACGACGCTAAGGCCAAGGCTTGGAAGCCCACGGATACCACGTGGCAGTGGGAAGAGGGGGCTCAGTACACCCTCGTCGAGATTGCTGCGAGCGACGGCTCCGAGCTTGCGCGCATTGAACAGGCTGTGCCCGAGAGTGAGCCGCGCGTGACCGGCAACCACACGACGTTCACCTACCGCAAAGCCGAAAATCCGGAGTTCACCGCGGTGAACCGTAACGGCCAGTGGGCCGCGTCAATCCGCAAGCTCGATGGCGGCAACTGCACCACGGACACAGAATGCGCCCCGCTCGAAGGCGCGACCTTCGGTCTTCTCACGCCGAACAAAGCCGAGAGCGACAAGGTCAAAGCCACGCTTCCCGAATCGTTCAGAAACCAGATCATCAAGGACGGCGAGACGCGCTACTATCCCTTGAAGGTCGTGACGACCGATAAGAACGGTCACGCCGACCTCGCGGGGCTCAAAGAGGACTCGTACTGGGTGATGGAGCTTTCCGCACCCGCGGGCTACACCAAGAGCGACGAGTTCCGGAAGATCAGCAAACCCGAAGCGGGAGCTGCCGCTCCCGTGGTCACGGTCAAGAACTTCCCGAATTACGAGCTGCCCGATTCCGGCGGCGACGGCTTCCGCCCCGGCTACGTCCTCGCGGGGCTCCTGATCGCGGGCGCGCTTGGCGGACTCTACTGGAGGAGGCGTTCGGTACGCTAAACAGGTGACCTCGAGACCCCGCACCAGAGCGAAGGTTCTGCTGCGCGTACTCCTCGCCGCAGGCGCGATCCTCGCGATCGCCCTCGTCGCAAGGGCCTACGTGCAGCAGAACCGCGATCTCGAGAGCGCCCGCAGCGACCTCGCCAAGCTCGATTCGCTGATCCCCGAAGAGCGCACGAGCGCCAACGTCGTTCCCGAAGGCGAAAGCACGCCGAGCCCCGTCATCAACATTGACGGCCGAGACTACGTCGGAATCCTCGAGATCCCCTCCCTGGACGTGCGCCTCCCGATCGCCGCGAGCTGGCGCCCCGAAAGCCCCCGACCCGGCGCCTACTCCGGAATACTTGAGCGCGGCACACTCACCATCGGCGGGCCGAATACCGCGGGGCAGCTCGGGCGGCTCACCGAAACGGCCGACGGTGACCGGTTCACCATCACCGACGTGACCGGCAGAGTGTTCACCTTCGAAGTTGCCACGATCGAAACCGTGAAAAGCGATGAGAAGGCGAAGATCCTCGAGAAGGTCGAACCGTGGGACGTGTCGCTCTTCGCCGACACGTTCAGCGGGCAAGAATTCAGGGTACTTCGCGGGACCGCCGTCCCCGTGTTCAACGACAACTAGGTGCGGGTTTACTTCCAGCGGAAGAACCGGTGGGCAAGCGGCAGCAACAGGGCCGACGCCACCAGCAAATACACGCAGCCAAGTCCCGCGCAATGCGCAATGGAGGCTTTCGAGAAGTCCTCGTTGGGGCCCGAGTGAAACGAGAGCGGGCCAAGCCTGCTAGTGCGGCCTATCGTCCTCCATCATGTCGAACAGTCGCGCGTACTGCTCTTCGGAGATGTAGTCCATGTTCGTGGCGACGAGAACATCATTCCATGTGCCGGAAATACTCGCGCCGTCATCAAGCAGATGCTCGGGCTCGGGGTCGGGTATGTACTCCCAGCGAGTGAGCTCATCAAAGAGCCGATCCTCAGTGATCTGGCCAAGGTAGTAGCGCTGGCAGATTTCCAAAGGATCCGCGCCGCTGAACCCCTGGGGGACAGGCCGGACGTGCCCGGAGTGTGCTAAATGCTGAGCTACGGCCGGCTGAGAAATAGCGGCGGCATGGCCGATTGCTCTTTGGGCTTCGCCGGCCTTCGCGGCGTCGATAAGTGCGCGCTTAAAGGTGAGTTCAGCGAGCTTGAGGCCAAGGCGCGCATCGCGCACGGCGGTGAGTTGCGGGTTGAGTTTTTTCATCTTGGCACCCCTTAAGATAAGTTCCATTATCACGGTAGTGGGTGTGCGAAAACTCGGTCAACCCTTCATGTTGGTAAAAGAGTCGGAGATTGTGGGGAAATAGCGCAAGGTGAGTTGTGGGGGGCGTCGTGCGCGCACTGAACGGGGGCGAAACCCCCACAACCCCTATGCAATCCGAGAAGGGAGTGGAGCGGACGACGGGAATCGAACCCGCGTAATCAGTTTGGAAGACTGAGGCTCTACCATTGAGCTACGTCCGCGAGAAGCACACGAAGCGCTTCAGGGATCCATCTTGCCACATACTGGGCCATGCCCCAAGGTGAGTGCGGGCCGGGGCGCGCATGTATCTCGTCACATCGCGTGAGTGATGCCCGAGCGCCCTCAGGTGGAGGCGGGTAAACTTGGCGGGGTTGCCCCATCGGCCTTCGCTGGCCGCACGGCCAAGACCGGTGCAGCACCGGGATGTAGCTCAGCTTGGTAGAGCGTCCGCTTTGGGAGCGGAAGGTCGCAGGTTCAAATCCTGTCATCCCGACGTCGCAGGGGCCGCCTCACGGCGCCCCGGTTACCGACTTTGAAATACGAGAACTACTACGAGGAGACTTGCACGTGAAGACTGCAGTCGAGAAGCTGAGCGCCACCCGCGTGAAGCTCAACGTTGAGGTTCCTTTCGAGGAACTGAAGCCCGCGATCGATCAGGCCGCGAAGAAGATTGCCAAGGATGTGCAGCTTCCCGGCTTCCGCAAGGGCAAGGTTCCCACGTCGCTCATCGAGCAGCGTTTCGGTAAGCCCGCGATCATCCAGGAAGCCGTGAATGACGCGCTTCCGGGCTACTACCAGCAGGCTGCGGCCGAGACCGAGCTCAAGCCGGCGGGCCGCCCCGAGGTTGAGGTCACGGAAGTTCCCGGCCTCGACGGCTCGGAAGAGGGCAACCTTGTTTTCGTGATCGAGCAGGATGTGCGCCCCGAGATCGAACTTCCCACCTTCGGTGACATTGAAGTCGAGATCGAAGAGCCGGCTGTTGACGACGACGCCGTGGACGTGCGCCTCACCGCGCTGCGCGAGCGTTTCGGCACCCTCAAGGGCGTGGATCGCCCCGCTGAGGACGGCGACTTCGTGTCGATCGACATGGTCGCGAAGATCGAGGACGAGCAGATCGACACCGTCGAGGGCGTCTCCTACAACATCGGTGAGGGCAACATGCTCGACGGCCTCGACGAGGCCCTCATTGGCCTTTCGGCTGGCGAGACCACGACCTTCACGTCGAAGCTTGCCGGTGGCGACCGCGCCGGCGAGGAAGCACAGATCACCGTCACCGCGCAGAGCGTGAAGGTGCGCGAGCTTCCGGAGGCCGACGACGAGTTCGCCGAGCTCGCTTCCGAGTTCGACACGATCGACGAGCTCAAGGCTGACCTCAAGGCCCAGGCCGAGAAGGACGCCGAGGGTAACCGCGTGGCGCTCGCCCGCAACGCGCTCATCGAGAAGCTCCTCGAGGACATCGAGATCGAGGTTCCCGAGCAGCTCGTCAAGGATGAGATCGAGGCGCACCTCGAGAACGAGGGCAAGAACGCCGACGATCCGCACGGCGAGGAAATCAAGGACGACACGGTCAAGGCAATCCGTGCGCAGTTCCTCCTCGACGCGATCCTCGAGACGCGCGAGGTCGAGGTGGGCCAGGAAGACCTCATGAGCTTCATGTCCCAGATGGCCGCGCAGTACGGCATGGACCCGAACACGTTCCTCCAGGCTGTTGCGCAGGGCGGTCAGCTCGAGCAAATCTTCGGTGAGGTGCAGCGTTCGAAGGCTCTCGACGACGTGCTCGCCGAGGTGACGGTCAAGTCGACCGAGGGCAAGGTTCTGGACCTGGGTCTTGCGAAGGGCGAGGAGTCCGACGCTTCCTCGGCCGACGAGGATGCCAAGGCTGAGGGCGAGAAGAAGCCCGCCAAGAAGGCTGCTGCCAAGAAGCCCGCCGCGAAGAAGACGACCGAAAAGAAGTCCGCGGACAAGAAGACCGCTGAGAAGAAGCCGGCCGCCAAGAAGGCCCCCGCCAAGAAGGCTCCGGCGAAGAAGGCCGCTACCAAGAAGGCTGCCGAGAAGACTGAGGAGAAGAGCGAAGACAAGTAGTCTCGCACCATCCCTTGAGGGCGCGGCCCCTCTTCGCGAAAGCGGAGGAGGGGCCGCTACCCTTTTAACAGCGCGCGGCGCCGCGCGAAGGAGGAATAGTCATGGCTTGGATCGATCACGCCCTGTGGTGGCACGTGTACCCGCTCGGCTTCACCGACGCCCCGATCCGCGAGGGCGATTCCCGCACCGGACGGGGCTTCGATCACCTCACCGGCTGGCTCGACTACGTGCAAGAGCTCGGTCTCAACGGGATCGCGCTCGGCCCGATTTTTGAGTCGAAAACCCACGGCTACGACACGCTCGAATACCTGAAAATCGACCCGCGGCTCGGTGACGACGCGGCCTTTGATCGCTTCCTTGCCGAGTGCAAAAAGCGCGGGATCCGCGTGCTTCTCGACGGCGTGTTCTCGCACGTCTCGACCGACTTTGCGCCGCTCCGCCGCGAGCTCGAGAACCCCGCCGCGAACGCGAACGAACGCGAATTTGATATCGATATGGAGGCCGACGGTGGCCCGGCCCCCCGCGTGTGGGAAGGGCACGGGGAGCTCGCCCGCTTCCATCACGAAAGCGCTGCCGCGCACGAGCGGATCGCCCACGTGATGCGTTTCTGGCTCGAGCGGGGAATCGATGGCTGGCGCCTCGATGCCGCCTACTCCGTGCCCACGAGCTTCTGGAGCGCGATCATCCCCGACCTTCGCCGGGACTTCCCCGAAGCATTCTTCTTCGCGGAGATCATCCACGGCGACTACGCCGAATTTGTGCGCGAAGCGGGCGTGGATTCCGCGACCGAGTACGAACTGTGGAAAGCGATCTATTCAAGCATCGAGCAGAAGAACCTCTTCGAACTTGAGTGGACCCTCGGCCGCCACAACACGTTCCTCGAACATTTCCTACCGCTCACGTTCGTGGGCAACCACGACACGAGCCGCATCGCGAGCGTGCTCGGCGCCGACGGCGCGCTTACGGCCCACGCGATTCTCTACACGCTCGGTGGCACCCCAACCCTCTACTACGGCGATGAACAGGCCTTCCGCGGCATTAAGGAAGAACGCGTTGGGGGAGATGACGACGTGCGCCAGGCCTTCCCCGATTCCCCGAGTGACTTCTTCGGTGAGGGCCCCGCGATGCGCGACGCGATCGCCGGCCTCATCGGCGTGCGCCGCGCGCACCCGTGGCTCGTGACCGCCCGAACCGAGGTTCTCGACATCGCGAATGAAAAAATGACGTATCGCGCCCACGAAAACGGGGGAGAGCGCTTCCTCGACGTGGAGATCACCCTCGAGAACAGCCCCCACGCAACCATCCGTGAGGCCGGCGGCGACGTGCTGTGGTCCCAGCCGCAGCTGTAGCGAGGCAAGCGTCGGAACTGCGCCCCTGGCGAACAGGGCCGCCAAGCCCCCTCACGGTCGCTAAGGTTGAGGGGTACGAAACCTCAAGATACAAGGAGTGCACCGTGACTCAGCACAGCGTGAACGCGGCCGGTGAAATGCCGCTTGGCCTCGATGACAACGTGTACCAGCGGCTCCTGCGCGAGCGCATCGTGTGGCTCGGTTCGGATGTTCGCGACGATAACGCGAACGCGATCTGCGCGAAGCTGCTCCTGCTCGCCGCGGAAGATCCGGAGAAGGACATCTTCCTCTACATCAACAGCCCCGGCGGTTCGATCACCGCGGGCATGGCCATCTACGACACGATGCAGTACATCAAGCCGGATGTCGTCACGGTCGCGATGGGCATGGCGGCCTCGATGGGCCAGTTCCTGCTGAGCTCGGGCACGCCCGGGAAACGTTTCGCGACGCCCCACACGCGCATCCTCATGCACCAGCCGCTCGGTGGCCTTGGTGGCACCGCCTCGGAGATCAAGATCCAGGCTGATCTGATCCTCTCGATGAAGCAGCAGATGGCCGAGATCACGGCCGAGCAGACCGGTAAGAGCGTCGAGCAGATCATTGCCGATGGCGACCGCGACCACTGGTTCACCGCCCCCGAAGCCCTCGAATACGGCTTCATCGACCGGATCGTCTCCGCAGCCGGCGACGTGACCGGCGACGGCGGCATGGACGAGAACTGACGCGGCGAAACCTCAAAGGAGTACACCCATGACTTTCGAACCCTCCATGAAGGCCGGCCACATGCCGAGCGCACGCTACGTGCTGCCCACCTACGAAGAGCGCACAGCCTACGGCTTCAAGCGCCAGGACCCGTACGCGAAGCTGTTCGAGGATCGCATCATCTTCCTTGGCGTCCAGGTGGACGACGCCTCCGCCGACGACGTGATGGCGCAGCTGCTCGTGCTTGAATCGCAGGATCCCGACCGCGACATCACGCTCTACATCAACAGCCCCGGCGGGTCGTTCACGGCGCTCACCGCGATCTACGACACGATGCAGTACATCAAGCCTGATGTCACGACCGTGTGCCTCGGCCAGGCGGCTTCCGCTGCCGCGGTGTTGCTTGCGGCCGGGGCCCCCGGCAAGCGCCTTGCCCTCCCGAACGCCCGTATCCTCATCCACCAACCGGCCATGGGCGGCCAGGGTGGCGGCCAGGCTTCCGATATCGAGATCCAAGCCAATGAAATTCTCCGCATGCGCGAGTGGCTCGAGGATACTCTCGCCCACCACTCGGGCCGCGACCGCGGCGAGATCCACCGCGACATCGAGCGCGACAAGATCCTCACCGCACAGGGCGCGCTCGAGTACGGCCTCATCGACCAGGTTCTCGCCCGCCGAAGCGAGCAGGCCCAGATCGGCCAGTAAGCGCGATACGCGCACGATACGGCCGGGGAGGTGCGCCACAGCGACACACGCTCGTGGGTGTGCCTCCCCGTTTCGTTGCCTCGCGGCGGCTAGTGTGGCAAGCGCCCGAAAACTTCCCCGGGAAGGACTCCTCCATGGCACAGATTGGTGATTCGAGCGAGATCTACAAGTGCTCGTTCTGCGGAAAGTCGCAAAAGCAGGTTGAGCGGCTCATCTCCGGACCCCACGTGTACATTTGCGAAGAATGCATCGAGCTGTGCAACGAGATCATCGCTGAGGAGACCGAGGCTGCCGAGAAGAAGGAAGAGCAAGCCAAGGAGCTCGAGCTCCCGAAGCCCAACGAGATTTTCGACTTCCTCGAGACTCACATCGTGGGTCAGGAAACCGCAAAGCGGGCCCTTTCGGTTGCCGTGTACAACCACTACAAGCGCGTGCGCGCGAGTGAAACGAAGGATTCGGGTATTGGCACGGACATCGACGAGGTCGAGGTCGCAAAGTCGAACGTGCTCGTCGTGGGCCCCACGGGCTGCGGAAAAACGTATCTCGCGCAGACCCTCGCGAAGCTCCTCGACGTGCCGTTCGCGATGGCCGATGCGACCGCCCTCACCGAGGCCGGTTACGTGGGCGAGGACGTCGAGAACGTTCTTCTCAAACTCCTCCAGGCCGCCGACTGGGACGTCAAGCGCGCCGAGCGCGGCATCATCTACATCGATGAGATCGACAAGATTGGCCGCAAGGCGGAGAACCCGTCGATCACGCGCGACGTCTCAGGCGAAGGCGTGCAGCAGGGCCTACTCAAGATCCTCGAGGGCACCGTCTCGGCTGTGCCACCGCAGGGCGGGCGCAAGCATCCGCAGCAGGACTACGTCCAGATCGACACGACCAACGTGCTGTTCATTGTCGCGGGCGCCTTCGCGGGTATCGAGGACATCATCAGCAACCGCACCGGAAAACGCGGCATTGGCTTCGGCAGCCAGCTTCACACCCCGCTCGACGAGCAGGAAATCTACGCGAAGCTCCTTCCCGAGGACCTCCTGAAGTTCGGGCTCATCCCCGAATTCATTGGCCGCCTTCCCGTGCTGACCTCCGTGACGAACCTCGACCGCGAGGACCTCACGCGCATTCTCATCGAGCCGAAGAACGCGCTCGTGAAGCAATACCAAAAGATGTTTGCCCTCGACGAGGTCGAGCTCGATTTCGAACCGCTCGCCCTCGAGGCCATTGCGGATCGCGCTCTTGAGCGTGGCACGGGTGCGCGCGGGCTGCGCGCAATCATGGAGGAAATCCTCCAGCCGGTCATGTTCGAGGTGCCCTCGCGCGAGGATGTCGTGAAAATCGTGATCACCGAGGCGGTCGTGACCGAAGGCCGCGAGCCGCTCATGCTTACGCGCGCTGACTCGAGCGAGGCCGGCGAGAAGAAGCGCCGCCGTAGTGCCTAGTTTTCTCGCCGACACGCTTTACTCGTGCCGCCCGGCCTGCAAGGCTTAGCGCATGAACGATACCCCCGCGACGCCGAGCGCCGGCGCCCACGTCACCGACGAACACATCGCCCGCGCTCGCGAGCTCCTCGGCCAGCACCGCCAATCGATTGACAACATTGATGCGGCTCTCGTGCATCTGCTCGCTGAACGCTTCAAGTTCACGAAGGCCGTGGGGGCACTCAAGGCCGAGCACGGCCTTCCCGCTGGCGATCCGGATCGTGAAAAGCACCAGGTCGAGCGCCTCACCCGCCTCGCCGAAGAATCCGGGCTCGACCCGGTGTTCACGCAGCGCTTCCTCAATTTTCTCGTGACCGAGGTGATCCGCCACCACGAGCAGATCGCGGCGGAACACTAATATCGTCGCTTCGCACGCGTGCACACTGGGCGCTAGAAAACCTCGCTTTGGCGGTACTCCGCCATCGCATCAATGATCCAGCGCGCCACGAAATCGGCGAAGCTCGCGCGCGGGTAGAGGCGCCACACATTCTGTTCCACGCGGTGCAAAAGGATCGGCACGTGCGCGAGCTGGGTCGCGACCGCACGACCCGCGGGGAACTCACGCGGGTGAAGATCCGCGTTGCAGCCCTTCTCGAGAAGCTCCTCGCTGGCGCGGCCCGAAAGCTCAAACACGGTGCGATTCGCGGAAAGATCCACGGCGTGCCCCGGCAATCCTTCGAGGGAGGCCTCGAGGTCAGCCGCGGCTGCCTGAGTCGTATCGGAGGGATCGACGTACAGGAATTCGTCGGGCGAAAGCCACAAAACGTGACTGGCGTCGGACCTTCCCGTGACCTCGCCAACCCTTGAGGGAAGCGCAAAGCCGAGCACGCTCTCAAGCGCCCTCGCGCTTTCGCTTCCGGGCTTCGCGCGAAGCCCCACCTGAAGCGGCGAGTCGAGCTCCGTGAGTTGCACCGAGCGCATTCCGGATACGCGTGCCGCCTCCATCTCACCCGCGAGATGCGCGGCGGGCGTGACGCGGAATTCTTTCAACTGAGCGTTAGCCATCGCGGCGCTCTCCTTCCGGATCAAACAGGCACAGGGGCCCAATTTCTACATCGACGAGGCGGCCATCCACGGGGCTCGAGATGATCTCGCCCTCGCGCTCGCGGCCGCGCTCAATGAGGGCGAGGCCAAACGTGCGGCCGAGCGCCACCGAGTCGTAGCTCGAGGTCACCCAGCCGATGTCCTCGATTTGCCCGTTGCCGGGCAAGAGCGGGGTTGTCACGTCAGCATCGCGCACCGTGAGATCCGTGCCCTTCTCAACGAGCTGCGCACCCTCGCGAAGGCGAAGCCGACGGTCCACGGGCAGAACCGTCACGAGATGACGGCGATCCTCAGCCGCAGTGTGGGCCCTCGCAAACGAACGTTTGCCGAGGAACTCCTCTTTCTTTTTCGACACGACCCAGCTCATGCCCGCATCCTGCGGCGTGACCGTGCCGTCCGTGTCCTGACCCACGATGATGAAGCCTTTTTCCGCGCGCAACACGTGCATCGTTTCCGTGCCGTAAGGAGGGATGCCAAATTCGCGCCCGGCCTCCTCAACGGCCTCCCACACGGCGAGCCCGTAGTAGGCCTCAACATTGATCTCGAAGCAGAGCTCTCCCGAGAACGAGATGCGGCACACGCGCGCCGGGATCCCATTTTCGAGGGTCGTGTCGCGAAACGCCATGAACGGGAAGCCCTTCGCGGACACATCGATGTTCGGGACCACTTTTTCGATGACGGCGCGCGACTTCGGGCCGGCGACCGTGATCGTCGCGTACTGTTCCGTGACCGACGTGAACGTCACGTCGAGCTCGGGCCATTCCGTTTGCGAATATTCCTCGAGATGGTCGAGGACCTTCGCAGCACCGGACGAGGTGGTGGTCATGAGGAAGCGATCCTCCGCGAGCCTCATCGTCACGCCGTCGTCGAAGATCATGCCGTCGGGCGTGCACATCACGCCGTAGCGCCCCATGCCCACCTTGAGCAGGCGGAACGAATTCGTGTACACGCGGTCGAGGAATTCCGCCGCGTCCTTGCCACGAATCTCGATTTTGCCGAGCGTTGTGCCGTCCATGAAACCCACGGATTCACGCACGGCCGCGCATTCGCGGCGCACCGCCGCATCCATCGACTCGGCACCCTGAGGGTAGTACCAGGGGCGTTTCCACTGGCCCACGTCCTCGAATTTTGCGCCGTGGGCGAGGTGCCACGGGTGGATCGACGTAATGCGCGCGGCATCGAACAGGTCGCCGCGCTCGCGGCCCGCAATGACCGCGAACGACACGGGAGAGTAGGGGGCGCGATAGTTCGACACCCCCACCTTCTCGAGGTCATCTTCACCGAGCGCTGCCGCGAGAATCGCCATCGCGTTCACGCCCGAGGTTTTGCCCTGGTCGTTGGCGGTGCCGATCGAGGTGTAGCGCTTGATGTGTTCGATGTTGTGCATGCCCGCCCCAAAGGCGCGCATGATCTCGGCAACGGCCTGGTCACGCTGGAGATCCACGAAGTGCTCGTTCCACTCGCCAGGCTCGCCCTCCTCAGCGGGCACGAGCCACAGGGGCCGCACGGGGGAGCGGTCAAGGGGCAGTGCGGTTCCGACGCTTGCCTTGGCAACCTCGCGCTTCAGTTTCCCGGCGTTGAAGCCCTTATCTTCGGCGGCGGCCTCGCGGGCCTCGATCCCCACGCGGTGGCCTGCCTCGAGGGCATCGTCGAGCGCATACTTGCCGGTGAGGGCGCCCGCGTGGTGCTGGTGGGCAACGGGGGAGACGGGCACGAAGCCCGCGATATCCGTGTTCCACGTGGTCTTTCCCTGGCGATGGGTGTGGAGGTGAACGGTGGGGCTGTATCCGCCTGAGACGGCGAGGAGATCGACCTCGATGTGGTCCGCTTCGCCCGTGAGCTCGGCGTTGGTATCGAGTCCGCGCACGGTGATAGCACTCAGGAGCCCGCCCGTGCCCGCGTCGGTATCGACTACGGCGGAGCCCGCGTAGAGGGCCGCGCCGACCTCACGCGCGATTTTCTCGCAGTGCTCGGGCACGCGGCGCCGTGCATCGATGATCGCGGTGACCTTCGCCCCGGCCGCCGCGAGGTCGAGCGCGCTCTCATAGCCCGCATCGTTGGTGGTGAACAGCGCCGCACGGCGTCCGGGGAGGGCGCCGTAGCGGTTGAGGTAGGTGCTCACGGCCGAGGCGAGCATGATACCCGGGCGGTCGTTGTTCTTGAACACGAGCGGCCGCTCGAGAGCGCCGGTCGCAAGAATGACCTCCGCGGCGCGAAACTGCCACATGCGTTGGCGCGACACTCCGGGGCGCTTGGCACGTGGAAGGTGATCGGTGCGGTTTTCGACCGCGATCACGTAGTTCGCGTCGTAGCAACCGAAGGCGCTCGTGCGCGGAAGGTACGTGAAGTCGCGGTTCTTCTCGAGCTTCTCGATTTCGGTGCGTGCCCATTCGGGGCCGCTGACGCCATCGACCTCGACATCGCGCGCCGAGAGAAGCGAGCCGCCGGGTACGGGCTGATCGTCGATAAGCACGACCCTGCACTGGCCCGCGAGGGCCGAGCGCGCAGCGGCAATGCCCGCGGGGCCCGCACCCACGATGAGCACGTCCACGTGGCGGTGCTTGTGGTCGTAGAGTGCCGGATCGGGACGCGGATCGAGTGCGCCCTGGCCGGAAACGAAAAGGGTCTCGAGGCCGGGCGTGGCCGGAACCGTTGTGACGGGGAGCATTGTTTCGTCGATATCGTGCGCGTCGCGTGAGCGCACCGTGATGAGCCCGTTCGGCTCTTCGATTCCCGCCGCGAGGATCCCTCGTGGGCGGTGGCGGTACATCGATTCGGCCGTGTGGAGTCGCCCGGAGGCGACCAGGGCCGAGGCAACCGTGTCGCCTTCGAAAGCCTCGATCTCCACACCATCAACCGTGATAGTGAAGGGGTCGCTGTTCGCGAGGCCGTGCCGAGGGGAGTGCTCGGGGGATAGTCGCATGCTCACTTGGTCTCTCCCCTCGTCTGCGCGGCTTCATTGCCGCCGTGAAGCTCGGGGCGTTTCTCGCCCGCCGGGTAAAACGCGAGGAACTCGTGGGTTGCCGTGTCGCGCAGGGCATTGAACCACTTGCGGCAGCCGCCCGTGTGCAGCCAACGCTCGGCGTACTCGCCTTTAGGATTCGAACGGTAGAACAGGTAGTGGGCCCATTCGGCATCGCTCAACTCCGCGGTTTTCTCGGGGTAGGCCACGTGGGCCTCGCCGCCGTAGTGGAACTCAATCTCGTCGCGGTCGCCGCAGTGGGGGCACGTGAGAAGAAGCATCGTTGGTCTCTCTTTCGCCGTGGGTTAGTGAGCGACGGCAGCGGCGCCGTGCTCGTCGATCAAATGGCCGGTCGTGAACCGTTCAAGCGAGAACGGTTCATTGAGTTCGTGCGGGCGGTCGTTCGCGACCGTGTAAGCGAAAGCCCAGCCGCACGCGGGGGTGGCCTTGAAGCCGCCCGTGCCCCACCCGCAGTTGATGTACACGCCCTCGACGTCGCACAGCGACATGATGGGGGAGGCATCGAGCGTGACGTCCACGATCCCGCCCCATGTGCGCAGCAGGTGCGCACGGGAGAACACGGGGAAGAGTTCGATTGCCGCGGCAATCTGCTCGGAGACCACGTGGAATGAGCCGCGCTGAGCGTAGCCGTTGTACTGGTCGATTCCCGCGCCCATCACGAGCTCACCCTTGTGAGCCTGCGACACGTACATGTGCACGTGGTTGCTCATCACGACCGTGGGGTGCACGGGCTCGAACAGTTCCGAGACGAGTGCTTGAAGCGGATGCGACTGGGTAGGCACGCGCACCCCGAGTTGATCCGTGAGGGTCGTGGTGTGGCCCGCGGCCGCGAGGGCAATCTTGGGGGCGAGGATTCTCCCGCGAGTAGTCTCTACGCCGATGGCGCGGCCGCCGTCGGAAAGGACCTTCGTGACCTCGCAATTTTGGATGATGTCTACGCCAAGTTCGTTGCACTTGCGCGCGTAGCCCCACGCGACCCAGTCGTGTTTGGCGATGCCCGCGCGTGGCTGATAGGTCGCGCCCATGACGGGGTAGCGCACGTTGTCGCTGATGTTGAGGATCGGGCACACCTCTTTGACCTGCTCGGGGGTGAGCCACTCGGCGTCCACGCCGTTGAGCTTGTTCGCTTCGACCCTGCGCACCGATTCGCGCACGTCGCCGAGCGTGTGCGCAAGATTGAGCACGCCGCGCTGGGAGAAGAACATTTCGTACTCGAGTTCTTCGGTGAGGCCCTCCCACAGCTTCATGGCGTGCTCGTAGATCGCCGCGGATTCGTTCCACAGGTAGTTCGACCGGATGATCGTGGTGTTGCGGGCCATGTTGCCGCCCGCGAGCCACCCCTTTTCAAGGAGGGCGATGTTGGTCATCCCGTGGTTTTTTGCGAGGTAATACGCGGTCGCGAGTCCGTGACCACCGCCGCCCACGACGATCGCGTCGTAGGTTTTCTTCGGGTCTGGGTTATCCCACAGGAAATCGGGGTGTTGGGGTAGTTCTTCCGCCACGGGGGCCTCCTAGGTTCTCGTCATTGAGAAAACGACTGGGCGTCATTTCCACGGAAGGTATTGGTGTCGATCCTAGAGAGAGACCAAAGGGCAGTCAAGCGATCAGTGCAACGAGGTTGCTTTCGTGGCAACACGGAAGAGTCTTCGTGAGAGTGTTCGTTGGTCATACGGGCACCGTAGCGGCGGGCGCGCTCAAGTCGTCGCTCGTCCATCGACCCGTATCCGGCGAGTGCCTTGGTAGGCTGCCTGGCTTCGAGGACGGCACCAACAGCTTCGGCAATATCGTTCTGCTTGCCTTCAAAGCCGAGGCCTTCGGTGAGCCACGCACCATCATCGGTGCGGGTGCAGCGAACCCAGCCGGAGACGCTGTGTCCGTCTTTGCTGATGCCTTCGACTGGTACATCGAAGGTTTTGCCTGATTGGATTGCGTCGAAGGATTTGATGGCAGATGCGGAAGGCATGCGCACACTCAGGCCTGCGCCTTCATAAAGCTTTCGGTAGGTGCGGCGGTGTCCGCTGAGAGCCTTGCCGTTGCCCATAGAGGGTGTCCAGTCGTCGGGCATCTTTTCGTAGCCCTCGTTGGTGTCGGAGTATTCGCCTTGGAAGTTTCGGCGGCTCCACCAGTCTTCGCGAGCGCCATCGCCGCCAGCGATGCGGGGGTCGTGGTAGGCGCGGCTGGCGAGGGCTTGGACGTAGCCTTCGCCTTGGAGGGCTGCGCGCCGATCGTCGTAGGTGCGTGATGCGAGTGCGCCGTCGAGGTCGACGGCGGTCGGCTCTGGAAAGTTGAACTCTTTGAACTTTCCATCGGATGAGCGGGTGACGTTATTTTCGTCCCAGGTTTTGGTGTTCATGCCCTGATGTGTGCCGCGTCAAGGACAGTGATGGCGGGCTGCGGCAGTGGGGGGTGAGCAAGAAACAGGCAAGAAAGCGTTTACGCAGGTCAAGGCACAGAAAAGGTGGGACGAGGGGGTGGTGTGTGGGTTTTTGGCGTTATGAAGCAAGAAACCCTACATCCCCACATTTGTGGGTGCACACATTTGTGGGGATGTGGGGATGTGCTACATGTGCGCGGCGAGATTATCGGCGATCTGAGCAATCTCCGCTTCGATGTCGCTCGCTCGCTTATACATCGTCCTCAAATCGCCGCCCTCATCCTTTGGGGGCGAAGCTACGAAACCGAAGCGGGAAGAATAGTAGCGCAGGAGCTTCGGCTCACGGATGTGAAGAACCAAATACTTTGCCCCCACATGCACTTGCGATGCCATGAAGCGACGATAAACCTCAAGCATCAAAAGCGACCCGTACCCTTCGCCTTGTACCGACTCGTCAAGCGCGAACTTCCCCAGAAGTTGAGCAGGATGGGAGCCAAGAGCGCCAGTCACGTTTCCGTGCGCCTGATTCTCTCGGCGGTGCTTCTTTTGGATCTCCTTCGTCACTACCGCGTGACTCGCGAGCGTGAAATACCCAATGGGAACACCAGGGTCAGTCTCCTTGCACATCACCCAGACCCGCGCAAGATTCTCCTCCTGGTACGCCAGGGCCTTATCCACGAGCCAATCAGTCAGGCTCGACTGCCTCCCGCAGTCAAAAGCTTGAAGAAAGTGATCCGCAGAAAGTGGCTCAAAAACGACAGGTTCGCTCATTGGTTCTTAGATCGCGTGCGAAAGGTAATGATCGGTGATCTCGTCAATGAACCTCTGAGAGAGTTTCGGTTCGGAGGTATCGAAGCTCTTGAGCCACGAGGAATCTTCGAGCGTGCCTCGAGGATCAGGCAGCTCAAGCCCCTCAACCCTCTTCGGATCAATGCTCATGAAATAGTCCACGAGCGTGCCGTGCGGGAGGTCTGCGCGCCTGCTTCCCGAAGGTCGCGCACCCCAAGCGTCTATCCACACTTGCTCTTTGTGGGTCTCCTCGACCAACTCACCAGGGGTCATGTCGCCATAGCTATCCCACACGGCACCAATGACCGCGCGTTCGTAGCCTCCGAGCTCGCCAGGCACCATGTCACGTACCGTGAACTGCGCTTCGAGCTGTTCGAGAGTGAACTTCTTCTTCTGGGCATGTGCACTCAGTAGCTCCCCTACGACGGGGCCGAACTCCATCGCCCAAAACCGCTCATCGAACAATGGCTCATCAGTCTGGTGGGCATACCAGCCGAAGGCATAGAAGCAGAGCTTTTGGAGCTTGAGAGGCGAGATGGAGTTGCCCTTGCTTCGCTTCAAAAACTCAGCCGCCACATCAAAAACAGTCGCCATAGCACTCCCCTCTCTGTGATCTCGCGCAGCCTTCGGCGCTTGGTGCACATGACATGTTCAATTCCACTGTACATGCGCGAAGTGGTGGTTGTGTCCAAGTTTGGACTGTCTGCGCGCACCTCACATTCGTGAAGGTATTGCGCGTTCTTTGACAATACTCGCGCGGTGGGCGCTCGTGAATTGGAGCTTGCGCCGCTGCTAAAACGGCTCCTTACGGTTCGTGGTGAAGGGGAGCGTCGCGTCGCTGACGTAGAACGGCTCGTGGCCATGCTGTGATGGGTGTTGTCAAGACCTCCATATCCCGGAGGACCGCGAGCCTGTGCACGATAATAATGGTTCGCAGTGCGATGCTGCGAGCACGATCTTCAATCTGCCCAACTATCGCGTCATCGACGCCATCGATTTGCCTTACGGAGGCCGCCGGGTGGTGGGCACCTCGAGCGTCCCGCCGGGCTGTCCGGTCTGCGGGGTGCTGGCGACGGAGGCCCACTCCCGCCGGATGCAGAGGATCCGGGGCGTGCCCGCGGCCGGGGCGGTGGAGGTGGTGTGAGCCAGGCAGCGTTGGTTTTGCTTGGAGTCGGCCTGCGGCAGGCGCACGTTCGCCAAGGCCACCGTGCAGGTCCCTCACCCAGAGAACTACCGGATGCGTATCCTGCTGACCAGCGCCGCAAGAACCGTAACGTGAACACCCGCCCCAGCAGGATCACTCACCACAAACCTCGAAAAGCCGGACCAATGGTCATCTCACGTCCGGTCCAGGTTGCGCTCACTCAATCCTCTCGTCCTAAACAGCCCTCAAACCTCATGAACAGACAATCATGCCACTTCAGAACGGACCAACACACCCAGAAGCAGCGACAACACACCAATAGTCCCGATCCCGCCAGCGACTAGAGCAACAGCGACTGGCGTCGCAAAATGATCTAGACTCGTGCCCATTGCCAACCTACCGGACACACCGCCTAATCCGATAAGCACAAACGTCGAAGAAATCGCCCGGCCACGCACGGCACCCCCAACCTTACTGAACAAAGCGGAGTCGAGCGCTATACCAGTGATTGCGCTCGCAAGCCCCGACACTATGAGAAGGACGGCCGCCGCCCACCAGCTCTGTACAACACCGAACAGCACACAACAAACGAGCACCGCAGTTAGCGACACACCAACGCACACACCAAGCCGAGAAACGATAGCTTTTCGGAGAACCAGTGCCCCCACAATCCCACCGACTGCCTCACATGCCAACACAGAACCGACTTGAGCGCTACCTCCGCCGGTAGCTCTAAGCGTCACCACAACCAGTGTCCCAGCAGAAGCGGACGATGCCGCAATGCAGGCAACCCCTAACAGAACACCGGAAGCGTTACGCACCATACCCCAAATTGACTCGCTATCCCCTGCCGCTTCACACCCAGGCAGGCGCCTAGGCTCGGCGACACGAATCGACGAAATTGCCAAAGCAGACGTTATGAAGCCGACCAGGCAAGCTACAAACACCCAACCCTCACCGAGAGCGTAAAGCGCGCCACCGAGCGGCGGGGCGCCAATCCTGGCGATGTTCAAGCGGATCTCGTCCTGGCGCAGCGCGCTAAAAAGAGTCCGCTCGCTTACAAGGTCGCGAAGCATTACGGCTCTCGCCGGGGCCCCGGCAGATTGCACAATGCCAAATACAACGCAGCACAAATAGAGTGACCACAGCGGACCAGAGCCTGCGACAATAACGACAACCAGAAAACAAACGCATGCCCTGCCAATCTCACAGGCAAGTATGACTTGCTTGCGCGAAAATAGATCCGCAAGCCACCCGGCCAGGGGAGCACAGACAAGCTGTGAAACCGCAATGCATGAGACAATAGCCGCGGCACTCTGCGCGCTACCCGTAGAATCTAAGGCATACAATTCCAGCGGTAGCCCGAGCATCGAGAATCCGAGCGCCCCCATCGTCGCGCCGAACCAATACCTCTGGAACGAACCATTAGCTGCGAGCTCTCTCCACTCTGATCTCTCGTGCCCGCGCTTAGGCTTCACGTCAGAATCAGCTACTCAGTCCGCCAAATCGGGGAGTATAAGCTTCCGACGGTCGAACCACTCCAGGGTACTCGCAATACCGTCCTCAAGAGACGACGATGCAGTCCAGTTCAAGAGCTCCGCCGCCTTCCTGGAACGAGTAAACGCCCCAGCGCTGTCGCCAGGACGACGCGGAGCTTCAACGACACGCACACTCCTCCCAACCACGCGCTCGAACGCGGCGACTAGCTCACGAACAGTAGTTCCTTCACCTGTGCCCAAGTTAATAACTTGATAGGCGGAGTCGGCTGCGATTTTTGCACTCTCCCTTACTGCAGCAACATGCGCCTCTGCGAGATCCCAAATATTGACATAATCCCTAATTCCCGAACCGTCTCGAGTGGGATAATCAGTGCCCGTGATTTGGAATTCAGTATCGCCTCGGTATGCTTCGATCAACTTACCGAGGGCGTGCGAGGGTGACGCTATTTGAAGCCCGGTTCTGAACTTAGGGTCAGAGCCGATGGGATTGAAGTAACGCAACGACAGTACGTTGAGGTCGGTCGCCGCAGCGATGTCTTGAAGCATTACCTCAAACATCGCTTTGCTTCTAGCGTATGGACTCGTAGGGGCCAGTTCTGAGCTCTCGTCTACCGAAAAGTCCTCACTCACAGCGTAGATTGAGGCCGAACTACTAAACACAAGCTGCGTACAGCCGTTCGCAATCAATCCGCGCACGAACGCCAGAGACTTGCTGATGTTCGCTTCATAGTATCCCAGCGGGTCCGCAACCGAATCGGGAACCACTATCAGTGCTGCAAAATGAAGCACGACTGCGATGTCAGGATGCTCCTCATAGATCCGGTCTAGTAGGGCACGATCGTCGATATCACCCTCATAGAACGTCAAGCCCTCAACGAACTCACGTCGACCGGTGATGAGATTGTCCAGAACGACTACCTCGAAACCTTCGTCTCGAAGCCTAGAAGCAACCGTGCTTCCAATGTAGCCAGCACCCCCTGAAATGAGCACTTTGACCGGGTGATTCATGAGCAACTCCTCTAATAATCACAATAGTGGTTCAGATCCAGTCTATGTACCTTCGTCAGAAACTTCCCAGATAGCTTGCGCCACCATCTCGTGTCCAAGCACCATTCCTGACCATTGGTTGATATCTCGAGCGATCCGTGAAGGATCGGTGTGTCGGTAGTCCTCAACCGTCAAACGTGACGGCCCAGCAGCCTCTAGGCCCAATGTAGGAGCAACCAACTCAGGAGTAAGCAATATGTGCGGCCGGTCGTACGGGCCAGGGGGCGTTGGACCACAGCGCCCCCGCTGCGGCACGAGTCACCTTAGGGCCAGTGCGGCGCGTAAGCCGCGGTCAACGAGCTGCATTGTGTGGAGTGAGAGCGCGCCACCGTGGCGGAGTACCTCGTCTTCATCAATCGTTTCGAGATCGTCGCATAGTACTCGGCCCACGAGGGGATCGTACGAGCTGAGTTTCACGATGCTCTCGAGCGGGGGTTTTTCGGATGTCGTTATTCGGGCGACGATCGCACTCTTCAGGGCTCGGTTGCGTGCATTGTTGGAAACGACGAGAAAGGGCTTTTCTCCGTATCCCAGGTCTACCCAGTAAATATTCCCGCGAGTGAGGGTCATTCGGTGCCTGCTTCGGCTCGTCGTCTTGCACGCTCATGACGGCGCTTACGCCCGTGGTCTGCGGCAGCCCGATCCTCTTCGTTAAGTGTCGCCGCGTAGGCGGCGTAACCGGAGGCGTTTGCAGTTTCCTGCACCTTGTCGCGTGCAACGTTCAGAAGAGTGCTCAGTGCCTGAGCCTCAGAAAGGTGGTCGGGTAGGGGGCCTACGAGCGCTTCAACTGCTTCGCGAGCGGGGGTGCCAGGAGTGCGTATATCCCGGGTGAAAGTGGACATTTCTGCATCAACCGGAACGCTTTTTCGGGAGAGAGTGCTGGTGCTCATGTCAACAGCGTAACGCACATGCAGCATGATCTGCAGCAGTAAATGCTGCACGGTTGAGGAGTGTGATGATAGGCGAAAGGCCCCGAGAGTCACGGAGGAGCGAGGTCCTGCCGTGCCCGTCGGGGCCTTCAGTGTGTGACCGTGGCGTGACGGCCGAGGGCTATTTAGCGCTTCTTTGCCGGCGGCTCGCCGAGCTCGACCTTCGAAAGCGTGATCGCGCCATCGGTCGAAGCCTCGAGCGTGAGATCCTCGATCGAGCCAAGCGCACACACGTCGAAGCGCACGCTCTCGAACTCGGCGAGTGCTGCCTCGGGAAGCGCGAGGGTCGCATGAAGCATCGGGGTCTTCTGCGAGACCTTCGCGTCGCTCTTGACCTTGCGCACCGAAATGATGGCCTCGCTTACGACACGCAGGAGTGATTCGTTCTGGCCGGCAGCGGCCTTCGCGAGCGGCGCCGACGCGGGCCACGCTTGCGCGTGCACCGAGCCCTCACGCCACCAGCTCCACACCTCGTCGGTCGCGAAGGGGAGGTACGGCGCGAAAAGCCGCAGCAGGGTCTCGAGCGCGATCTGGAGCGCCGCGCGAGCCGAAGCCGCAGGGCCCTCGCCAGCGGCGCCGTGCGCGCGGTTCTTCACGAGCTCGATGTAGTCATCACAGAACGTCCAGAAGAACGGTTCGATGACCTCGATCGCACGCGCGTAGTCGAGTTTCGACATCGCCGCGCTCGCCTGATCCACGACGCTCGCGAGGGAGGCGAGCATCGCACGGTCGAGCGGCTCGGTGACGGCGGCTGGGTCCGCAGGAAGGGTGCCCTCCGGGTCCGACGCCACTTCGCCAAAGCCGAGCGCAAACTTCGAGGCGTTGAGAATCTTGATCGCGAGGCGGCGGCCGATCTTCATCTGGCCCTCTTCGAACGCTGTGTCCGCTCCCTGGCGGGCACGTGCCGCCCAGTAGCGCACGCCGTCCGAGCCGTATTTCTCGAGAAGGTCGATCGGCGTCACGACATTGCCTTTCGACTTCGACATCTTCTTGCGGTCCGGGTCGAGGATCCAGCCGTTGATACTCGCGCCCGTCCACGGAAGCGAATCGGTGAGAAGATGCGAGCGCACGACCGTGCTGAACAGCCACGTGCGAATGATGTCGTGGCCCTGCGGGCGAAGATCCATCGGGTAGACCTTCTCGAACAGGTCGGGGTCATTGAGCCAACCGGTCGCGAGGAGCGGCGTGAGCGAGCTCGTCGCCCACGTGTCGAACACGTCCGGATCAGCCGTGAAGCCGTTTGGCTGATCGCGCTGAGAATCCTCGAAGCCCTCGGGTGCATCGAGGGTGGGATCCACGGGGAGGCGATCCTCCGCGGGCACGAGCACGCGGTCATAATCGATCTCGCCGCGCTCATCGAGGCCGTACCACACGGGGATCGGCACGCCGAAGTAGCGCTGGCGGCTCACGAGCCAGTCGCCCGTGAGGTTCTCGACCCAGTTGCGGTAGCGCGAGGCCATGAATTCCGGATACCAGGTGAGGTCGTCGCCGCGCTTCAGCAGCGCCGTGCGCAAAGTGCCGTCGGCTTCATCGCGCCCACCGTTCGTGATGTACCACTGGCGGCTCGTGACGTACTCGAGGGGTTTATCGCCCTTCTCGTAGAACTTGACCGGGTGGGTGATCTTTTTCGGCTCGCCCACCATGTCGCCCGTTTCGGTGACCATCTCGACGACGCGTTTTTGCGCGCTGAACACGGTGAGGCCTGCGAGTTCGGCGTAGCGCTCGCGGCCCGCCTCGCTCGTGATCCACGGGGCGTCCTCGAGGAAGCGGCCATCGCGGCCGATCACGGCGCGCGTGGGAAGGTCGAGTTCGCGCCACCAGATCACGTCGGTCGCATCGCCGAACGTACAGATCATCGCGATGCCGGCGCCCTTATCGGCCTGCGCGAGCGGGTGCGCGAGAACCGGCACCTCAACCTCGAAGAGTGGCGAGAGCACCTTCGTGCCGAACAGCGGCTTGTAGCGCTCGTCGTCAGGGTGGGCGACGAGGGCAACGCACGCGGGAAGAAGCTCCGGGCGGGTCGTCTCGATGAACACCTTTTCGCCATTATCCACGCGCGTGAAGCCCAGGCGGTGGTAGGCGCCCTCGCGATCGTGGTCTTCCTGCTCGGCCTGCGCGACCGCGGTGCGGAACGTGACGTCCCACGGGGTGGGCGCTTCGGCCTGGTAGGCCAGGCCGTTCTTCAGGTGAGTGAGGAAGGCCTTCTGGCTCACGGCGCGGGAGTTGTCGTCAATCGTTTGGTAGCGCAGGTTCCAATCGACCGAAAGGCCGAGGGTGCGGAACGTGTGCTCGAACGCTTTCTCATCTTCCGTTGCCAGCTCGAGGCACAGCTCGATGAAGTTCTTGCGGCTGATCGGCATTTGGTTCTGCGGCTTTGAAGTCTTCGCGTTACCGCCCCGGTGCGGCGGCTCAAAACCTTCGACGTAAGGAAGGCTCGGATCGCAGCGCACGCCGAAGTAATTTTGCACGCGGCGCTCGGTAGGCAGGCCGTTATCGTCCCAGCCCATCGGGTAGAACACGTCCTTGCCGGCCATGCGCTGGAACCGTGCGAGGATATCGGCCTGCGTGTACGCAAACACGTGACCGATGTGCAGCGAGCCCGAAGCGGTGGGCGGGGGAGTGTCGATCGAGAAGACCTTCTCGCGGCTCGTCTCGCGGTTAAACGCGTACACCTTCGCGCTCTCCCACTCGGCATCCCACATGCCCTCGAGACCATCGAGGCTCGGGCGGTCGGGAATTGCGGGGCTCATCGGTTGGGCGGTCGAGTCGTGACCTGCGTCGTGGCTGTTTTCGCTCATGCGCCCATTGTTTCACGCGCACCTATGCGGCATGAAGAAAACCGGCGTGAGATGCCCCAACGAGAAGCGCTGAAAAGGTCAGTCTCACGCTGGGCCTTTTGTGCCTTGTAGGCCTCTAGACGCGGCATACTATAGGGGCGAGCCGGCGTCGGACTCCCACGCCCGGCCCTCACGACGCCCGCAAGCGGAAGGTTCCCATGAAGCGCCCCGACCCCACCGGCCACGAACTCGAGTTCGAGGCGGGTGAGCTGTTCTTCTCTACTACCGACGAGCGCGGCCACATCGACAAGGCCAACGACGTGTTCGTGCGGCTCTCGCGCTACGAGGCGAACCAGCTCAAGGGTGCTCCGCACAACATCATTCGCCACCCCGACATGCCCTCTGGCGTGTTCCGCCTGCTCTGGGAATCGGTGGAAAAGGGCCAGCCGTTCGCGGGGTACATTCGCAACCTTTCAGCCGACGGTAGCCACTACGACGTCTTTGCCACGGTCACCCCACTTCCCGAAGGCGGGTACCTCTCGGTGCGTTCGAAGCCGATGAGCACCGCGACTTTCGACGACGTGTTCGAGGCCTACGCGGTCATCGTCGCCGAAGAAAATAAGCTGCGCGATCAGGGAAGGAGCGCGCGCGAGGTTGCGGGCGTGGGCGCGAAACTCGTGGACAACGCCGTGCGCGATCTCGGCTACGACGGCTACGACATGTTCCAGCGCAAGGCGCTCCTTCGCGAGGTCATGCTGCGCGAGGAGGCTCTCGAAGGAACCCTCGGCATGGTCGTCACCAATACGATCGACCTCATCGTGCGCGCTGCCCTCGGCATCCACGCCGAAGTGAGCGTGCTGTCGTTCGATCAGGAGACCCTCGAAACAATCGCCAGCTACACCGACTCGGTTCTGCGCCGCATCCGCAAGGACATCGACCTTCAGGCCGCCGCCGAGCTCGGCCTGTGGGACTCGAGCGACAACGCCCTGCGCCCGCGGCTCAACTCCCTCACGGGTGAGCTTTCGACCCTCGCAGCGCTCTCGCGCGAAACGCAGTTCCAGATTTCCCTCGCACGCCTCCAGGCCGCGATGGTCACGCAGTTTGCGGACGAGCGCTTCGAGATCGAAGAGCCGGCCGCGCGCGCCGAGGCCAATAGTGCGATCCGCGACCTCGTTTCCGCGCTCCTCGCGGATCTTGACGTCATGCTCCAGCACATTGGCTCGCTCCACGTCGCGATTCACCGAGCTCGAACCTCGATCGAAAGCGTGAGCGCGAAGATGCACGAGCGGCGTGAGCTCGTGGATAACTTCCTCGACGAATCCTTCGAGCAGGGCACGGATCTCTCCGAGCGTGCCGCGGCACTTGAACCCCACTTCAGTCAGTCGGTGATCGATGCCGACGTTGCGCTCTCGAGGCTCGAACGCCTCGCGAAAGCGCTGCACGACTTTGACGCCGAATATGATGCGGCGCCGCTCGAACGCATGCGCGAGCAGCTCCTCGAAGCCCTTGAAAACACGGAGATGTGATGGATATGTCTTGGCGAGAGACACGGACGGCGGTCGTGACTGGCGCGAGCTCCGGAATTGGGCGCGCCACGGCGCTTCGTCTCTACGAGGAGGGGTACCGCATTCTTGCGATCGCCCGCCGGCGCGAGCGACTCGAGGAGCTCGCGCGCATGGTGAACGACCCCGAGATGTTTGCTGTCCTCGCCTGCGACGTGAGCGTTGACGGCGACGTTCTGTGCGTCGCCGAGTACGTTGAGCGCGAGTTCGCCGGAAAACTCACGACGCTGTGCAATATTGCCGGCGGTGCCCTCGGCGTCGAGCAGGTCGCCGACGCCGCCTTCGACAAGTGGGAGGGCATGTTCCGCTCCAACGTGATCGGCGCGGGCCGCGTGACAAAGGCGCTCCTTCCCGCACTCGAGGCAAGCGGTCACGGCGACGTCGTGTTCCTGACCTCGACCGCGAGTCAAGCAGCATACGAAGGCGGTTCCGGATACAACGCCGCGAAGGCCGGCGAGCACATGATCGCCTCTGCACTCAGGCTTGAGCTTGCGGGCAAGCCGATCCGCGTCATCGAGATTGCTCCCGGGCTCGTGCGAACTGAGGAATTCAGCCTCACGCGCCTCGGCGGTGACCAGGCCGCCGCCGACAAGGTCTACGAAGGCGTGGAGAAGCCGCTCACGGCCGACGACGTCGCCGACGTCATCGCGTATTCCGTCAATCTCCCGCACCACGTGAACCTCGACCTCGTGACGCTGCGGCCGCTCGCGCAAGCGGCGCAGCACAAGCTCATTCGCACCACGTGAGGCCTCTCGAGCTCCCCGATACGGGACTCAGCGACGGCCAAAAGGTCGAAACGACACGCTTCCTCGCGCTCTTTTCCCCGCACCGGGGAACGCTTGCCATCGTTCTCGCCCTCATCGCGCTCGGCGCCCTCACCGGTGTGATCTCGCCGTTCCTCGTGCGCGAGATCGTCGATGTTGCGCTGCCCGAAGGCGACGTTGCGCTTCTTGCCTGGTGCGCTTTTGGCATGATCGCCGTGTACGTTGCGGGGGCGATCTTCACGGTGCTGCAATCCTTCCTCTCGACCCGCGTGGGGCAGGCCATCATGCACGACCTGCGAGTGCGGGTTTTCGCGCACCTCCAGCGCATGGGGCTGCCGTTCTTCACCTCGACGCGCACCGGCGAGATTCAGTCACGCATCTTTAACGACATCGGCGCCATGCAGTTGGTCGTCACGAACGTTGCCACCCAAATCGTCTCGGCGAGCGCCACGATCCTCATGAGCGCAATCGCAATGATCGCGATGGACTGGAGACTCTTCCTTTTTTCCCTCGTCACCACACCGATCGCGTCGGTGCTGAATCGACGTGTGGGCAAGCGGCGCCGGGCACTCGTCAAGCGTCGGCAAGAAGCCGCCGCTGATCTCTCCGCCCACATTCAAGAGTCCCTTTCCGTCTCCGGAATCCTGCTGTCCACGACCCTTGGTCGCTCCGAACCGATCATCGAAGCGTTCGAGAACGAATCGCGCGACCTTTCGCGTCTCGAAGTCGAATCGGAAATGGCGGGCCGCTGGATGCAAGGCCTCTACTCCGTGCTCCTGTGGATCATCCCGGCCCTCACCTACCTCATTGGCGGGGTGCTCTTCATTCGGGGCCTCGGGGATCTCACGATTGGCACGCTCGTCGCTTTTGTGGCAATGCAAACGACGCTTTTCCCGCAGCTCAACACCCTTTTGCGCGTCGCAACCCAAGTGCGCGCGAGCCTTGCGCTGTTCACGCGCGTGTTCGAATACCTCGATCTCGAGGTCCCCATCAAAGAAGCGGAAGAGGCGCAAACCTTCCCCGGCGGGCGCGCCCGCGGTCACGTGAGTTTTGAGGACGTGCACTTCGCGTACCCGGGCGCGGAACGCGACACGATCGCAGGAGTGACGTTCGAGGTGCCTCGCGGCACGCACACGGCGATTGTAGGCAGCACGGGAAGTGGGAAAACGACTCTCGGCTACCTCCTCTCACGGCTCTACGACGTGAGCTCGGGGAGAGTCCTGATCGACGGCATCGACGTGCGGGAGTTGACGCTCGACTCGCTCGCAGGCGCCGTCGGAGTGGTGACGCAAGAGACCTACCTGCTCCACGCGAGCATTGCCGACAACCTGCGGTTCGTAAAGCCCGACGCCAGCGAAGCCGACATGGTGCGGGCCTGCGAAATGGCGCAAATCCACGCCCACATCGAGGCGCTCCCGCACGGCTACAACACGATCGTGGGGGAGCGTGGATACCGATTTTCGGGAGGGGAAAAGCAGCGCCTCGCGATCGCGCGAACGATCCTTCGCGACCCGCCCATTCTGTTTCTCGACGAAGCCACGAGCGCACTTGACACCGTGACGGAGCGCGCCATGGGAGGGGCGCTGCGCAGTCTCAGCGAGGGGCGCGCGACGATCTCGATCGCGCACAGACTCTCGACCGTGCGCGATGCCGATCAGATTCTCGTGGTGAAGGCAGGGCGCATTTGCGAGCGCGGCACCTTCGACGACTTGCGTGCCGCGGGCGGCGAGTTTAGCCGCCTCGCGACGGGTGGGCGGCAGGCGTAAGGCTCTTAGGCCTCCACCTCGATGTGGCCCACGCCGCGGTCGACGCAGCACGCAATGCGCGTGCCGTGCTCGTCTTCCTCGAGGTACTCGTTCTCGTATTCGACCTCGCCGCTCACGAGCGGGACGACGCACGTGCCGCACGTGCCTCCCTCACACGAATACTTCATGGGAACGCCGGCATCGAGAAGTGCCTGGAGGAGCGACGTGTCTTCGTCAACCTCAACGGTCACGTTGGACTTGGTTGCGGTGGCGGTGAACGGTTCCTTATCGAAGAGGCCCACGGAAAATCTCCTTGTTGCGAAGCATCATGAGGGATGAACGCCCTCAAGCATGACACACAAGCCTAAATCACGCGCTTCTCGCGCGCCCAGCGCGAAAGCTCGTAGCGGTTCGTGAGCTGAAGCTTCTTGAGCACGTTCGAGACGTGGGTTTCGATCGTGCGATCAGAAATGAAGAGTGCCGAGGCCGCTTCGCGGTACGTGTGGCCGCGCGCGATGAGCTTCATGACTTCCTGCTCGCGCGGGCTCAGCAGATCCATCTCGCTCGGGATCGACGGTGCCTGGCCGCGAAACGCATCGAGCACGAAACCAGCAAGGCGAGGCGAAAACACCGCATCGCCCTCGGCGATCTTGTGGAGTGCCGCCGCGAGTTCTTCGCCGGTCGTGGATTTCGTGACGTAGCCGCGCGCACCCGCGCGAATCACGGCGATCACGTCCTCCTCGGCATCCGAAACCGAGAGGGCGAGGCAACGCACGGGCTCGCCCGTATCCGTCGTGAGCGACTCGAGAGTCTCGGCGACCTCCGCACCGCCGCCACCGTTGCCACCCGGCAGGTGCACGTCGAGGAGCACCACGCTCGGGCGCAACTCGCGGGCCTTGTCGATTGCCTCCTCGACGGTGAGGGCGATCCCCACGATCTCGACGCCCCCGAGCCGGCTGAGTTCCTCGCTCACCCCCGAGGCGAAGATCCGGTGGTCATCGACCACGAGCACGCGAACGTTCTCAGCCATGGCGTTCCTTTTCCTGTCTCTCGAGCACGAGGGTCACTTCGCAGCCGCCACCGATCGCGCCTCGCACACTCGCGAAGCCGCCAGCACGGGCCATGCGTCCAAGGATAGACTCGCGCACCCCGAGGCGCCCCTCAGGGATCGCGTTCATGTCGAAGCCTTCGCCGCGGTCGCGCACGAATACTTCGATATTTTCCCCCGCGGCATCGAGGAACACCTGCACCCCCACCTTGCCGTGGCGCGCAGCATTGCTCGCGGCCTCGCGAAGGGCGAGAAGGAGCGGCTGGTACCCCTTTGCGAAGGGCGCATCGCCCACGCAGACAACCTCGATCGGCACCTCATTCACCCGCTCGGTCTCTTGCGCAATGCGGGTGACGGCTTCGCGAAGGGTGAGCGGAGCGGCGTGCGAGGCGCGCGGGGTTGCGTACGGCGGTGCAGAGGAAGGAGTGATGTTGCCGTACAGCCAGCGGCGAAGCTCAGTTTCCTGTTGGCGCGCGAGGTGCTTCATACGCTCTGGCGGGGTTGATTCGCGCTGGATCACGGTGAGGGTTTGGAGCACCGAATCGTGAAGGTGCGAGGCGATTTCCGCCTGGTGATCGGCGAGGGCGCGCTCGCGGGACTCTTCGCGCATGCCCGCCCACAGTCGCCTGGCCCACGGCACCACGAGGATCGAGGCGAGAAGGAGTGAGAAGAGGGTTGCCGCGGCGGTGATGCTCATCGCGCGCACGCCAAGGAGTGCACCGACGATCACGAGAGCCCCGCCCACGAGGAGGAGCCCCCCGAGGAGAACGGCGCCCGTCACGGCGAGGGGAAGGCTCGAGACCCGCCCCGTCCAGCGGGCCATGTCGACGCTCGAGAGCGGGAGCGTGCCTAGCGCAATACCGGCGGAGAGGATGCCAGCGCCGATCGCCACCGGAACCTCGGTATGCAGATCGGGAACGAGTGCGGGCAGGGCCCCAACGCTCACGATCGCGACCGAGGCGCCCACGATCCCCGCGAGGATTGCCCATCGCACCGCCGTCCCGAACGGCGTGTGGCCGCTCGCGAATGTGAGGGAAGCCTGGCGGAGCGCGGGCTTTCCGCGCACGGGTGCATGTGACAGCTCGGCGAGAACCTCGCGCTCGTGCTCGCGGTCAAGGGGAAGCGCCCACCACGCGAGAACGTACACGAGCATGACGCTTCCGCCGATACCGAGGAGCGCATACAGCGCAAGGGGGGCAAGGTGCAGAAGGAACGTTGCGGGAAGAACGCACGCAAGAGCGAGGCCACCGAGCGTGAAGAAGGCGCGAATGGCGCCCACTGGAACACCCATGGCTTTCGCGAGCGCGGCGCACACGCCCGTGAGCTCCGCGCCGGCACGTTCGCGCGTCCACGCGCTGGCGCTCGGCTGGAGAAGTTCGCTCATGCGACCATAGTGGCATGACATCCCCCTCGGCGCACCGCGAGCCACCTCGCGAGGCTGAGCGCCCCGACCGCACGATCAAGGCGCTCGCGACCGCGCAAGCAGCATCCGATGCAACGACGTTCGCGCTTCGCTACGGGCTCGCGCGACGCCCAGGCGAAGGTCTCGCCGCGGGCGTGTGCACAGCGCTTGCCCACGCGTACGGGCTTCCCGTGCGGCTCGTGCGCGTGTGGACTCTTGCGCTCGTACTCCTTGGCCCGGGCCTGTTCGTATACCTCGTGTTCTACCTCGCGCTTCCGCGCCCGGAACGCACGCGTGCGCGAGGCGGCGCCGATATTCGCACGAACGTAGAAGAAGCCCGGTACGACACTCCCGCTCGCGCGATCATTCGCCGCCGTCCCCAGCCGGGAGACCTCATCGTGGCACTCCTCGCGCTCCCCGCACTCGCGCTAGGCGTCGCGATCGGGTGGGCGTACGTCGCCTACGCTCCGATCGTCCTCGCCTTCCTCGTTCCCATCAGCCTCGTGCTCGGCGTGATCGTCGTGTGGGGCGGGTGGCGCGCCAGCCGAGCGCGCACGACCTACCTGTTCATGCGCCTCGCTGAGCAGGCCGGCATCATTGATCAACGCCAAGCACTGCGCACACTTGCGCGACTTCGGCGTGAAGCCCCCGGCGCGTGGGGAGTGGAGGGCGACCTGTTCGGCCCGGGAGCGCACGGTGCCCACGCTGCGCCACGGTTGCGCGGCCGCACCGTTTTGTGGCTCTTTGCCGCCTTCATTTTCCTCGGGGTCGCCGTATTCTCGCTCGTGAGCTACCTTCCCGGCCTTTTCCCCGCGCTCAACCCAAACGGCCCGCTCGAGGTCATCCCGCGCATAGGCGTGGGCGCCGCGGCGATCGCGCTCGCCTCGGGAACGGTGCTCATCATCGCGGGAGCGCGAGGCAAACGAAGCCGGCAAATCCTTGCCTTCGGCCTCGCCTCCCTCTTCGTCTTTTCCGTGTCGGTGGCGTGGGTGCGCCTCACCGATTCGCGAGGCAACACCCCGATCTACATGAGCGTCGACGAATTCCAGCCGGGCTCCTATCTCGAATGCACGCCCGGCGGGATCCGCGAATGGTCGCGGCCCGTCGTCATTGACCTGAGCGAGCTCGGGGAGCCGCCAACGGATGAAGAAGCACGCGGCACATGGGCGGTGGCGAATGGCGAGCCGGATCCGTTGCTCGTGGATCTCTCGCTCACGATCATGTGCAATCGCCCCGTTGGCAACATCGAAGTGATTTTGCCCGAAGAGGATTGGCGCGTGAACTCGACCCTCGCGTCGACCCTCGGCACCACCACAAACTCCGAGGCGAAGGGCTACAGCAGGTGGGATCCTTCGCACGTGACGATCCAGATCGACGGCCGCACGATCTTTGGCGATGTCACCTACGTGCGCGAAGGAGCGGACCGATGAGACGAGATTCCACGACATTCGCCCTCGGGATTTTCCTCGTCGCGATGACCGCCTTTCTTGCCCTCGTGCTCATTCTCGGCGGGGCGATACCCTCGTGGGTCACCGCCGCAGGGATCATCGTGATCCTGTGCGTGTGCATGCTGCTCAGCTCCTTCGACAGGCCGCGACCCTCGGGGAGCGACAGCGATCACGAAAGCGAGCCTGACGCTCCCACCTCGTGATACTTTTGATCTCAAACGGCGTCGATCCGGCCATCACCGGGAAGCCGCGGGAAGAACAGCAAGCGTCGGAATGAACACGCTCCACGCCGCCAAGTAGAACCCGCCGGGACCAGCCCGTGACAGCTGAAGAATGAGTGAGCGCACGGCGAAGCCCCGCGAGCCGCGCGCTAACCGAGGTGGTACCGCGCTCCGTGCGCCCTCGGGCCCGAAGACCAAACACTCAGGTCGTGGCCCCGGGCCACGCACAACGCCGAGGAGCGCGCATGGCATACCCCAAGAACGGTAAGAGCCTCACGAGTTCGCCGAACCTTCCGAAGCTCGAGGAAGAGGTGCTCGCCTTCTGGAAGGAAGACGACACGTTCGCCGAGTCCATTCGCCGCCGCGAAGGCGCCGAGGAATTCGTGTTTTATGACGGCCCGCCTTTCGCGAACGGCCTTCCGCACTACGGCCACCTTCTCACCGGCTACGCGAAGGACGTTGTTCCGCGCTACCGCACCATGCGTGGCAACCTCGTGGAGCGCCGTTTCGGCTGGGACACGCACGGCCTTCCCGCCGAACTCGCGGCGATGGAAGAGCTCGGCCTCACCGAGAAGCGCGAAATCGAGGACATGGGCGTCAAGGCGTTCAACAACGCGGCGCGCGGCTCGGTTCTCACCTACGCGAACGAATGGATCGACTACGTGACGCGCCAGGCGCGCTGGGTCGATTTCGAGAATGACTATAAGACGCTCGACGTGACGTTCATGGAGTCGGTTCTGTGGGCGTTCAAGCAGCTCTACGACAAGGACCGCGCGTACGAGGGCTACAAGGTTCTCCCGTACTGCTGGGTCGACCAGACCCCGCTCAGCAGCCACGAGTTGCGCATGGACGACGACGTGTACAAGGACCGCCAGGACGCCTCGGTCGTCGTGACGTTCCCGCTCGCGGGCCAGAAAGCTGCCGAGCTTGGCCTCGAGGGCGTGACAGCGCTCGCGTGGACGACGACCCCGTGGACCCTCCCCACGAACTTCTCGCTTGCGGTGGGACCGGAGGTCGAATACGTGACCGTTCCGGCAGGCCCGAACGGCAGTGCCGACGGCACCCCCGCCGGCGGTGCAACCTACCTTCTCGCGAAGGACCTCGCGGGCGCGTTCGCGAAGGAACTCGGCTACGAGAGCGCCGACGACGTCACCGCGGCGCTCGGCGAGCGCACCTACCAGGGTTCCGAGCTCGAATACGTCGAGTACACACCGCTGTGGGACGTGTACGCGAAAGACTGCGAAAAGTGGGGCCTTGAGAACGCGTGGATCATCACCGTTGCCGATTACGTTTCCACGAGCGATGGTACGGGCGTTGTGCACCAGGCGACCGCCTACGGTGAGGACGACCAGAAGATCAACGCCGAGTACGGCATCCCGGTCGTGGTGAGCGTTGACGAGGGCGCGAAGTTCCTCGAGACGTTCCGCGGCACCGCGCTCGATTCGATCGTGGGCCTGCAGGTGTTCGAGGCGAACCGCCCCCTCATTCGCCTCCTCCAAAGCGATGGCCGGCTCTTCCAGGAGAAGAGCTACGTGCACAGCTACCCGCACTGCTGGCGCTGCCGCAACCCCCTCATCTACAAGGCCGTGGGTTCGTGGTTTGTGAAGGTTGCCGATCAGCGCGAGCGCATGCTCGAGCTTAACCAGGAGATCAACTGGGTTCCCGGTAACGTCAAGAACGGCCAGTTCGGCAAGTGGCTCGAGGGCGCACGCGACTGGGCGATCTCCCGCAACCGCTACTGGGGTACGCCGATCCCCGTGTGGAAGAGCGACGATCCGAACTACCCGCGCATCGAGGTGTACGGCTCGCTCGCCGAGATTGAGAAAGCCTTCGGTGAGCTTCCCCGCGACGAGAACGGCGAGGTGAACCTCCACCGCCCGTACATCGATGACCTCACGCGCCCGAACCCCGACGACCCGACGGGTAAATCGACCATGCGTCGCATCGAGGATATTTTCGACGTGTGGTTCGACTCGGGTTCGATGCCCTTTGCCCAGGTGCACTATCCGTTTGAGAACGAAGAATGGTTCGATTCGCATAACCCGGCGGACTTCATCGTCGAATACATCGGCCAAACTCGCGGCTGGTTCTACGTCATGCACGTGCTTTCGACCGCGCTGTTCGACCGCCCGGCCTTCAAGAACGTCATTTGCCACGGCATCGTGCTCGGTGACGACGGCAACAAGATGTCGAAGTCGCTCAGGAACTACCCGGACGTGCGCGACATGTATGAGGCGTACGGCGCCGACGCGATGCGCTGGTTCCTCATGACGTCCCCAATTCTGCGAGGCGGCAATCTCATTGTCGCGGAAAGCAACATTCGCGACGCCGTGCGCACCACGGTTCTTCCTCTGTGGAACACGTGGTACTTCCTCGCCCTCTACGCGAATGCGGCGGGGGAGAAGGATGCCGACGGCCGCCCCACCGGCTACGAGGCCAAGGTGCGCTACGACTCCGAGGACGTCATGGACCGCTACCTCCTTGCTCGCACGGGTCAGCTTGTGCGCGAGGTGCAGACCTGCCTCGACGAGCTGAGGGTTGCCGATGCCGGCGAGGCGATTGCGCAGTACCTCGATGCGCTCACGAATTGGTACGTGCGCCGTTCGCGCGAACGCTTCTGGGAGGGGGATGAGGCCGCGATCGACACGCTGCGCACGTGCCTCGAGACTCTCGTGCGCGTAGCTGCGCCGCTGCTCCCGCTCGTGACCGAGGAAATCTATCGCGAGCTCACGGGCGAGCGCAGCGTGCACCTCACCGATTGGCCCGAGGCCTCCCTGTTCCCCGTGGACGAGGCCCTCGTTGAGGAAATGGAAACCGTGCGCCGAGTGGCATCGCAGGGCAACGCGCTGCGCAAGAAGGAGGGCCTGCGTGCCCGCCTTCCGCTCGCGGAGCTCACCGTCGTTGCCGCCGATGCCGCACGCCTCGAGCCTTTTGTCGACATCGTGCGCGATGAGCTCAACGTCAAGGCTGTGCGCCTGCTCGACGTGGCGAGTGAAGAAGCCGGAAAGATGGGCGTCGAGCAGCGCCTGAGCGTGAATGCCCGTGCCGCCGGCCCACGCCTTGGTAAGGATGTGCAGCGCGCGATCAAGGGCGCGAAGAGCGGCGACTGGAGCGTCGCCGAGGACGGCACCGTCACCTCGGGCGGCCTCGACCTTGTCGAGGGCGAGTACACGCTCGACCTCGTTGCGGGCGAGAGCTCAGATGCGGAAGGCCGTTCGATCGGGGTTTTGCGCGGTGGTGACTTCATCGTTCTCGACACTCGCGTGAGCCCCGAGCTCGAGGCCGAAGGCCTTGCGCGCGACGTCGTGCGCGTTGTGCAGTCGGCGCGCCGCGAGGCGGGCTTCGAGGTTTCGGACCGCATTTCGCTCGGTGTCGCGGGATCCGAGAGTGTTCTCGAGGCCGTGCGCGCGTTCGAGACCCTCGTTGCCCACGAGGTTCTCGCGACGAGCGTTGCCTATGGCGAGGGTGCGCTCGCGGACGCTGATTTCACGACCGAGGAAAAGGTCACGGGGGCGAGCGTCACCGTGCAGGTGAAGCGCGCTTAACGCCACCTGTCGAGAAACTCCTCCGGTGACGGGGGCGTCGAGCGATCGGTGCCCCCGTCATCGTGCGTGGCGCCATCTGCGCTGGTGTTGTCGGGGGCGCGCACGAACTGCACGTTCGTGTCGTCAATCAGGGTGACACCTTCGCCCATGTAGAGACCGTCGATGTCCCCCTTGACTTCGAGCAGGTCGGGATTGAGTTCCTGCTGCGCGAGGAGCGTTGGGTAATAGCCGTAGTGCGGGTCGATCGAGCCGTCGGGGAGGCGCCGAAGTGAGTCGTGAGCGGCGCCCAGATCGTAGCCCGGCAACTTCACGTCCACCGGTGCTTGCCCCGGTTGGAAAAAGGAGACTCCGGTGTTGAGACCCGCGTCGTGGTCCGTCGCGGGGGTGAGGTCAATGTTGGTGACCTGCGGTGAATGTGGGCGGCCTAGTCCACCGAGATCGAGGAGCGGAACCGGGTCGACCGTAAAGGAGATGCCAGAGCGCGAGGGGCCACCAAGAATGTTTTCCGCGTAGGTTCGCAGTCCCTGCTTGTGCGCTATCGCGAAGACCTTGGTGTTCGATTGTGCGGGCGTGAAGGCGTCGACCGGGGAGCCGTACGTGACGACGTTCGTGACGTTGTAGCCGCCTTGGCCGTTAAAGTCGGATCGCGACGCGAGCGATGCCGCCGCGAGACCTCCCTGCGAGTGGCCGACGAGCATGAGGTTCGCGCCCTTGGGAACGCCCGCGGCTTCGAGCGCGGCGCGCGCGTTCTTCATTGTCGTCACCTCCATTCCCGTCATAATCCCGATGTTGGAGGCCCAATCGCGCGAGTTGCCCGCGGTTCCATCCCACGCCTTTTCTTTCTCCATGGCGATTTGGGTGGGAGGCATGTACAGGACATAGGTTTCTTCTCCCGCGGCGGTGCGAAAGTGCTGCACGCGGTAGTTCTCGCGATTTTCACCCGCGCCGCGTGCGTGGCGTGCCTCCTCGGTGAATTCGAGGAGGTCCGCGAGCTCGCGCGGTGGGTGCGAATCTCGGTAGGCGGAGATGCCCACGAGCGTGCTCGGCCGGGTCGTGGGGGTCACCTCGAAGTGAGGGTTGAGGAACCAGGTTTTCCCTGTGCTGCTCAAATACTTCATAGCGGCAAGTGCAGTCAGGCCAACGGTGGGGTTGAACGTGTGGGTGTTCTCTGTGCCGATTCCTCGTACGCGACGCGACGTGAGGCCGAGAAGATCGCGCGCGCGAGCGCCCTGGGCGGCAAGAATGCCAAGACCGAGCATGTGTGCCTGCGCAGCTCCCGCAAGGGCCAGGGGAGATGCTCCGGCGCCGCCGACCTGGGCACCGCCCTGGCTGGACGCCAAATCTTGCTCGAGGGCGTTGCTCTCAAGTGTGTGGGCGAGGGAAAAGAGCTGGGAGATCACCGCGTGGACCTGTGGAGCAAAGACGCCTGCCATGCGCGCGCGAAAGGCTTCCGCATCGGCGCCTTCCCACGGGACCGCGCCCGCTTCCTCTTTCACGTGGCCTGCCTCGGTGTTCAGGCGCCCCGCGAGTTCATCGAGCGCGTGAGCTGCTCCGCGCACCTGCGCGGTGTCCATTCCCAAAAAATTCCCCACGCCGTTTCCCCTTCGTGCATTCCCCGAAACACGGCAACAGCCGGTGCCGTGCCCTGCTCTTGAGCGTAGGCAAGCGTCGGAAAGTGAAGCCCCACGATCAGCCTTCCCGGGGATCACCGTGAGGTGTGGAGCACGAGCCGGGCCTTGCGCACGCCGCCCACGCCCGCGCCGAGGGCGTATGCCACTACACTGAAGGCCACGAACCACCGGCGCGAAAGGCAGAGTGAAGCAGTCCATGGCACGGCCCAGCGGCATCGAGCACAGTGAGGCATTCACGAAGGTGTGGGCAGACCTTCAATCGCGCGCCCCCGAAAACGAGATCGAACCGAGTCTTACCCGCATCGAACGTCTCCTCGAACTCATGGGGCACCCCGAGCGCGCCTATCGCACGCTCCACATCGCCGGTACGAACGGCAAAACCTCTACGGCACGCATCGCCGAGGCCCTCCTTATCGAGGCGGGACTTCGCACGGGCCGCCTCACGAGCCCCCACATGCACACCCCCACGGAGCGCATCGCGCTCGATGGCGCACCCATAAGCGAAGAAGGATTCGTGCAGGCCTACGAGGACGTGCTCCCGTTCGCCGAGGCAGTCGATCGCGAGTATGCGGAAACGGGCGTGCGAATCAGCATGTTCGAGTACCTCACGGCGATGCAGTTTCAGGCGTTCGCGAGCGCTCCCGTGGATGTTGCCATCGTGGAAGTCGGACTCGGTGGCCGGTGGGACGCGACCAACGTCATCGACCCCGATGTCACCGTCATTACCCCCATCGCCCTCGACCACCAGGACTACCTCGGTGACACGATCGAGGAGATCGCAGGGGAGAAAGCCGGGATCCTTAAAGAGGGTGCACTCGCGATCATCGCGGCGCAGCAATTCCCCGGCGCGCTCGACGTCCTTAAAGACCGCTGCGCCGAACTCGGCGTGACCGCCGCAATCGAGGGGGAGCAGATTGGCGTCATTGATCGCGTCCCCGCGGTCGGCGGGCAGGTGATCGCCGTGCAGTCCATCGCCGCGCGCTACGAAGAGATCTTCGTTCCGCTTCTCGGCGCTCATCAGGCCCACAACGCTCTTCTCGCGATCGCCGCGGCGGAAGCGATTCTCACCGGCGGCGATGCCCCGCTCGATGGTGAACTCGTGCGCGCGGGACTCGAGCGCGTGACCTCCCCGGGCCGCGCCGAAGTCGTGCGCCAGGCACCCACGATCCTCGTTGACGCCGCGCATAACCCCGCAGGTGCCGAAGTGCTCGTTGAAACGGTACGCGAGAGCTTCCGGTTCACGCGCACCGTGGGCATCGTGGGCATCCTCAAGGAGAAAGACGCGAGCGAAATCCTCGCGATCCTCGAACCACTCTTGGACATCGTCGTGATCACCGAGAGCACTTCGCCGCGTGCGATCCCCACGGATCTGCTGGCGATGGAAGCACGAGACATTTTCGGAGATGAGGACCGCGTGATCGAATGCGCGAGCCTGCCCGATGCGATCCAAACAGCGGTGGACGCTGCCGAACAGGGCGGGGATGATTTCTCGGGCATCGTGGCCACAGGCTCGATCACGCTCGCGGCTGAAGTGCGCCAGCTTCTTGGCAGGGTGGGGGAGTGAGGAACGTGGACATCACCCCCTCCACCCGCAAGTCGGGCGCGCAGCGCATGCTGTGCGCGACGATTCTTGCCTGCGAAGCCTTCGTGGCGCTTTTCGGTGGTCTCGTCGCTCACGGCCTCGCGCCGGACACACGTCTCGTGAGTTGGATTCTTGCCCTCGTGCTGCTCGTCGTGTTCATTCTCGCGGCGCGCTTGCTCTCGAAGGGCCAGGCCTGGCCCTACTGGTTCGGCCTCGCGCTCCAAGCGCCGCTCATCCTTTTTGGACTCTTCGTGCCCGCCATGTACGTCGTTGGCGCATTCTTCGCGGTGCTCTACTGGCTCGGTGTGGTCAAGGGGCGCCAGCTCGACCGCGAGAAGGACGCGATCGATCGCCGTGTTCTGGGAGATGATGCCGCCGCACGCTAAGGTGAGAGGCATGACACAAGAACGCACGCTCATTCTTCTCAAGCCCGATGCCGTGAAGCGTCAGTTGCGCGGCGAAATCATTCGTCGCATCGAGCAAAAGGGTTACACCATCCTCGCGCTCGATCAACGCACCGCAAGCCACGAGGAACTCACGGCGCACTACGCTGAGCACGAGGGCAAGCCGTTTTTTCCTCCCATGCTCGAGTTCATGAGCTCGGGTCCGCTCGTCGCACTCGTCGTCGCAGGCGATGAATGCATCGCGGGGATGCGTTCGCTCATGGGGGCTACGCAGCCAACGCAGGCGGCCCCTGGCACGATTCGCGGTGACCTCGGTCGTGCATGGGACAAGCCCGTGATTGAGAACCTCATCCACGGCTCTGATTCACCCGAATCGGCCGCCCGGGAAATCGGCATCTGGTTCCCTTCGCTCGCCGCGTGAATCGCGGTTAACGCGAAGCGACGCTCGGGCGTCTATATCGCGAAAAACACACGCAGCTTTGGGACTCGCGGGCCACAATGGCGATTTTCCGAGTAAAGATGAGGCAAAATATTGGGCATGGGACCTGTCATCCTCTTTATGCTCGTGGCCGTCGCGCTCGCCGCGGGTCTTATCGCGGTCGTCGTGATGGCGCAGAAGAACACGGGCAATGCTCCCTCGCGCACGAAGGGGTCCTCGAAAGCCGTGAGCCGCACCCCCTCGGCATCGATGCGGGCGAGTGTTCCCGTGCAAGCCTGGCCCCTTCGTGAAGGTGAAAAGCGCGCCGCTACCGAATCGCGCGAGAGCCGGGAAAATGTGCACGAGGGCGAGGATGAAGCTGAGCGAGAGCCGCTTCGTCTCGCGTCTTGAGGCCCCCGCTCGCCTCTCCCCACGTTTCTCGACCCGCGCCCCGCGCGGGTCGTTTCCGTACAATGGCGAGGAAATCTTTTGCCGCGCGCTTCCTCGTGCGCGGGTGTTTAAGGAGGGCCGATGGACTTAAACGAACTGATCTTGACCCTCGCCGCGAGCGGCGGCGGGATCGCCGTCATCGCTGCGGGGCTGTGGGCGCTCACGCGGCCGTCGGGAACCGACACCGATAAGGACGCCTCGAAGGACGCCCCTGAGAAGGGTGCGAAGGGCGAGGAGAAAAAGCCTTCGAGGCCCGAGCGCCCGGCGGCCCCCACGTGGGGAGACACGCTTTCGGCGCCCGCCAAAAAGCCCGCTCGCGAAAAGGAGGGCGAGGAAGGGGAGACTTCCGACGCTTCCAAGGCTCCCACCGCACGCGAAGGCTCACACGAGGCGGCCCCGCAGGCGTCAGACACGCATGAGCCAGCAACCACCGCGCCCGCTGAGTCGGTCGCACCAGCCGAGCCATCCGAGTCTGGTGTACGAGAGCCGGCCGCTGAGCCGGCAGCCGTGGAGCCCGCCGAAAAGGTCGACTCCGCCGCCCCCGCCGCACAAGCTGAGTCGGTCGCACCAGCCGAGCCCGCGCAGCCAGCCGAGCCGGTCCCAGCCGAGAGTGCTGCGCCCGCCGAGCCTGTCGCGCCTTCCGCGCCATCCGAGGAGCCCGCGCCCGGGACCGAGCCCCAGGCCGCCGTCGAAACGCCAGAGCCGACCGCCGACCGCATGGTGCGCCTTCGCGAGCGCCTCCAGCGCTCCGGTGCGATTGGCCGCGGCATCCTCGCGCTGCTCACGAGCGGTGAGATCGACATGGATACGTGGGACGAGATCGAGGAGACCCTCCTCATGGCTGATCTCGGCCCGGACGCCACAGATGAACTCATGGACGCGCTTCGCGAGCGTGTGCAAGTGCTTAACACAAAGGATCCCGATGCGGTCCGCGAGGTGCTTCGCGAGGAGCTCGTGAAGCTCGTGAACCCCGATCTCGATCGTCGTCTTGCGGCGAGCGCGATCGAAGCGCCCGATGGCTCGATGGTGCCGAGCGTCGTCATGATGGTGGGCGTCAATGGCACCGGTAAAACGACGACGACCGGCAAGTTTGGTCGCGTGCTCATCGCCGAGGGGCGCACGGTGCTCTTTGGCGCGGCCGATACCTTCCGCGCCGCGGCTGCCGATCAGCTCCAAACGTGGGGCGAACGCGTGGGCGTGACGACCGTGCGAAGCGAGCGCGAGAATGCCGACCCGGCCTCCGTCGCCTTCGACGCCATTCAAGCGGGGATCGAGCAGGGGGTGGACGTCGTGGTGATCGATACCGCCGGCCGCCTCCAGAACAAGAAGGGCCTCATGGACGAGCTCGGCAAGATCCGCCGCGTCGCGTCGAAGGCCCTCAAGGGTGCCGAGATCCAGGAGGTCATCCTCGTTCTCGATGCGACGACCGGTCAAAACGGCATGCAGCAAGCGCGCGTGTTTGCGGAGGCCGTGAATGTCACGGGTATCGCGCTCACGAAGCTTGACGGCACCGCGAAGGGCGGCATCGTCGTCAACGTCCAGCGCGAGCTCGGCGTGCCCGTGAAACTCGTGGGTCTCGGCGAAGGCATGGATGACCTCACGCCGTTCGATCCCTACGGGTTCGTGGACGCCCTTCTCGAGTAGTTACCCTCACCTCTTTCACGCGAGCCGGAGGGCGCCCGCCCCGTTACAATGGGTGCGCTCCGGCTCGCGAGGTGCGCCCCCACGGGTGCGCGCCGTCACCTTGCTCGCCGCCCCAATTTTTCCCGAGGCTAATTTTTCGTGTTTGACAATCTCTCCGATCGCATCAGTAAAACCCTCAAGGGCCTGCGTGGCCAGGGCCGCCTTACCGAGGCTGATATCGACAAGACCGTGCGCGAGATTCGCCGCGCACTGCTCGATGCGGACGTTGCCGTTCCCGTCGTGCGGCAGTTTGCGTCGCGCGTGCGTGAACGCGCCCTCGGCGCAGAAGTGTCGAAGGCCCTGAACCCCGCGCAGCAGGTCGTGAAGATCGTCCACGCCGAACTCGTGGAGATTCTCGGTGGCGCGACCGGCCAGCTCCAGTTCGCGAAGAACCCGCCCACCGTCATCATGCTCGCGGGTCTCCAGGGTGCCGGTAAAACGACCCTCGCCGGAAAACTCGCGAAACACCTCAAAGAGGAGGGACACACGCCGCTCCTTGTGGCCTCTGACCTCCAGCGTCCGAACGCCGTCAACCAGCTCCAGATCGTCGGTGAGCGTGCGGGCGTCAAGGTCTTCGCTCCCGAGCCCGGCAACGGCGTGGGCGATCCCGTCGTTGTTGCCCTCGATGGCGTGGCGACCGCGGCACGCGAGCAGTACGACGTCGTCATCGTCGATACCGCGGGCCGCCTCGGCGTCGACGAGGAAATGATGCAGCAGGCGCGCGACATCCGCGACGCTGTGGAGCCGCACAACATTCTCTTCGTGGTCGACGCGATGATCGGTCAGGACGCGGCGCGCGTCGCCGAAGCCTTCCGCGACGGCGTAGGCTTCACCGGCGTCGTGCTGTCGAAGCTCGATGGCGATGCGCGAGGTGGCGCGGCACTCTCCGTCACGGGCATCACCGACCGCCCCATCCTCTTCGCTTCGACCGGCGAGGCCCTCGGCGATTTCGAGCGCTTCCATCCGGACCGCATGGCGAGCCGTATTCTCGACATGGGCGATGTGCTCACCCTCATCGAGCAGGCCGAAAAGCGCATGGACCGCGAGGAGGCCGAGAAGGTCGCCTCGAAGCTTGCGCAGGGCGAAGAGTTCAACCTCAACGACTTCATGTCGATGCTCCAGCAGATCAAATCTATGGGCTCGATGAAGAAGATGCTCGGCATGATGCCGAATATGCGCCAGTACAAGCAGGCCATCGATCAATTCGACGATTCGATGATCACGCGTATCGAAGCCATGGTGCAGTCGATGACCCCGTTCGAGCGCGCGAACCCCAAGGAAATCAACGGTTCTCGCCGTGCACGCATCGCGAAGGGCTCCGGCACGACCGTGACCGAGGTCAATCGCCTTCTTGACCAGTTCAAGCAAATGCAGAAGATGATGGGCTCGGTGGGTCGAGGCATGGCCGGCGGCGGAGCGATGGGCGCCCCGGGCATGGGCTTTGGTAAAAAGTCCCGCGGGCGCATGCAGTCACCGAAGAAAAACAAGAAGAAATCTCGCTCGGGCAACCCTGCGAAGCGCGCAGCCGAAGAAAAAGCCTGGGCCGAGCAGCAAGCACAGAAAAAGGGTGCGGCGTTCGGCGGCGGTGCCTTCGGTGGCACGGGGCAGGGGGCCGACGCCGCCTCGGATCTGTCGAACCTTGATATGAACCAGCTCCCGCCCGAACTGCGAAAGATGCTCGGAAAGTAGCGCACATGTCCACCGTCACGACCGGCAGTCTTCCCGCCCTCACATCGGGGCTTCGATTCCCTACCTCGAAGCGCGGTGCGCGCTACTGCATCGAGGATGTCGATCGCTTCCTCGACACGCTCGATGAAGAACTCGTGCTCACCGAGGGGGATGTTGAGCGCTCGCTGGCTCTTGCCGAGAGCATCGAAGGGCAAACGTTTCCGCGCGTGGGTTTTATGCGCGAGGGCTACCAGGTCGCGGCGGTTGACGAAGCGCTCGAAGCGATCGTGCGGGAGCTGCGCGCCGATCCGCTAAGCGAGCAGAACGCCCTCGTGATCGTTGTGGAGGACTTCCTTGGCGCACACCGACCGCTCACGTGGGAGGCGGCGCAGGCCGGTGCCGTGGGTGGAAGCGTGAAGCTCTATGAGCGCGCGAGTGTGGAAGAAGCACTCGCCGAGTTTCGCGCGATCGCGAAGGCCGGTGACACGCACGAGACGCACCGCAAATTGCGAGACTTTCGCGCGAGACTGAACCTCGTGAGACTCGGCGATTGGGAGACCGGTGCGGGGGCCGACGGCGAGGGGTATCCCGCGTTCGCCGTCGATCGGTTCTTTGCCCTCAGTATCTCTGACTATTGCTCCGCGCCGCTTTCAGGTGAGTAACGAGCGGGGCGCGGCCACCGTCGGACCCATAACTGTGCCCGGAGGCACACCCAACGGCCTTTCGCCGAGGGGGCGGTTTCAGGCATAATTGACGCTTGTATGTGCCCGCTCCGGAGCCCTCTACCCGGCCGGGCGCGTCCAGCCGAGAAACGCGCAGCTTATGTTGACCCCACGGGCAGCGCGAATCTCACCCATTCTTATGCAGAAGGAGAGACAGCCTCGTGGCCGTCAAAATTCGTCTTAAGCGCATGGGCAAGGTCCATGCACCGGTTTACCGCATCGTTGTTGTCGACTCGCGCAAGAAACGCGACGGCGCCGTGATCGAAGAGATCGGCAAGTACAACCCGAACGAGCAGCCCTCGTTCATGGAGATCGACTCGGAGCGCGCGCAGTACTGGCTCGGCGTTGGTGCTCAGACGAGCAACCAGGTCGCCGCGATCCTCAAGGTCACTGGCGAATGGGCGAAGTTCAAGGGCGAAGAGGGCACCGAAGGCACCCTCAAGACCAAGGAAGCCAAGCTCAGCGCCGAGGAGCGCATCGCTGCCGCCGATAAGGCCGCCGCCGAGAAGCGCGAAGAGGTCAAGGCCGCCAAGGAAAAGGCCGAGGCTGAAGCTGCCGCCGAGAAGGAAGCCGCCGAGGCTGCCGAGAACGCCGAGTCCTCCGAGGAGTCGGCTGAGGGCACCGAAGCCGAGACTTCCGAAGAGACCACCGAAGAGGCCTGAGCATGAGTGCTGGCGCCGAAGCTCTCGCGCACCTCGTGTGCGGGATCGTCGACAACCCCGATGACGTGCGCGTCAAGGAGAAGTCGACCCGCCGTGGGCCACTTCTCGAAGTGCGCGTTCACCCCGATGACCTCGGGCGCGTGATCGGGCGTTCGGGCCGCACCGCCCGCGCGCTGCGCACCGTGACCACGGCACTGTCCGACGACGACATTCGCGTGGACATCGTGGACACCGACAAGCGCTAACGGTGACAATGCACCTTGAGGCGGCAGCAACGCTACAGTGTGGCGCGGCTGCCGCCTTTTCTTATGAGACCCGTGAGTGAGGACCCCATGACGCTCTCCCGAATTCTTCGCCCGTTTGCCGCCTTCGGCGCGGCAGCCCTTCTTGTGCTCGGTGCAGCCGGGTGCGATGCCATTGGCCAGAAGGGTGGCGAGCCCGCCGATGGCAGCACCGTGAAAGTCACGAAGGTAGGGGCCAAAAAGCCGAAGACCGATCCCGCCACCGAGTATGCGTGCACGCAGTTCTTCGGCGACCCCGATTACGTCTCACCCGAGTATTTCCAGGCGATCGCCATGGGGGCGAGCGCGCTCGAGATCGGCGGCACGAACGAGTACCTGTTCCAGAGTGCCGCCGAAGAGCTGCGCGGTACGTTCGAGGAATCCACCGAAGACGTGAAGGGGGCCGCAGACGCGGTCGCCGACTGGATCGAAACGGAATCCGCAAAGGGGAAGGACGCCGATACCGACGCCTTCAAGGGAGCGCTCGAGGGGCTTGCCTCGGCGTGCGCGCCGATGTCCGTTCACGCAACCTGGGCGAGCGGCGGCGGGGAGAAGGGGAAGAAACCCGCAAAGCTCGTGTGCGCTGAGCTCGCGACGAGGCCGCAACTGTTCACCGAGTACCGCAACGGCAACGTGTTCACCTCGAACTCCTTCAAGGCCGTGGGTTTTTACGGGAAGCACGTTCCGGAATCTGACCTTCCCAAGGTGCGGAACCTCAACGATCTCCTCCAAAACGAGATTGACAACGTTGATGACGAGGGCGTGAAGAACGCCCTGATCGAGGTGCAAGAGCCGTTCCGCTCCGTGCTTGACGGCGACCGTGATTCGAGCGGTTCGCGCAAGAAGCTTGATGGCTTCGGTGCCGCCTGCGAGGCTGCGGGCTACGAGGGCGCCGTGGACCTTCCCGCGGAGGATCCGGGCGAGACGGGTGAAGGCACCGAGGGAGGTGAGCTCGCCGGTGAATAGGAATGTCACGGTAGTCGTGGGCACGATCGGCAAGGCACACGGTCTCAAGGGCGAGGTGTCGCTCATGGTGCGCACGGATATCCCCGAGGAGCGTCTCGTGAGGGGCGCCGAGTTTGACGTGGATGGCCCTGAGGGGGTGCCCGCACGGCTCACCCTCACCTCAACACGCACGCAGCAGGGGCGCTGGTACGTGAAATTCGCGGAGATTCACAACCGCACCGCTGCGGAGAGCCTTCGCGGCGCCGATCTCACGCTTGAGCTCGACCGCGAAGAAGAGTTCGAAGAGGACCCCGATGCCTGGTATCCCGAGGAGCTCAAAGGCCTCGAAGTGCGCACGGAAGACGGCCGGGTGCTCGGCACCGTGATCGGTCTCGAGCACTATCCCGCGCAGGACGTTCTGCTCGTTCGCGGGGGCGACGGGCGCCGCATCATGCTTCCGTTTGTTGAGGAACTCGTGCCCGAGGTCGACATCGACAACGGTTTTGTGCTGGCGAACCCGCCCGGCGGGCTCTTTGATCCCGAGAATGCGCTCAGTGAGCGTGACGGAGCGGAAGGCTAGGGCTTCGTGCGCATCGACGTCATCACGATCTTCCCCGAGTACCTTGCTCCGCTCGAACTCTCCCTCATCGGTAAGGCCCGCAAGGATGGGCTCGTGGATCTGCGCCTGCATAACCTGCGCGACTACACCCATGATCGCCACCACACGGTTGATGACACTCCCGTGGGCGGAGGCGCCGGCATGGTGATGAAGCCCGAGCCGTGGGCGGAGGCCTTCGCGGACGTGCTCGCTTCGGGGGAGAGGGAGTCCGACGGCGCCCTCACGTCACCGCTCGTGATTTTCCCTAATCCCGCGGGTGAACCGTTTACGCAGCGCGCCGCCGAACAACGCAGTGAGGAGCCGTGGCTCATCTTCGCGTGCGGTCGCTACGAAGGCATCGACGAGCGCGTGTACGAATACCTTGGTGATCAGGGGGTGCGGGTCGCGCTCAGCTCACTTGGAGACTACGTGCTCAACGGTGGTGAGGTCGCGGTACTCGCGATGACCGAAGCAATCGTGCGGCTCGTGCCGGGCGTGCTCGGCAACCCCGAATCGATCGTCGAGGAGTCTCATACGAGCGGGCTACTCGAGTACCCGCTTTATACGAAGCCCGCGAGCTGGACTTCGCCCGACGGGGTGCAGCGTGACGTGCCCGAGGTGCTCTTGAGTGGCCACCACGCGCGCATCGATGAGTGGCGGCGTGAGCGGTCCCTCGAACGCACGGCCGAGCGGCGGCCGGATCTTCTCGAGGGCCGTGCACTCCCCGGGGAGGCGGGCTCTCGTTAGCCTTCTTCGTGCTCTTCGCTCGGGTGCTGTGCCGCGCCGAGGTGACGGGCGAGGCGGCGCGTGGTGAACGGCCAGTAGAAGGCCGCGAAGGCGACTGCTGCGAGGCCGAATGCGCAGCCGATGTCGAGGAAAATGCGCGGCCAGAAGCCGCTCGTCATGAAAGCGTGGACCGCGCAGGCAAGGGACGCGAGCACAGCGAGGAAGCCGACCCCCAGGAGAACGGCGTTGAGAGGCTTGGCCTTCTCGCGGTGAGCTTTCGCCACCTTTGCCGATTCGGGTGTCGGCTCGACGTGTCCTTCTTCGACCGCCTCGAGCACCCCGTGGCGCTTTCGCGGCACAACGAAGTGCACCACGAGTCCCGCGATCACAAGGATGAGCGCGACGGCGAGTCCCACGATTGTCGCGAGTGCGGGATCCTCCGCGGTCCATGGGAGGAGGGCGAGGGTCCAGAAAAGCGCTGCGGGTGCGAGCAGTACAAGCACGAACGAGACGAGGTTTGAGACGTGCTCCTTGGTGGAGTGTTCGACGAATTTTCGGGCCTCCGCGCGCGTGAGGCCTTCGCTCGCGGTGGCTCGGCGCGATCCTCGACGCTGGTCGGCATCGCGGTTGTCTTTCTCGCTCACGTGAGGCTCCTTTCGTGCGAGCAAGCTCGCATCCTTTGTCGCGGCATATCTTATTGCGTGCTGCTTAGAGCAGTGGCAGAATGGATGACCGTGCGTGTTGCGCCGTCACCTGCCTCGGGGGGTTGCGGCACGAGGCAACAGGGCAGATCCGTCGCCACCGGAATGGCGGCCAGAGGCCCGGCACACTTTGAATGATTCACAGACGCCCTCGGCGGGCTTGTTCCGCCGCCAGGGGGTAAACCATTCGCCGTCCGACCCGGGGCGGGAGGCAGGAGAAAACTCATGCAGAAGTTCGATGAACTCGATGCGGCTCACCTCAAGAGCGACGTTCCCGATTTCCGTGCTGGCGACAACGTCAAGGTGCACGTGAAGGTTGTCGAAGGTAACCGCTCGCGTATCCAGGTGTTCCAGGGCTACGTGATCGCCCGCAAGGGTGGCGGCATCAAGGAAACCTTCCGCGTTCGCAAGGTGTCGTTCGGCGTTGGCGTCGAGCGCGTGTTCCCGGTTCACGCCCCGACGATCGACAAGATCGAGGTTGTGTCCCGCGGTGACGTTCGCCGTGCAAAGCTTTACTACCTGCGCGGCCTCACCGGCAAGAAGGCTCGTATCCGCGAGAAGCGCGAGCACTCCTGATTCGCGCTTTGCCGTCCCAATCTCAGCCGCGGCGATCGCCCCTCGTGTGGGTGATCGCCGCGGCTTTATGCGTGGTGTTTCTCGCCGTGTTGGGGGTGCGGCACTTCGTTGCCGAGACCTACCACGTGCCGAGCGGTTCGATGGCTCCCACGCTCGAGTCGGGGGAGTACATCCTCGTGGACCGTACGACGCGAGGCACCGCTACGCGCGGAAGCGTTGTGGTGTTTGACGGTGAGGGGTATTTCGGAGGTTCTTCCCGCTACTGGGTGAAGCGCGTGATCGGCATCGGTGGCGACCGCGTACGCTGCTGCACCGATGACGGCCAACTCGAGGTCAACGGCCACCCCCTCGACGAGCCCTACCTCCCGGCTTCCCTCTCGCGCGCAAGCGCGATTGACTTCGATGTTGCCGTGCCCGAGGGGCGGATGTTTCTCCTTGGTGATTCTCGCAACGACTCCTCCGATTCGCGCAACCACCTTGGCGATCCCGGCGGCGGAATGGTGCCAGTGGAGCGCACGCGGGGGCACGTGACGCGTGTCGTGTGGCCCCTCACCGTTGCGCGAAACATCTCCCACTAGACTGGAACAGATGTCTGAGCACGATAACTTCGCCGCCGCGGCTCCCGAGCAGGGAGAACCATCGACTGCCTCCCGCGCCGTCGATGCCGTCGAGGTGCCCACGCATCGAGCTGCCGGAAGTGCGCGTGAGAGAAGGGGCGGGGCTCTCGCGACCGTGCTCGACTGGACCATCACGATCGTCGTGGCGCTCGTCGTGGCCGTGCTCATTAAAACCTTCCTCGTGCAGCCGTTCTTCATTCCCTCGGCTTCGATGCACCCAACCCTCATGGAGGACGACAAGATCCTCGTCTCCAAGCTCCACCCGGGAGTTCTCGATCTTCACCGAGGCGACGTCATCGTTTTCCAAGATCCGGGTCATTGGGTGGGCGGCAACTCCGATGGGCCTCTCACAACCGGCCAGCAGGTGTCGAAGGCCCTCAGCTACGTGGGCCTCGCCCCCGACCCCACCGAGAATCACCTCGTCAAACGCCTGATCGGCACGGGCGGCGACCGCATCGTGTGTAAGGAGCGCGGCGGCGCGATGACGGTCAACGGCATCGAGCTCAACGAAACGTACATCGTTCCCGGCAATGGTGCCTGCCAGGTGTCTTTCGACGTCACGGTTCCCGAGGGAAAGCTGTGGGTCATGGGCGATAACCGTTTCAATAGCGCCGACTCTTCCGAACACTACGCGCGTGGCGAAGACCCCTTCGTCGATGAATCAAAGGTCACGGGCAAGGCGGTTCTGCTGTTCCTCCCGTTCGATCGATGGAGCACGCTCAAGGATGGCGAGAAGGTCTTCGAGAAAGTGAACAGCGCCGAGAGCTCGGCAAGCGTCAAAACGGGGCGAACGAACGGCCTCACGCACCACGCGCTCGCCGCGTGATGCCTATGCCGAGCCCCACTGCGACCCCCGAGCGCGAACTGCACCGTGCGCAAGCCTTCTTTGATGCGCACCCCGATGCCGCTTCGTGCGCGGTCATCGGTCTTGACGAGGTTGGGCGCGGTGCGCTCGCCGGCCCGGTTGCGGTGGGGGCCTTCGCCCTTAGGTGCGAACGAGCTCAAGGCGCGGTTCCGACGCCTGCCGAGCTTCCGCCCGGACTCAAAGACTCAAAGCTCCTCAGCCCAAAAAGGCGTGAGGCGGCCTTTGCCGCTCTCGTGGGAGAGGGGCGCTCAATTCCCCTTCCGCTCGGCCCGATTTGCCCGTGCGGCAGTGTGAGCTGCCCAGCCGCCGTCGGAACCGCGCGCGCCCGGGAAATTGATGAGCACGGTATTTCCATGGCTCTCACGCTCGCGGCGAATCGGGCGCTCGAAGCCGTACGCGAGGTGCTCGATGTGCCGCTTGCCGGTGTCATTCTTGACGGGAACCTTGACTACGTGACGCGCGGACTCGCGGCGCCGCTCAGCTGCCCGCTGGACGTCGTGATTAAGGCCGACCAAACGTGCGCCGCCGTTGCAGCCGCGAGCATCCTCGCGAAGGTCGCGCGGGATCGGCACATGGCTGCGCTTGATGCTGAAGCACCCGGGTACGGATGGGCGGGTAATAAAGGTTACGGTTCGAAAGCTCACCGCGAGGCGATCGTGCGGCTTGGTCTCCACGCCGAGCACCGCTCGAGTTGGAACCTCGTGCCCGCCGAGCAGCAAGTACTCGACCTGCCGCTGTAATCTTGAGACTCGTGGAAGCCGCGCGTTTCCGTATGAGTACACGACCTTCGACGTGAGGGAGAGAGCAACATGAACGTGCATGATCTCGACGCCTACGAGGCCGACATGGAGCTCCAGCTCTATCGCGAATACCGCGATGTCGTGGGAACCTACGCCTACCGCGTCGAGACCGAGCGCCGGCTTTATCTCGCGAACCAGGTCGACGTGCACGTTCAGCACGCAGGCGGCGAGGTGTTTTACGAACTGAACCTCGCCGATGCATGGGTGTGGGATGTGCACCGCACTTCGCGATTCGTGCGCACCGTTCGTGTACTGACGTTTAAAGACGTCAACGTTGAAGAGCTCGAAAAGCCCGCGTTCGACATCTAAGAAGTCGACCGCGAAGGGGTGGCTCGCGCCCCACAGCGCTCGTCCGTCCACAAGTCGCAAGGTGGCGGCTGACACTGACGCGGGCATTCGGCATCGTGTGAGGCATGACGATCACGACAGGAGTCGACACCCGCGGTGCCGATAAGCTCCCCACCAAGAAACTCGGCAACCTCGGCGAGGACATCGCCGCCGATATCCTCGCGCGTTCGGGCTACGAAATTCTCGAACGGAATTTTCGCACGCGCCACGGCGAAATCGATATCGTCGCCCGCGACGGTGACACCCTCGTGTTTGTCGAAGTCAAAACGCGGCGAAGCCTCGTGATGGGCTCTGCCGTGGGTGCGGTTGATGCGCGCAAAGTGCGCAAGCTTCGCACGATGATCGGCGCCTACTTCCTCGAGCGAAGCCCCCGGCATTCCCAGGTGCGACTCGATGCTTTCGGTGTGTTCGTGATGCCCGGCGGGTTCGTCGAGGTCACACATCTCAAGGCGGTGGGAGCATGAGCGTCGCGCGCGTACTGGGCATGAGCCTGTGGGGGCTTGAAGGGCGCATTGTCGAGGTCGAATGCGAAATTAGTCGGGGGCTTCCCGCATTTGTGATCGTGGGACTTCCCGATTCCTCGACCCTCCAGGCGCGCGAGCGCGTCAAGAGCGCGTGTGCCAATGCCGGCCATGCCGTGGGGGAGAAGAAGGTCACCGTGAATCTCTCGCCGGCGTGGATGAAAAAGAGCGGCTCGGGATTCGACCTGCCGATAGCCGTCGCGACCCTCGCCGCGAAGGGTGTTCTCCCGCCGGGAAACCTCGAGAGCACATTGTTCGTTGCCGAGCTTGCCCTGGACGGGAGCCTCCGGCCGGTTCCGGGGATTTTGCCCGCCGTGCTCGCGGCGGAAAAGAGTGGGGTGCGGCGCGTCGTCGTGGCCGCGGCCAATGCTGAAGAAGCGCGGCTCGTGCCCGGTATTGAGGTTCGATCGGCGCGGCACCTAGGGGAGGTCATCGAGGGCTTCGGCGGTAGAGCCGAATGGTCGCGGCGCGCGCTCTTTGATGTGCTGGAACGCGAGGAGAGGGATGAGGGTGAGGATCCGGACACCGAGCGCGAACGCCTCGACTTTCTCGATGTCAAGGGGCAAAAACGCGGGCGCGAAGCGGCAGAGGTTGCCGCGGCAGGCGGGCATCACATGCTCCTACTCGGACCGCCCGGTGCGGGCAAAAGTATGATCGCCTCACGTCTGCCCAGCATCCTCCCTCCACTCGAGGCTCAACGCGCCCTCGAATTAAGCGCGCTTTCCTCGATCGCGGGAGACTTCGATGCCACGCGCGGCCTCGTGCGCGAGGCGCCGTTCATCGCGCCGCATCACACGTCAAGCGTCGCCTCCATCATTGGCGGCGGCAGTAATCTCGCAAGTCCCGGGGCGGTCTCGCGCGCCCACGGGGGAGTGCTGTTCCTCGACGAAGCGCCCGAATTTGCGCCGAAAGTTCTCGAGTCGCTCCGGGAAGTGCTTGAAACGGGAGAGGTGTCTCTTCATCGCACGCGTGGAGTCGCCACCTACCCAGCCGCGTTTCAGTTGGTGCTTGCGGCGAACCCCTGCCCGTGTGGAAACGCCGATGCGCGCGGCGACCGATGCCGCTGCACCTCCATGCAGCGCCGCCGCTACATGGCGAGGCTCTCGGGCCCGATTGTTGATCGCCTCGACCTTCGCCTCAGGCTTACACCCGTACGCACGCTCAGCGGCGCATCGCACGAGGAATCGAGTGCCGACATCCGCGAGAGAGTATGCGCGGCCCGAGAGGCGCAAAATCGGCGTCTCGACGGCAGCGGTTACGTTGTGAATGCCCAGCTGAGTGGCCGTTTTCTCGACCAAGAGATGCCGCTTGAGCAGAGCGATGAGGCAATCTTGGTGCGCGCCGTTGAACGAGGGCGTCTCACGATGAGGGGCCGCGATCGCGTGCGGCGAGTCGCGTGGACTCTCGCCGACCTTGCCGGCGCCGCTCGGCCCACGAGCGCGCATGTTGCTTCGGCTCTCGAGCTTCGAGGGGAGGATGCCGCATGAGCGCTGGGCACGTGGGAGAGCATCGTGTAGGGGCATCACCAGGGTATTTTTGGCAGCCGAGCGCAGTTCCCGCGGATGGTGCGGAGGCTGAAGCCGATCGTCGTGCAAGAGCGGTGTGGAGCGCCCTCGCCGAATCCACCGATGCGGCCGCTCGATATTTGTGGCTTGCGCGAGGTCCGGTGGAGGCCCTGAGCCTCGCACTCGAGGGGACGATACGCGAAATCGCCAATGTACTAGAGGAAGCGGCAGCTGATCCGGAGGCCGAGAGGCTCCACGTGACGGCCGCTCACGAATCAATGAGGATCCGCAACGCGCGCCAGGCTGCCGAGCGCGCGAAGGCAGCGTGGTCCGAACGTGCGGGAGAAGCACGAAATGTCCTCGAACGGTCAAGGGAAAGCGGCATCTCGCTTGTGCGCCCAGGTGAGGTTGGCTGGGTATCTGGGCTCACTAGGCTTGGAATTAACGCCCCCTTTGCGCTGTGGCACGCGGGAAGCCGTGGCGGGTTGGAGGAGCGGAAGGCTGTTGCGCTCGTGGGATCGCGCGGCGCGACTCGATACGGGACGAGCGTCGCCTACGATTTCGCATCGGCGCTCGCGGAGCACGGAGTACGCGTGGTTTCCGGCGGCGCGCTCGGGATCGATGCGGCGGCGCACTCGGGCGCACTCGCTGCCCGAAGCGTGCACGAAGGAGGTGGCGGCACCGCCGCTTTCCTCGCGGGTGGGCTCGACGATTACTACCCGCGGGCAAACGCCGCACTCCTTACGCGAGTTCGGGGTGAGGGAGGGCTCTTTTCCGAAGCCCCCATTGGAGCGCGGCCTACCAGGTGGCGTTTCCTTTCGCGTAATCGCCTCATTGCGGCGGCAAGTGAGGCCACGGTCGTGGTCGAGGCGGCGTGGCGCTCGGGTGCGCTTTCCACCGCAGCGCACGCCGATGCTCTCTCGCTTCCCGTAGGCGCCGTCCCTGGGCCCGTCACTTCGGCAGAAAGCAGCGGGTGCCATCGCCTCATTGCCGAACGAGGGGCACAGCTGCTCTCACGGGTCGAGGACATCGAACTCATGATTTCCGGAGCATCCGGGGTCGCGGGATCCGTCGGAGCCGAAAACCCCGCCGATGCCAGCGGCGCGCTGCCGCTTGATGTCGAGCTTCTCGGGCCCCTCGATCGCCTTGTTTTTGATGGAATCCCGCGGTTTTCCTCAATTGGGGTGCGGGAGCTTGCTACGCAGTGCGCGCTTGATCGCGAGCAGGTCCGCGCGAGTCTCGCACGCCTCGAACTGCTTGGGCTCGCGGAGAACTCGGGTCACAGTGTGCGCCGCTTGGATGTGAAGAGCGCCTAGCCCGGCGGCGGTGCGACCTTTCTTACGCAAGCGACGTTGAGAAGATACTTAGGTTGCCTATATAGTGAGGCTATGCAAAAAGGGGATTTCGACGGGCGTGAAGCCGGCGCTTCGAGCGATGATTCGCTCGACGAACTGGCGAATACCCTCGTGGCGAACGGGCTTCGCTTCGGCCGTGCCGCAGGGCGTAGCGCAGGAGGAAACCGTTCGCTTATTTCGGTGCGCGTTCTCGCAAACCTTCGGCATGGAGGTCCTCTTCGCGTGGGCGAACTCGCCGCACGCGAGTCGGTTTCGCAACCGACGATGACGGGGATTGTCAATCGCCTGGCGGCCGATGACCTCGTCGAACGGCGCTCGGACGCGAGCGATGCTCGTGCAAGCGTCATCGCACTCTCGAACGCGGGCCTGGCCGAACTTGAGCGCTCTCGCGCTGCCTCGGCCGAATCCATACGCCCCGCGCTCGCCACGCTCGAAGCGGAAGATCTCCGCACCCTTGAACGCGCGGCGGTGCTTCTCGGCGACCTCGCCGAAATTCTCGCACGCCGCCACCGCTAATCACCATTCTCCTCGTGCGCAACCACGCGCCCGAAAATCGTCAGATTGGAGTTTTATTCGAATGTCCGTTGCTGCCCCCGAGCACACTCGCGTACACGACCAAGGTGCTCACACGCCGCAAGCACCGAAGCCCGAGAAGGCGCCCTCGATCCTGCATCAGCCCGTGGCCGTGTGGGCGATCGCCTTCGCCTGCATGGTCTCCTTTATGGGGATCGGCCTTGTGGATCCGATCCTTCCGGCGATTAGCCGCGAGCTCCACGCGAGCCCCTCGCAAACGATGCTGCTCTTCACGAGCTACCTGATTGTCACCTCGATTGCGATGTTCTTCAGCGGGTTCATCTCGAGCAGGCTTGGGGTGAAACGCACCCTGATCACGGGCCTCATCCTCATCGTGCTGTTCGCGGCACTCGCGGGAACAGCGGGAAGCGTTGACGCGATCATCGGATTCCGCGCCGGATGGGGCCTCGGTAACGCCCTGTTCATTTCAACCGCACTCGCGGCGATCGTGGGTGCTGCTTCGGGTGGATCGGGCCAAGCGATCATCCTGTACGAGGCCGCGCTCGGTGTGGGGATGGCCGTGGGGCCGCTCGCCGGTGGTGCCCTTGGGTCGATTTCGTGGCGCATGCCATTTTTCGGCACAGCCGCACTCATGGCGATCGGCCTGATCGCCATCATCGTCCTTTTGCCGAAGCCTGCCGCCCAGCCCACCAAGGCCTCGCTCGGCGCGGGCTTTGCGGCGCTGAGTCGCCCACCTCTCTTGCTTCTGAGCGCCGCCGCGCTGTGCTACAACTTCGGCTTCTTCACGCTTCTTGCGTACTCGCCCTACCCGCTCGAGGCTGCTGCGCATTCGGCCGGAATTGAGTTTGGCGCGCATGAGCTCGGGCTTGTGTTCTTCGGGTGGGGCCTTGCCCTCGCCCTCACCTCGGTTCTCGCTGCTCCGCGCCTCACGAGGCGCTTCGGGCTCATCCCGGTGTTGACGGCGACGCTCGCGCTCCTCGCGGCGTGCCTCGTGACCATGGCGCTCGGCGCGGATCGTCTTCCCCTTCTCGTCACTGCCGTCGTTGTGGCGGGCCTGTTCCTCGGTATTCTCAACACCGCCCTCACCGAGGCGGTCATGGAAGCCACCGATCTCCCGCGCAGCATTGCAAGCTCAACCTACTCGGGCGTGCGTTTCCTCGGTGGTGCGATTGCCCCGGCGGTTTCGGGTTCGATTGCGGATGCGCTCGGTGCCGGCGGCCCCTACTGGTTCGCGGCAGTGGCGATCCTCATGTCGATTGTGATCCTCGTGAGCGGCCACAAGCTCCTCACGCGAGTGACAACGCCACACATCACTCAGCAAGAAGAGGCCTCGGCCATCACTGCTGGCGACGAGGTTTAAGGCGCTCACTCGTGCCTTAATCTGGAACTGCCCCCTCACGACGAAACACCTCCGCCCCTGGCTCCTTGCGAGTCCATAGCGGAGGTGTTTCGTCGTGAGCGCGAGTGCCTCAGCGCAGAATGCTCTTTTCACCCACCAGTTTCGTCCATGCGCGCCCGAAGCCAAGGTGATCGGCGGCGTTGACGGCGAAAAACAGCAGGACAACAACGACTACAAGAATGCGGAGGATGCCGGCGATCGGGCCGGTCCAGCTTGCAGCGCGTGACGAGGAAGTAGATGTGGTGCTCATGGCGACCCCTTAACGTGAATCAATATGTTCATGCTTAACGCACGGCCGCCTAGGTGGATGAAAAAGGGACTAAAGACCTAGAAATCTTGATGCGATTGGCGGAGGCGGGCGCTCGAGGCTTCAACGGGGCGCGTGCCACACTGGAGCTATGACCCCCACAAGTGAAACGCGGACGCCTCGATCGGCCCGCGCGCTCCTCATCGCCGAAGGCGATGCAGAAGTTCTTGAACGCTACGAGCGGCATCTTCGTTTTGAGCGTGCGCGCAGCGAGCACACGATTCGGGGCTACCTTTCCGACGCGGTTTCTCTACTCGAATTTACGTTCCAAGGGAGCGCGGAGAGTGAGAAGCGAGGGGCGCGAGACCTGACAATCCAGGACCTGCGCGCGTGGCTCGCGGCAAGAGCCGAGGCCGGCCACAGTCCCACGACCCTGGCGCGCGGTGCCGCTGCCGCGCGCACGTTCACGGCGTGGTTGCGTGAAGCGGGCCTCGTGGAGCTTGATCCCGGCAGGCGCTTGCGGGCCCCCAAGCGTGGGCGCACCCTCCCGCACGTCATCAGTGCCGCTCAGGCGCGTGACATCCTCGAGGAAGCGGAGAGTGCTGCGCACGAGAAGGCCGTTGGACCACAAAGTTCGCCCGAGGTCTATCCCATGCGCGTGCGCGATGCGGCCATCTTGGAGGTGCTCTATTCCTCCGGCTTGCGAGTCTCGGAGCTGTGCGCGCTCAATCGTGCGAGCGTGGATCGCCAGAATCGCACGCTGCGCGTGATCGGCAAGGGGAACAAGGAGCGGGTTGTGCCGCTCGGGGTGCCCGCGCTCAACGCCATTGATCGCTGGGAGAGTATCGCGAGGTCGAGCTTTGTGCGTGATGAACACGAGGCGCTCTTCCTAGGCGTGCGCGGAGGTCGCATCAACGATCGCGCGGTGAGGACTGTCGTCGACCGAGCCGCCCGAGAGGGAGGCCTTGAAGGGCACATCTCTCCGCATACGTGGCGACACAGTGCCGCGACGCACCTCATGGAGGGCGGTGCGGATCTGCGTAGTGTTCAGGATTTGTTGGGGCACTCCTCGCTCCAGACGACGCAGATCTACACGCACGTCTCTGCCGAGCGCCTCAAGGAGGCCGTCAAGCAAGCGCATCCCCGAGCCTAAGGGGGTGCGCGACGTTGGGCGACGTCACTTCGCGGCGAAGGCACGGGAAACGGTGAGCTCCCCTCGAAGGTGTGGAGCTGGCGCGGAGATAGACGTGGGGTGCGGTGGTGTGCGGCGCTACGCGACTGGCAGGAGAACGCTTGGTCCACGCCCCTCGAGAAGCGGTAGTGGGTCCAGGTAGTCCTTCCCTCGCTTGGCGCCGAGGTGTACGCATCCGGCCTCACAGTGGGCGTGCTCCGACGGGTGCTCGATAACCCCGATTAGCTGCTCTTTTCTCACGGCATCTCCTTTGGAGACCGAGGCGAGAACCGGCTCGTAGGTCGAAGTGAGCCCGTTGCCGTGGAGGATCGCGATCACGGGTTTGCCCGCGACCTTCCCCGCGAAAGTCACGGTGCCGCTCTCCACGGCTCGAACCTCGAGGGCGCCACCGGCGATGTCGAGGCCGCGGTGCCCCGGCCCGTATCGATGCGCGGGTGCTTCGAAGAAGCGCACCACCTCGTGGGCGGGGCCCACGGGCCAGGCCCACATGCCCTCGTGGGCGCTCGAGTCAAGCAGCGGTGGTGGCTCCGGTGAAGCGAGCGCCTCGAAGGCCAAGGCTGCGCGGTGGGCACGATTGATTATCGCGCTCACGCGCTCCTGCGGGAAGTCCTCTTCACCTGCGCCGTGAGCGGGCGCGAACGCGAGGGCGCCCGCGCCGATGAGGAGCATGAGAATCACGAGAACGCGGGTGCCGAACCTGATGGAGATATGCATGCCTCAAGCACACCGTGCTCTCGTGCGGGTGCCAAGGGGGGGTGCTCATGCTGTGGAAACGCGAGGGGTGTGCAGTGTGAGGCGCGGACTCGCTCACACGTCCCTCAAGATTCGTGCGGGAGTCAGGTTCGCTGTATTAGAGTTGCCGTAGCACTCGCATGCGCGGGTGACTTCGCGCGCCCACTCACGCGCGCGTGCCATCGTTCCACAACTCTCCCATGAGGGAAGTGGCGGCACAAACGCAGGGCGCTAGGGCGAGCCGGCAACCGTCGGCCCGTAATAAACGAGAACAGGCTTTGCGCGAGAACCCCATCGAACCCACGCCACATGTGCGTGAGCGAGGCGGGCGAGCCCAGAGCCCAGAAAGGTAGTTACGACCATGGCAGTTGTGACACTCCGCCAGCTCCTCGAGAGCGGCGTCCACTTTGGTCACCAGACCCGCCGTTGGAACCCGAAGATGAAGCGTTTCATCCTCACTGAGCGCAACGGCATCTACATCATCGACCTTCAGCAGTCGCTTACCTACATCGATCAGGCTTACGACTTCGTCAAGGAGACCGTTGCCCACGGTGGCACGATCCTCTTCGTTGGCACGAAGAAGCAGGCTCAGGAGTCGATCCAGGAGCAGGCCACCCGCGTGGGCATGCCCTACGTGAACCAGCGCTGGCTCGGCGGCATGCTGACCAACCTTCAGACCGTCTCCGGCCGCGTCGACCGCCTCAAGGAACTCGAGCAGATCGACTTCGAGGACGTCGCCGGCTCGCAGTGGACCAAGAAGGAACTTCTCATGATGCGCCGTGAGAAGGAAAAGCTCGAAAAGACCCTCGGCGGCATCCGTGACATGAGCAAGGCCCCCTCGGCCGTGTGGATCGTGGACACCAAGAAGGAACACCTCGCCGTTGACGAGGCCACCAAGCTCGGTATCCCGATCGTCGCGATCCTCGACACGAACGCTGACCCGGACGAGGTTCAGTACCCCATCCCGGGCAACGATGACGCGATCCGCGCCGTGACCCTCCTGACCCGCGTGGTGGCTGATGCCGCTGCCGCTGGTCTCCAGGAGCGCCACGCGAAGCAGACCCAGGGCGAGAAGAACGTTTCGGCTGTTGACGCCGAGCCGCTCGCCGAGTGGGAACAGGAACTGCTCAAGCAGTCCGAGGTCCAGCAGCAGGAGGCCGATAAGGCCGAAGGCGCAACCGAGGCTAAGGCCGAGGAGAGCGCCGAGAAGCCCGCTGCCGAGGACAAGGCTGCCGAAGCAGCCTCCGAAGAAGCCTGATTTTTCGACTATCACTGTTCGCTCCCACAACCATTTAGAGGAGACAGATAATGGCTAACTACACGGCAGCAGACATCAAGGACATTCGCGAGAAGACCGGCGCGGGCATGCTCGACGTCAAGAAGGCTCTCGACGAGGCGAACGGCGACCACGAGAAGGCCGTCGAAATCATCCGCGTCAAGGGCCTCAAGGGCATCGCCAAGCGCGAGGGCCGCGCGGCATCGGAGGGCCTCGTCGCCGCCGATGTTCGCGACGTTGAGGGCGGCCAGCTCGGTACGCTCGTCGAGATCAACTCGGAGACCGACTTCGTGGCGAAGAACGCCAAGTTCATCGCTCTCGGTGACGAGGCCGTTGCGGCCGCCGTCGAGTCGGGCGCTTCGACCCCCGAGGAGCTCGCTGAGACCTCCTTCGGTGAGGCGCTCACGAACGCTGGCGCAACGATGGGCGAGAAGATCCTCGTTCGTCGCATCGGCCGCGTCCAGGGCGAGGTCGTGACGAACTACATGCACCGCACCAACAAGGACCTCCCGCCCCAGGTCGGCGTTCTCGTTGCGACCGACAAGGCCGGTGCCGAGGTTGCGCGCGACGTGGCGATGCACATCGCTGCGTACTCGCCTCTCTACCTCACCCGCGAGGACGTTCCCGCGGATGTCGTGGAGAATGAGCGCCGCATCGCCGAGGACACCGCGAAGAACGAGGGCAAGCCTGAGAAGGCTCTCCCGAAGATCGTTGAGGGCCGTATGAACGGCTTCTTCAAGGAAAACGTTCTTCTCGACCAGCCCTTCGCGAAGGATCCGAAGCAGAGCGTTGGCAAGGTTGTTGAGGCCGCTGGTGGCAAGGTCACCGGTTTCGTGCGCTTCCGCGTGGGCAACTGATTTTTCCGACGCTTGCCATAGCGTCAACGCGAGGGTTCACACCGACCGGTGTGAGCCCTCGCTTCTTTTTGGTCTTGTCACACGGGGACCTTCCCCACAGCAGTGAACGATGCGCGGCCGGTAGACTGAGACCCCGAGAACCCGCTCTCGGAAGGAATGTTGATGAGTACCGATCCCGATCCCATCACGTCGTCGATTCCCACGATTGAACCGAAAGAGGGGACGCGCCGCGTGCTCCTCAAGCTTTCGGGCGAAGCTTTCGGTGGGGGCCGTGTGGGCGTTGATCCCGATGTGGTCTCGAGTATTGCGCAAGAAATTTCCGAGGGTGTTGCCTCGGGCGTCGAGTGTGCGATTGTGGTGGGCGGAGGCAACTTCTTCCGCGGCGCTGAGCTGAGCCAGCGAGGCATGGATCGCCGTCGCGCTGACTACATGGGCATGCTCGGCACCGTCATGAACTGTCTCGCGCTCCAGGACTTCCTCGAGCAGGCGGGTACCTCCACGCGCGTGCAGACTGCCATCACGATGGGGCAGGTCGCCGAACCGTATCTTCCACTTCGCGCCGTGCGCCATCTCGAAAAGGGGCGCGTGGTGATCTTTGGTGCTGGCGCCGGTATGCCGTACTTCTCGACCGACACGGTCGCCGTGCAGCGTGCCCTCGAAATTGGTTGCCACGAGGTGCTCATGGCGAAGAACGGCGTGGACGGTGTGTACACGGCGGATCCGAAGAAGGATCCAAGCGCCACGAAGCTCGAGCATCTGACGTACAAGGATGCGCTGCGCGAGGGACTGCGCGTTGTCGACTCGACGGCCTTCAGCCTGTGTATGGACAACAAACAGCAGATGATGGTCTTCGGTCTCGAGCCTTCGGGCAATATCACGAAGGCTATGCGCGGTGACCGTATCGGCACCGTGGTGACGGGCGACTAAGATACCCTTACCAGGCGAGACGTTTAATAAATCGGAAGGAACCGAGAGACATGAGCGAGGACACCGCAAGCATCCTCAAGGAAGCCGAAAAGAAGATGGCGAAGTCGGTCGAGGTCACGAAGGAAGAGTTCACCGCGATCCGCACGGGCCGCGCGAGTGCCGCGATGTTCCAGGGCATCACCGCCGACTATTACGGGACCCCCACGCCGCTCAACCAGCTTGCGGCGTTCCAGTTCCCTGAAGCTCGCACCGTGATCGTCACGCCGTACGACAAGGGCGCGATGGCAGAGATTGAGGAGTCGCTTCGCGAATCTGATCTCGGCGTGAACCCTACGAACAACGGCGACAACCTGCGCATCGTGCTTCCTGCCCTCACCGAGGAGCGCCGTAAGGACTACACGAAGCTCGCGAAGACCAAGGCCGAGGATGGCCGTATTGCGATCCGCGGTTCGCGCGGCCACGCGAAGAAGGCGATCGAGAAGCTCGTGAAGGACAAGGAGATCGGCGAAGACGAAGGCACCCGCGCCGAGAAGGAGCTCGAGGTTCTCACGAAGAAGTACACCGAGCAGGTGGATGTTGCCCTCGAAGCGAAGGAAGAAGAGCTGCTCACCGTTTGAGCGGCCTTTGCTCCGTTATTCGTGAACACACGTCACGGTCGTCGACGCGCCGTGCCTAGCAATGTGCCGGGCGCGGCCGTTGCCGTATCTGAAAGTGCTTCACCGGAGGTGCCTCTCGCGCCTTCCGCAACCCTCGTGAGCGAGGAGCGGCTCGTCGCGGAGGTTTCTGAACGGCCCGCTCCGACCCACTCCCGAACATCGCGCGCGGGGCGGGATCTGCCTGCCGCGATCGCCGTAGGCCTCGCCCTCGTGGCCGTGTTATTCGGGTGCCTGTACGTGCTCCCGATCCTGTTCACACCCGTCGTGGCGATCGCCGTCGTGATCGCCACTCTCGAAGTGGCGAATGCTCTTGAAGGGGCACGCTTGCGTGTCCCCGCCATCCCGCTCCTTGTCGCGAGTGTGGGCGTTGTCGTCTCGGCGTGGCAGTACGGGGCCTCGGGCCTTCTTGTGTCGACGATCGTGGGCGCGCTCGTCCTCATTGTGTGGCGCACAACCGAGGCGACTGGCCTCATGGCGCTGCGCGATACGGTTGCGGGAATTTTCGCGCTTTTGTGGGTGCCGTTCATGGCCAGTTTCACGATCCTGCTTATGGCGCAGCCGAACGGGGCGAACAAGGTGATGTTTGCCCTCGTTGTGCCGATCATGAACGATACCTGCGGCTACGCGGTAGGCGTGCTCTTCGGCAAGCATCCGATGGCGCCGAGTATTAGCCCGAAGAAGTCGTGGGAGGGCTTTGTGGGCTCCCTCGCGGGCGGCATCGCCGCCGCAGGCCTCATTGGTCACATGTGGCTGCCTGAGATTGGTGTGTGGTGGGCGCTCGCGTTCGGCGCCGTCATGGTCGTGGTTTCGACCATCGGCGATCTGAGTGAGTCCCTTTTGAAGCGCGACCTTCGCCTCAAAGATATGGGGCAACTGCTTCCGGGGCACGGCGGCATGATGGATCGCCTCGATTCCATGCTTCTCACTGCCCCGACCCTGTTTATACTTCTCGCGATTGTGGAGGCCATCAGTGGTTGAGAAACCCACCCCGAAACTCGATGTGGCGAAGGACCTTTCGCGCGAGGTGGTCGAGGGCGAGCCCGTTCGGCTCGCCCCCGGCCAGCTGCAGTTGCGGCCTTCGCGGCGCGGCAAACCGCCTGCACACCTCGCTGACCTTACGCTCGAGGAACGTGTCGAGGCTGTCAAGGAGATGGGGCTTCCCGCCTTCCGCGCGAAGCAGCTCTCGACGCACTATTTCGAGCACTTCACGACTGATCCCGACGACATGACGGACCTCCCGAAGGGCGATAGGGCGGCACTCGTTGAACGATTCTTCCCGACTCTTCTCACGAAGGTGTCGCAGCAAAGCGCCGATCAGGGGATGACCCAGAAGTTCCTGTGGCGTCTCTTCGACGGTTCGCTTGTGGAGTCTGTGCTGATGCGCTACTCGAATCGTGTGACGCTGTGCATTTCGTCGGAGGCCGGCTGTGGCATGAACTGCCCGTTCTGTGCGACCGGCCAAATGGGTCTTACGAGGAATCTTTCAGCTGCGGAAATCCTCGAGCAGGTGCGCATCGCGAACCTGCTTCTTTCGCGCGGCGAGCTCCCCGGTGGCGAGGGGCGCGTGTCCAACATCGTGTTTATGGGCATGGGGGAGCCGCTCGCGAACTACCGCGCCGTGGCAACGACGTGCCAGCGTCTTAACGCCCCCACCCCCGAAGGCTTTGGGATGGGAGCGCGCCACATCACCGTGTCGACCGTTGGCCTCGCACCCGCCGTGCGCAAGCTCGTGAAGGAGGAGATTCCGGTGACGCTCGCGGTCTCTCTCCACGCACCGGATGACGAACTGCGTAATGAGCTCGTGCCGATCAATCAGCGCTTCGATGTGGACGACATTCTCGATGCGGCGTGGGAGTACTTCGAGGCGACGGGGCGACGCGTTTCGATCGAGTACGCGCTTATTCGCGACATCAACGACCAGGCCGAACGCGCGGAGCTTCTCGCGAAGCGTCTCATCGCGCGCGGCGGCGCTCACTGGGTGCACGTTAACCCCATCCCGCTTAACCCTGTCAAGGGTTCGAAGTGGACGGCGTCGGACCCGTGGGTCGAGCGCACGTTCGTGGAAACTCTGCGCGAGCATGGGATTTCGGCAACGATCCGCGATACGCGCGGAAGCGATATCGACGGTGCGTGCGGGCAGCTTGCGGCGACCGTGGTGGAGACCGATGCGCGCCGTGAGGACCGTGAGGCTCGCGTCGCGAGGGTTGAGGAGATCGCGCGCGGCACCGGCGCGTGATTTTGGGGTCCGACGCTTGCCCGCCTTTCGCGTGTCCAGGCACTACAGTGGTGGAGGGGCGGTCTACCACTCGCCCCGGATGTGTCGCGTGAGCATCCCCGTTGAGGGAGGGAGCAAGTAGATGAGTACCGCTTTTCAGCGTGCCGGGCGTTTCACCTTTGGCTACAACGTTGAGGAGGTCGACGAATTCCTGCGTCGCGCGCGTGCGGCGTACGAGGGACGCGACGGCTCCTTCCAGCCTGCCGACGTCATTACGGCGAAGTTCTCGACCGTGCGAGGCGGATACGACATGCTCGCCGTCGATGAGGCTCTCGACCGGCTCTCGGATGCTTTCGCTCTTCAGTATCGCGATGAAGCGATCGAGCGCGATGGTGAAGAAGCGTGGATTGCGGCCCTCACCGAACGCGCGGAGGTTCTCCAGGAGCGTCTCTCGCGCCCCGCTGGTGAGCGCTTCCGCCCGGCGGGCCAGGGTGAGCGGGCCTATGACCGCGAGGACGTCGATCACCTGTGCGACCAGCTTCATGCGTATTTCACCGATGGCTTCGCGATGAGCGTGGATGATGTGCGCCGGGCGGCGTTCCGCGCTCGCAAAGGCGCCGATGGCTACCAGGAGGCCGTCGTTGACGTCTACCTCGATCACGTTGCTGACGTGATGGCCTCCGTTCCGTGATGGTCCTTTTGTATGTGCTCGGCATCTGTTTGATGGTTGCCGGGCTCGGGCTCTCGATCGCCCTTCACGAGATCGGGCACCTCGTTCCAGCGAAGCGCTTCGGCGTGCGTGTCACCCAGTACATGATCGGGTTTGGCCCCACTCTTTTTTCGCGTGTGAAGGGCGAGACCGAGTACGGGATCAAGGCGATCCCACTCGGCGGCTACATTCGCATGATCGGAATGTTTCCCCCGCACAAGGGCGAGGATCCGAACGTGATCCGCGAGGATTCCACGGGCTTTTTCCAACAGATGAGCGAGGAAGCGAAGGGGTGGGACTCGAGCCAGTACTCGGCCGAAGATCGCCACCGCACGTTCGTGTCCTTGAGCGCTCCGAAGAAGCTCGTCGTGATGCTTGGCGGGCCCACGATGAACCTCCTTATTTCGATCGTTCTCACGGCGATCGTGCTGAGCGGCTTCGGGCTGCCAAACGTGACCTCGGAAGTGGACGCGGTGTCACGGTGCGTCGTTCCCGCGACCGCGCCCAAGGATGCGTCCTGCGAGGGGATGCCCGAGGCGCCCGCGTACGCGGCGGGTATCCGCCCCGGTGACGTGATTACGTCGGTAGACGGGACCGAGGTCGCGAACTTTCACGCCATGAGCACGCTCATCCGGGAGCACCCGAACGAAAGCATCGAGATCGGCCTTGTGCGTGACGGCAGGGAGATGGTCGTGAAGGCTACCCCCGTGGCGAACGAGGTCGTCGCACGGGATGCGGAGGGTGCGCCGGTGAAGAAGGCCGACGGTACCTACGCCACGGTCGAGGCCGGATTCCTTGGCGTGACCGGCACGCAAGAACTCACGCCGAGGCCACTTACCGAGGTCCCAGGAGCCGTATGGGAGCAGTTCGCGGGTACCGCGAAGGTTGTCGTGACGTTGCCCGTGCGCGTATGGGACATCGGCAAGGCTGTCTTCAGTAGCGAAGAACGCGACCAAAACGGCCCCATGGGCGTTGTGGGAGTGAGCAGGCTCGCGGGAGAGATCGTCTCTCATGACTCGCCGAGCTTCTCGCTCAAGGAGAAAGCCTGGACATTCCTCTCGATGCTCGGCTCGCTCAACATGGCCCTTTTCGTGTTCAACCTCGTGCCGCTCATGCCGCTCGATGGCGGCCATGTTGCTTCCGCACTCTACGAGGCGGCCCGCCGGCGCCTTGCGAAGCTACGCGGCAAGCCTGATCCCGGTCCAGTTGATGCTTCGCGCATGCTGCCCGTCACGAACGTGATCGCGCTAGCCTTTATCCTCATGAGCGTGCTGCTGATCTATGCCGACATCGTGAAGCCGGTGACCCTGTTCCGGTGAGTCTACTTTCCACCCTTTGGCGGAGGCGCCCCGCGGATCTCCATCCCCTTGACGGGGAATGGCTCAGCCCCGCGCGCGAAGCCATGCAGCGCGAAGCGCACGTGAGCACTCTCGCCTCGGCGCGGTTTGAGGAACTCGTGGCCGTTGGCCGCAGCGGCTCCGAGTTCACGGTTCTCGTGCACGGCACACACCTCAGAGGAATCCTTTGGCACGGTGTGAGCGCGAGCGTTCTCGCCCCCGAGTCGTTCGACGCCATCGACCGCCTTGCTCGGCATGCACTCTCACTTTCCACGCGCTATTCCTCGATCGTGGCAGAGCGCAGTATCGCCATGCACATGTGGCAGGTGATGCGCGAGGGGATGCCCCGCGAGCGCGAGGTACGAGGCCACCAGCCGCTGCTCGAATATTCCGCCGAGCAAACGTCGGAACCCACCCCCACCACGGTGGTGGCCGCTAAGCCACGTGACCTGCCCCGCGTGTTCCCCGCCTCCGTGGCAATGTTTCGTGAGGAGGTGGGAACGGATCCGTGTCGCGGCGATGGCGGCCGGGGGTATCGCGCGCGTGTGGAGCATTTACTTCACGAAGGCCGAACGTACATCGCATGTGATGGCGAGAGAGTGATTTTCAAGGCGGATCTCGGTGCGCTCTTCGGCGGCGTCGGGCAAATACACGGCGTGTGGATTGATCCCGCCTATCGCGGCAGGGGGCTCGCCGCACCGTTCATGAGGGAGACCGCTGAGCTCATTCGTCGCGATCATGCTCCGCGCGTGACGCTCTACGTGAACTCGTTTAATACGCGGGCGAGGCGAGCGTATGAGCGCGCGGGCTTCATTCCGATAGGGGAACTCGCAACGGTTCTTTACTAGGCGTTGTCACGGGTGGGCAGTGAGGGGCCCTCGATCTGCTCGCGCACGATCCCCATTTGTTCGTCGAGGCTTGCGGCGGTGGCGGCGATCTGGACGAGCTTTGCGCGCATCTCGGCGGGTAACTCACCCTTGTATTTGTACTTGAGCTCGTGTTCGGCGCTCGCCCAAAAGTCCATGGCGATCGTGCGGATTTGCACCTCTATCGGTACATCGATCGTGCGGGTCGAGAGGAACACGGGAACCTCGAGAATGAGGTGGAGGGAACGGTAGCCGCTTGGCTTGACGTTCGCGATGTAGTCCTTTTCCTCGAGAAGGGTGATGTCGGGTTGCGAAGCAAGCGCGTGGGCGACGAGGTAGCAATCTTGCACATAGCTGCAGGTAATGCGCGCCCCACCGATATCGCGGATGCGGTGGCGAATCTCCTCGAGATCGGGCGGGCACCCGGTGCGAACGAGTTTGCCGAGCAGCGAGTCCATGGACTTGACGCGCGTTTTCACGTGCTCGATGGGGTTGTGTGGGGTCGTGACATCCCACTCGCCCGAGAGAATTTCGATCTTCGTGAGGATTTCCTTCAGGCCGAACTCGTAGGGCATGAGGAATCCCTCGAGTTTCTCGCGAACAATTTGCATGAGCCGGTCGGCATCGCCTTCGATCTCTTCGCGCAGCGTTTCTCCCTCGCCGATGAGGGCCCGCAAGTACGCGATTGAGGGCGACGGTGCGATACCCGAAAGCGTGAGCGGCTCAGACATTTCGACCTTCCCGTGGTGATGAGTGACACTCCACGATACGCGGTGCGTCCTGGGATATCACGGGGTGTGCGCGGTGCGCGCACTACACTGTGAGAGCCTGAGGAATTCGCCTCAAAAACCCCTGTTGCCAGGAGGACAACGCCCCATGCTTCGCATGTCATCGAGCTTCATTCGCACGCTTCGAGAGGACCCGGCCGAAGCCGAGTTCGCGAGCCACAAACTGCTCGTGCGCGCCGGCTACATTCGCCGCACGGCCCCCGGTATTTACACGTGGCTTCCGCTGGGACTCAAGGTCCTTCGGAAGGTCGAAGCGATCGTGCGCGAAGAGATGGATGCGGCCGGCAGCCACGAGATTCTCTTCCCCGCGCTTCTTCCGCGCGAGCCGTACGAGGAAACGAACCGCTGGAGCGAATACGGCGATAACCTCTTCCGGCTCAAGGACCGCAAGGGCGCCGACATGCTTCTCGGCCCCACCCACGAGGAAATGTTTACCCTCGCGGTGAAAGATCTCTTCACGTCCTACAAGGACCTACCAATCTCCCTCTATCAGGTGCAAACGAAGTACCGCGACGAGGCTCGCCCGCGTGCGGGTCTTCTTCGCGTTCGCGAGTTCGTGATGAAAGACGCCTACAGCTTTGACATCAACGACGAGGGCCTCGAGCGCTCCTACATGATCATGCGCGAGGCCTACCAGCGTGTGTTCGAGCGCCTCGGACTCGAGATCGTCATCGCTAAGGCCGATGCGGGTGCGATGGGTGGTTCACGCTCCGAGGAGTTCCTTCATCCGACCCCCGTAGGCGAGGATACGTTCGCGCTCAGTCCCGCGGGGTACGCGGCCAACGTGGAGGCCGTGACGACGGTCGCCGGTGAAGCTCTCGATGCGGAGGCCATTGCAGCACTCCCTGCCGCTCGCGAGATTGAGACGCCCGGTGCCACGACGATCGACGCGCTCGTGCGGTTCCTCAACGAGAACGCGCCGCGAGAAGACTCTCGAGCCTGGGAAGCGACCGACACCCTCAAGGCGCTCGTGTACATCGAAAAGACCCCCGAAGGTGAAGAATCCCCGCTGCTGATCATGATCCCCGGTGATCGCCAGGCGGATGAGAAACGCCTCGAGACCGCGCTCGCCCCGAACGAGGTGCGTCCCTTCACCGAAGCGGACTTCGAGAAGTATCCGGCGGTGAAAAAGGGCTACATCGGCCCGCAGGGGTGGGGGCTTGAGGCCAATGGCTATCGCCTCCTGCTCGATCCGCGTGCCGTGGACGGCACGACGTGGGTGACGGGCGCGAATCGCGAAGGCGAGCACACGCTCGGTGTTGTGGCCGGTCGCGACTTCGTAGGCGACGGCTTCGCCGAGGTCGCCGAGGTACGCGACGGTGATCCGTCACCGGACGGTTCGGGCCCGCTCACGCTCACGCGCGGTATGGAAATGGGGCACATCTTCCAGCTTGGCCGCAAATACGCCGAGGCGCTTGGTCTCAAGGTTCTCGACGAGAACGGCAAGCAGCAGGTCGTAACGATGGGCTCCTACGGCATCGGCGTGACGCGTGCCGTTGCCGCCATCGCGGAGACCTCTCACGACGAGAAAGGCCTCGCATGGCCGCGCGCGATCGCGCCGCTCGACGTGCACGTCCTCGCGACCGGCAAGAACCAGGACGTGTTTGACAAAGCGGAGGAGATTGCCTCGGCGCTTGAATCAGAGGGCTTTGACGTGCTCTTCGACGACCGCCCGAAGGTCTCACCCGGCGTGAAGTTTAAGGATGCTGAGCTGCTCGGCCTCCCCACAACCGTCGTCGTAGGCCGTGGCCTCGAGAAGGGAGTTGTGGAAGTGCGTGACCGCCAAAGTGGCGAGAGCCGAGAGGTTCCGGTGGAGAGCGCGCTCGAAGAGATCCTCAAGGATCTGCGCGGGTAGGTCACGCGTTCCGCTGTTCTAGTTCTCTCCCGCGTCGATCCCCGGGAACGGGGCGATTCGCTCTTGAAGTGGCTCGAGAGCCCTCGCGCTCTCGAGCGCTGCACGCACGAATGTGGCGCGTTCGGTAAACGGTGCCAGGCCCGCGAGTTCGACGGCGTTCGCGAGGGATTGTGCCTCGACATCGACGCGCATTTTCGCAGCGTCTTTCGCCCCGAGCGGGCGCGGAAGCGCATACCCTGCCTCGCGCGCGACGGGATCGAGACCGAGGTGCTCGGCGACCTCGGCGAATGCCTCGGCACGTGCGGCATGGGCGTTCGCGGCCTTCACGTACGCGTCGCGGTGGCTCTCTACGACACGGGTCGCCGCTACCTCGAGAGCGTAGGCGGCGAAGTTTTCGTCGATTTGCGCATCTTTGAGTGGGGTCGCGATGAGGTCCGCCGTGGCGGGTTCGGGCGGGTCGATTTCCGGGACCTCGCGAGCGGGTTTCAGATCGGAAAGTTTCTCGGGGGCCTTCACGCCGTTGACGCCCGCGGCATGAGCGCGGTGAGCGAGCCGAATGGCTGACTGCTCGGCCCATGCCGCCCCCGCGGCGCATAAATCGGCGAAGTCGCCGGAGACTTGGATCGCTGCGTGTGCGTAGAGATCGCGGAGGGCGGCGAGGTCATGCGAAGTTTTCGTCATGGCTTGTGTGACCGGCTCCTTCGCGCCACGAACTGCGCTCTCGGATGGCGAAGTGGAGTGCGCGGAGCTTTCCGCTTCGGCAGAAGCGGCCTTCTCCTGCTCAGCGCCTGTGCGTAGCGCCCTTTGATGGGTCTCGAGCGGGCCGGTGAGGAAGGCGGGGAAATCGCCGTGCGTTTCGGCGTGTGCGAGGCTCATGGCGAGATCTGTCACAGCTTCCAGAAGCTCCGTGCGATAAATCTCGTCGATTCCCGGGGGAGGGGGCGTGTAGGCCTCGCGCCCCCCGATGGCGATTCGTGTGGGGCCGGAGCAGCCCGCGAGAAACGGCGCAGCGAGAGCCCCAGCGAGAAACCCGCGCCTGGCCAGGACTTTTCGGGCGTTTCTCATGTGGCTCCTCGCTCCCGAATGTGCCACGATGTTCAGCACACTATGATCTCGGTATCCCACTCTAGTGGGCAGGCGCGAGCGTGCGAAAGGAGCCCTATGGAGCAGAACGTGGAGAAGAACTCCTCCTCGGTCAAGGGCGGGCAGATCGAGCAGCTTTCGAAGGTTTTCGAGCCCATCATTGAGAAGCACGGTCTCGTCCTCGAATCACTCGACACGCAGAGGCGCGGTGCGGCCACGCTTCTCGACGTCGTTGTGGACCTCCCCGAAGAGGAGATTGGAAGCGCCGACCTCGATACCGTCACCGACGTATCCCGGGAACTCTCCGCCCTCCTCGATGCGGACGCAAGCCTCATAGGCGAGGGCCCTTCGACGCTCGAGGTGACGACACCGGGCGTGTTCCGCCCCCTTACAGAGCTTCGCCATTTCAAACGTGCGCGCACGCGCCTGCTTGACGTCGAAGACACCTCGGGCCGCACCTTCCTCGGCCGACTCGAAGAGGTCGAAGGCGATGAGCTGGTGTTCGATGTGCAGAAGCCGCCGCATGTCCCGAGGAAAAACGCAAAAACGCCGCGGGCCGAGAAAGTTCCGCCCGGCCCACACAGGATGCCGGTTTCCGACGTCGCCCGAGCAGAAATTCACCTCGAGTTTCGTTAGTCCCGGTCAACCACCGCACATAATTGAAGAACAGAGCAGAAGGAGTACGCAATGGATATCGATATGGGAGCGCTTCGCGCGCTCGAACGCGAACGCGAGATAAGCATGGAGGTACTCCTCGAGGCGATCTCGAGTGCCCTTCTTGCCGCCTATCAGCACACGCCTCACCCCGCGCGCGACGCACGAGTCGAGATCGACTCGAAAACGGGCGTCGTGACGGTCATTGCCCGCGATGTCGATGTCGATGGCGAAGTCGAGGAGTGGGATGACACCCCGGAGGGCTTCGGTCGCGTCGCCGCGTCGATTGCACGTCAGGTGATTTTCCAGCGCATTCGTGCGCTCGAGGATGAGGCCGTTCTCGGTGAGTTCGCCGGTCGCGCCGACGACATCGTCTCGGGAGTGATCCAGCAAGGGCGCGATGCCCGCATGATCCAGGTCGACCTGGGGAGCGTCGAAGCCCTCCTTCCGCCCCACGAGCAGGTGCCCGGTGAAAGCTACCCCCACGGCAAGCGTATTCGCGCCTATGTCGTTGATACGCGCCGCGGCCCGAAGGGGCCCGCGATCACGCTTTCGCGCACCCACCCGAATTTCGTGCGCAAACTCTTCGAACTCGAGGTTCCCGAAATTGCCGACGGCACGGTTGAGATCGTGGCGCTTGCGCGCGAGTCGGGCCACCGCACGAAGATGGCGGTGCGGGCCAACATCGAGGGCGTCAACGCCAAGGGCGCGTGCATTGGCCCCATGGGAGCGCGCGTGCGCTCAGTCATGAGCGAACTCGAAGGCGAAAAGATCGACATCGTGGATTTCGATGACAATCCCGCCACGTACGTGAGCAACGCGCTTAGCCCCGCGCGAGTGGCCTCGGTCGTGGTCACCGACGAGGTCAATCGCCAGGTTCGCGCAGTTGTGCCCGAGAACCAACTTTCGCTCGCGATCGGCAAGGAAGGCCAAAATGCACGCCTTGCCGCGAAGCTCACGGGCTGGCGGATCGACATCCGCACCGAGGGGCAGGAAGGCTGAGGTCGCGCACGAGGGACCAGTTCTTCACGTGATAGTGCGCACGGCGGCGAGAGCAATTCGCCGCGGTGTCGCATGCCGGGGGTAGACTAGAAGGGCTGATCATTCGTACCTGAGAGGAAATGGCGCCATCATCGCGAGTCCTTCCCCGTCGAGTTCGCACTCGCCGAGGCGCTCGCATGCGGCGCATCGTCCCTCGCGTACGTGCGTGGGATGCCGGAAATCCGGTGATCGCCACACCATGATCCGCGTGGTCCGTGAGGGCGGGGGAGCATCCCTGACCCTCGTTGTTGACCCGAGCGGAAGTGCCCACGGGCGCGGAGCTTGGGTTCATCCGGACCGCGCATGCATTGCTTTCGCTCTCACGCGCGGCGGCTTCCAGCGTTCTTTTCGGGCGCCGGTCGACGTTGCGGCTCTCGCGAAGGAGGGAACTCTCGAGAGGGCATGTGAAGCGATGACTCACCCCAACTGGGGTGCCGAACCACATTTGGAAGCGGGATAACACCAATGGACATCCGATGAGTACTCGAAAATGAGCACCTTCAGGAACTAGTGGACCGCGCCTGCTCGGCGCGGCCGAGACAGGAGAATTGTGGCTAAACTTCGCGTCCACGAGCTCGCCAAAGAGCTGGGAATGCCAAGTAAAGAAGTCCTCGCGAAGCTCAAGGACATGGGCGAATTCGTGACCAGTGCGTCCTCGACGATCGAGGCCCCCGTGGCTCGCCGCGTGCGTGCCGCGTTCCCGAACGCGGGAAAGAAGAAGGGCGAGGAGGCGTCGGCAACCAAGAGCGCCGCCAAGAAGCCTACGCCGCGCAAGCCGGCCCCCAAGAAGCCCGCTGAGGCAAACGCCGAGGCGCCCGAGAAGGGCGAGGCGAAACCGACCCCGAAGGCTAAGGCCGAAACCCCGGCACCGAAGCCGAAGTCGAGCGACGATGCCCCCGCCGCAAAGCCAGGTGCCGCGCCGAAGCCCGGTGCGCGCGTGAATGCCCCGAAGCCGGGCGCTCCTAAGCCGTCCGGTGAGCCGAAGGGCGAACCCTCACGTGCGCCGAAGCCCGGTCAGTCCGTGCCCAAGCCTGGCGCTTCGCGCCCCGGCCCGCGTCCGGGCGGCGCGCGCCCTGGCAACAATCCGTTTGCGTCGTCGCAGGGGATGCCGCGCCCGGGTGGTCGCTCCGGCGGCCGTCCCGGCAACAACCCGTTTGCCTCCTCCCAGGGCATGCCGCGTCCCGGCGGTCGCCCCGGCCCTCGCCCAGGCGGCGAGTCACAGGGCGGTCCGCGCCCGCAACGCCGCGATAACGATTCGCGCCCCTCGCGTGAAGGTCGCGGCAATGCGCGTCCGTCAAACCGCGGACCCCGCCCCAACCCGAACATGATGCCCGCGCATTCGCCGCAGGCCGAGAACCAGGGTCGCCCGGCGGGCGGCAACGGTGGTCGCGGCGGCCGTGGTGGTCGTGGTCGCGGCGGTTTCGGTGGCCCAGGTGGCGGCCCCGGTGGTGGCCCGGGTCGTCCCGGTGGTCGCCCCGGTGGTGGCGGTCGCGGTGGTCGTCGTGGCGGCACCCAGGGTGCCTTCGGTCGCGGCGGCAAGCCCGCAAAGAGCCGTAAGTCGAAGCGCGCGAAACGTCAGGAATTCGAGCAGATGCAGGCTCCCGCTCCGGGCGGCGTGCAGATCCCGCGCGGCGACGGCAATACCGTTATCCGCCTTCGCCGCGGTGCCACCCTGACCGACTTTGCGGAGCGCATTGACGTCAATCCCGCCTCGCTCATCACCGTGCTGTTTGCGATGGGTGAGATGGCGACCGCGACCCAGTCGCTCGATGAGGACACGTTCCAGCTTCTCGGCGAGGAGCTCGGCTACAAGATCCAGATTGTGTCGCCCGAGGACGAGGAGCGCGAACTTCTCGAGCAGTTCGATATCGACCTCGAAGGCGAACTTGCCGAAGAAACCGAAGAGGACCTCGAGCCCCGCTCGCCGGTCGTCACGGTCATGGGTCACGTTGACCACGGTAAGACCCGCCTTCTTGACGCGATTCGTCGTGCCAACGTGGGCCAGGGTGAGGCCGGTGGCATTACCCAGCACATCGGTGCCTATCAGGTGCAGGTGGAGCACGAGGGCGAGACGCGTCCCATCACGTTCATCGATACCCCGGGTCACGAGGCGTTTACCGCTATGCGTGCCCGTGGTGCGAAGGTCACGGACATCGCGATTCTTGTGGTGGCTGCTGACGACGGCGTGATGCCGCAGACGATCGAGGCGCTCAACCATGCGCAGGCGGCCGATGTCCCGATCGTCGTGGCCGTCAACAAGATCGATAAGGAGGGCGCGAACCCCGACAAGATCCGCGCCCAGCTCACCGAGTACAACCTCGTGGCTGAAGAGTACGGCGGCGACACGATGTTCGTTGACGTTTCGGCGCGCGAGAACCTCCACATCGATGACCTCCTCGAGGCGGTTCTGCTGACCGCAGATGCCGCCCTTGAACTCAAGGCCAATCCGGACAAGGATGCTCGCGGCGTGGCGATCGAGGCGAGCCTCGACCGCGGGCGCGGTCCCGTCGCGACCGTGCTCGTGGAGCAGGGAACGCTCCGCGTGGGCGATGCGATCGTGTGTGGTATCGGCCATGGCCGCGTGCGCGCCATGATCGATGAGAACGGCAACCAGCTTGAAGAAGCAGGCCCGTCGCGCCCCGTCCAGGTTCTCGGTTTGAGCTCTGTCCCCGGCGCAGGTGACTCGTTCATCGTTGCCGCGGACGAGCGCATGGCGCGCCAGATCGCCGAGAAGCGCGAGGCCGCCCAGCGCGCCGCACAGCTCTCGAAGCGCCGTAAGCGTATGAGCCTCGAGGACATCAAAGCCGCGATGGAAGAGGGCAAGGTCGAAACTCTCAACCTCATCCTCAAGGGCGATGCCTCCGGTTCTGTCGAAGCACTCGAAGAGGCACTGCTCGGTATCGATGTGGGCGAGGATGTGCAGTTGCGCATCATCGATCGCGGCGTTGGTGCGATCACGATGAACAACATCAACCTCGCTGTCGCGTCGGATGCCGTGATCCTCGGCTTCAACGTTCGTGCCGAGGGGCAGAACGCGGAGTACGCCGAGCGTGAAGGCGTGGAGATCAAGTACTACTCGGTGATCTATCGCGCGATCGAAGACATCGAGAACGCTCTTCTCGGCATGCTCAAGCCCGAGTACGAAGAGAAGGACACGGGCAGCGCCGAGATCCGCGAGATCTTCCGTTCCTCGAAGTTCGGCAACATCGCGGGTTCGCTCGTCATGTCCGGCACCATCAACCGCGGTGCGAAAGCTCGCATCACGCGCAAGGGCGTCGTCATCACGGAGAATCTCGAGATCGCCGGTCTGCGTCGCTTCAAGGACGACGTGACCGAGGTTCGCGAAGGTTACGAATGCGGTATCAACCTGGGCAGCTTTAACGATGTGCAGGAGGGTGACCTCATTACGACCTACGAGATGGTCGAGAAGCCGCGCGAAAAGAAGAAGGACTAATCACCTTTCGGTGACAGTGCGCGGGCGGCGCTTCGGTTCAGGCCGAGGCGCCGCCCGTTTCGCCGCCCGAGGCATACTCCCGGTGGCATAAAGAAACGAACGGAGAGAACATGCGCGTCAACATCCTCATCGCCCCGAGCGCAAACCGGGTGTATGGGTTGGCGGCGCCGCGTCTCGCGGCAGCTGAGCTTGAGTTTGTGTTGGCAGAGAGCGCGCCGGGTGCCCTCGTCGAGACGAGCGAGGTGCGCGACGCGAACCTCGATTTTCTCGCTCTCGAGATCGACGACGAGGCATGGGAGAGTCCGGAGAATCAGCGTGCGCTGACCTCCTCGCTGGCGTATAGCCCGCACGTGTACGCGGCATTTGAGGAGGTGGGGCGCATGCCCGCCCCAAACGCGGAGCGCAGTTACGTGGATGAGAGTCCGACGCTTCCCCTGCTCCAGCCGATTCCTCTTCCCAACGTGGATCTTTACCCGAGCACTCTGCTTTCGACGCTCAAATATCAGGGAAAAACGAACGAACAGTTCACGGCGCTTCTTCTTCACCTTGCCGCCCACGCCGCGGGAAAGGCCGAGGCACTGCGCGAGGGGACGTTGCGGGTGCTTGATCCCGTTGCGGGTCGAGGCACAACCCTCAACCAGGCCCTCATGTGGGGGCTTAGCCCCGTGGGCGTCGATCTCGACAAGAAAGACGCCGAGCTCTACCGCGCGTTCCTTAAGTCGTGGATGCGCGAGAACAGGCTCAAGCACACGACCTCGGACACGAAGCTCACGATCAGTAAGAAGGCGCTCGGCAAGCATTTCCACGCCGAACTCTCGCGTTCAAAAAGTGAGCAACGCGCGGGGAGGGGGCAAAGCCTCGAGCTTTACACGGCAGATTCCACGGGCCTTGACGCGTTCCTCAAGGCTCGAAGCGCCGACGTGATCGTCGCGGACCTTCCCTACGGCGTGCAGCACGGCTCCAAGGTCGGTGCGAATCTTCGCCGTTCCCCGCTTGAATTTTTGCGGAAGGCCCTTCCCGCATGGTCGCGCGTGCTTGCGCGGGGCGGCGCCGTGGCGCTCGCCTACAATCGCCACACGACCCCCGCCGATGACGTGCACGCTATTGTCGAGGAGCACGGGTTCGAGCTTCGAGGCGAGGGCATGAACTTCAGGCACCGGGTCGATGCCTCAATCGACCGTGATATCGCGCTTGCCCGCAAGGCGTAAGCACCCCGACCTTCACTTCACTCAAGGAGACACCATGAACGACAACCCTCGCGTGCGGCGCCTCGCCGATCAGATCAAGAAAATCGTGGCCCGTACGCTCGACGAAAAAGTCAAGGACCCGCGTCTCGGGTTCGTGACAGTCACCGACGTCCGCCTCACGGGCGATGGCCAGCACGCCTCGATCTTCTATACCGTGTACGGAAGCAATGAAGAGCGCGCCGGGACCGCTGCCGCGCTCAAGGCGGCGAAGGGCATGCTGCGCAGCGCCGTGGGCCGCGGCATCACCGCACGTCTCACCCCGTCGCTTGAGTTTTTTGAAGACACGATCCCCGAGACGTCGAAAACGATCGAAGACCTCCTCGTGGAGGCGCGGCACCGAGACACCGAGCTCGAACGCGAACGCGCCGGTAAGCAGTTCGCGGGCGAAGCTGATCCCTACCGTGTCCCCGGTGAGCACCTCGAAGACGACGAGGCCGATGAGTAAGAAACACGCGGGGGAGGGGCCTCACGGCTTCCTTCTCCTCGACAAGCCCGCGGGCCTTACGAGCCACGACTTGGTCGCCCGAGTGCGCTATCACCTCAACACGCGCAAGGTGGGTCACGCGGGAACGCTTGACCCCGCCGCGACGGGGCTGCTTCTCCTCGGCGTGGGGTACGGCACGAAGCTTCTGACCTACGCCGTGGGGCTCGACAAAACCTACGAAGCGACGATCCGCCTCGGCCACGCGACAGTGACGGACGATGCCGAGGGCGAACAGGTGGGGCAGGCAGCCCCGGAGAACAAGCTGCGCGCAATCCTCGATGAGTACGCGTCGCTCGAGAACGCTATTGCCGACCTCACGGGAGATATCGCGCAGGTTCCGAGCGCCGTGAGCGCGATTAAGGTCAACGGTGTACGCTCGTACGCTCGCGTACGCGGGGGAGAGAGCGTTGAGCTCGCCGCGCGCCCGATTCGGGTGGACCGTTTCGAGATTCGTGAGGCTCGCATGACGGAAGGATTTCTCGACGTCGACTGCGTTGTGGACTGCAGTTCGGGAACCTACATACGTGCTCTCGCACGCGACCTCGGTGCAGCTCTCGGCGTGGGCGGCCATCTCACAGCGCTCAGGCGCACGCGCGTTGGCGGATTCACCGTTGAGGCGGCACAGCTCATCCCCGAGCGAGACGCGCCGCGTGCCGCGGAGGACCCTTCGGCGGCGCTCACACTCACTCCGCTTGGCAAGGCCGCCCTCTCATTCTTGCCGCTTCACGCCGTAAGCGAGAGCGAAGCAACAGCGCTCAGACACGGGCAGTGGATTGAGGCGTCTCAAGCGTCTGACCCCGAAGCCTTCCCTGCCGCTGCCATCGTGCCGCCCACGGGTGAGCTCGTGGCAATCGTCGAACCAGCCCCCAAGAGGGGGCTGCTCAAGAGCGCGAGCGTTATTCCGCGCTTCTCAAGCGCGCCGGTTCCCCGTAGTTAGCGGTGCGAGACGACCTTCGTTCCGAGGCTTGCCCACTCGAACAGCCACTTGGCGTCCTTCATACGCATGTTGATGCAACCGTGTGAGCCGGAGTAACCGAAGCTCGAGCGCCACGGTGCCGAGTGGAGTGCGTACCCCTTGTGGAAGAACTGGTTGTACTTGACGCCCTTCGTGCAGTAGTCGTACCGCGGCGTGCAGCCCATGTTCTGCACCTCGGTACGGTGCCAGATCTCGTACTCACCCGTGGGCGTTTCGGTGCCCTTGCCGCCATCCACGACGGAGACGGGGCCCCACACAGCCTTGTCGCCCACGTAGGCGGTCACGGTTTTGTTCGCGAGGTTGATATCGATCCACTTCTCGCCGTTGTGGGCCTCGGCGGGAGCGTAGGAGGGAAGCTCGCTGGGAACCTTCTCGGGGTCCACGGGCGCCTTCTCGACCTTCTTTTCCTTGACCTCGGCCTTCTCGACCTCGGTGGTCATGGCGATATCGAGGTTCTCACCCGAGGAAAGTGCGTGAGTCAGCTTTTCGGTGATGTCCTTCTGGTTCGTGACCTTGACGCCATCCTTGCCGGGGGAGACCTCGGTGCGTGAGCCGTCCTCGGCGACCTCGACGATGCCGTCCTTCTTCGTCGTGGCAACCTTGCCGGCGATCTTCCCGACGTACGTGTCAACTTTTTCTTGATCGATGTTGATCTCGAAGTTGTCGCCCTTGTCGTTCGGGGTGATCGACACGAAACCTAGGCGGTCCTTGCGCTTGACCTCGAAGGTCTTGTCTTCCGGGCCGGTCACGACCATCGAGCTCTTGAGCATGCCCTCGAGAGTCTCAATCGTCTCATTGGCCTTGGCGGTGTCGAGCTGAGGCTCGATGCTCGTGAACTTCTGGGTCACGGTGAAATCCTTGAGCTCGGGCGCATTCTTCTTCACGCTTGCGACGAACTCAGAGGGGTCGACACCCTTGCCAGCCTTCGACTCGACTACGGAGAATTCCTTGGTGTCGTCGTCTTGCACGATTTCTGCGTCGACCGGCTCGACCTCGTTTTCAGGGACGAGCGACTCGGCGTAGGCGCGAGCCTTTTCTTCATCCACGGTGACAACGGGGGTGACATCGTGCTTGCCGCTCAGCGCTGCGCTCACAACCGAAGGGATACTCGAATCGCGAGAAAGAGCTTTTTCGACGGTCTTGTCAACGTCGATGCGAGCGCCCACTTCTTCGAGCGGTACCGTTGTGTGTTCGCCACCCGCTTCAACGGTGACCTTCACGCCGCTCGTGTCCTTCTCGACGATGGCGCGGATTTCCTCGGCGGTCTTGCCTGAAACGTCGGCTCCGCTCACGGTCGTGCCGGGCAGAGCCTTGCCTTCGAACTGTTTGGCGTAAGCGAACGAGCCGCCGGTCACGACGAGCGCGATCACGACAGCAATGGCAACGAGTAGGAGGAGAAGCGTGCGGCCGCGCTTCTTGGGGGCGCTGGCGTGTGTCACGGGGATGTTCGACATGCGCTTGATCCTTAAACTTCGTAGTGGGGGTTTACCGTCACTTTAGCGAACGTGCGCGGAAAGTTTAAGATGTCACGGTCAGCGGGGCGTGTGTCGTGGATGACGTTGCCCGGAGGTCTCCCCGAGTGCCTGGGTGGTCATCGGTTAAGGTGGCATGTGTTCGAATCCCTCCCACGAAAGCGTGCCGTGAACGAAGTGACCCCCTCGCGCGTGTGGCATGACCCCAACGAGGTGCCGAGCCAGCTCGCGCCTGGCGTCGTGACAATCGGCAACTTCGATGGTGTGCACCGCGGCCACCGCCGCGTGATTGACTCTCTCATTTCCTACGCCAATGCTCACGACCTTGTGCCACGGGCTCTCACGTTCCACCCGCACCCCCGGCATGTGATGACCGGCAGCGAGCAGCCGATGCTCATCACGGGCTACGAGGATCGCAATGCTCTCGTGTGTGCGGCGGGCGTTGCCGACCTCCTCGACGTGCATTTCACGCTCGACTTCGCGCAGCTCACCGCTGAGGACTTCGTGCGCGAGTATCTCGTGGAGCTCCTTGGTGCACGCGCAGTCGTCCTTGGTAGGGACTCGCGCTTTGGGCGGCGCAACGAGGGCGATTTTCAAACGATGGTCGATCTCGGCGAGAAATACGGCTTCGAGGTTGTCAGTGTCGAGGAACTTGGCGCGGATCTCGGGGGAGACGCGGAGACGGGGGAGCGCATCTCGTCGTCTCTCATTCGCGAGTGCCTCCTTGCTGGCAACACTCCCGAGGCTGCACGCATGCTTGGCCGCTGGCACACGGTACGCGACACCGTGCGTCATGGTTTCAAGCGAGGTCGCGAGCTCGGTTTTCCCACGGCGAACTTCAGTGCGCACCCGTGCGGCGCCGTGCCCATCGACGGCGTATACGCGGGCTACTTTTCGGTACTCGATGGCGATCGCTTCCTCGATCGCGTTCCCGCCACCATTTCGGTGGGCACGAACCCCACGTTTGAGGAAGGGCCCGCGCATCGGATCGTGGAAACCTACGTGCTCGGGTCTCATGAGTACGAGCTTTACGACCGGCAGGTGCAAGTGGAGTTCGTCGAGCGGCTAAGGCCGACGCTTGCCTTTGACGGCATCGACGCCCTCATCGACCAGATGCGTCGCGACGTTGCCGTGACTCGCAGCACTCTTGCCGCGCATGCCGACCCGCGTTGGTAGCGCTGCTGCTAGCCTTGAAAGGCCGTGCTACATCGGCCACGGATTCTAAGTGCTCGGGAGAACAGGCCCCGGTGCGCCGTGCAACAAGGTGATTGGAGAGCCAGTGGCTTACGATTCCTCCGTCAAGCAGGAGATCATTAAGGAATACGGTCTGAGCGAGGGCGACACCGGCTCGCCCGAGGTGCAGATTGCGCTTCTGTCGCATCGCATCAACTACCTCACCGAGCACCTCAAGGATCACAAGCACGATCACCACACTCGTCGTGGTCTGCTCCTCCTCGTTGGTCGCCGCAAGCGCCTTCTGCAGTACCTGCAGTCGGTCGACATTGAGCGTTACCGTTCGCTGATTCAGCGTCTCGGCCTGCGCCGCTGACCTTCGTTCCGCCGCTCACCCGTCGGGTGGGCGGCGTTTTACCATCCATAGAGTTTTCCTTGCGACAATGATGAGAGGGGATCGGTCCTCGGCAGTGACGTCTTCCGCGTGAGCGGGGTGCGCGACTGGCGATGGCCGGCCCCACGGCAAAGACAACTCTTATTCACCACAGAAAGAGAGTGACAGTGACCATGGAAGGCCACAACATTCATTCAACGATCGCCACGATCGACAACGGCTCCTACGGCAAGCGCGAGGTGCGCTTTGAAACCGGCCGCCTCGCAAAGCAGGCCGCGGGTGCCGTCGCCGTCTACCTCGACGACGACACGATGGTGTTCAGCGCAACCGCTGTCTCCAATCAGCCGAAGGAGCAGTTCGACTTCTTCCCGCTGACCGTTGACGTCGAAGAGCGCATGTACGCCGCGGGTCGAATCCCCGGCTCGTTCTTCCGTCGCGAGGGTCGCCCGGGCACCGACGCGATCCTCGCAGCCCGCCTCACCGACCGCCCGCTGCGCCCGGCGTTCGTCAAGGGCCTGCGTAACGAGGTCCAGGTTGTTCTCACGGTGATGGCCGTGAACCCTGACGACGCGTATGACGTCGTGGGCATCAACGGTGCTTCGGCATCGACCCAGATCTCGGGCCTCCCGTTCTCCGGCCCCATCGGTGGCGTGCGCATCGCGCTCATGCCGAGCGCCGAGGGCGGCCAGTGGATCGCCTTCCCGACCTTCAGCCAGCTCGATGAGGCCGTGTTCTCGATGGTTGTCGCGGGCCGCATCGTTGAAGACGACGTCGCGATCATGATGGTCGAGGCCGAAGCGACGGACAACGCCTGGTCGCTTATCAAGGAGCAAGGCGCGGTGGCGCCGACCGAAGAGGTCGTCGCCCAGGGCCTCGAAGCTGCCAAGGTCTACATCCGCACGCTGTGCGAGGCGCAGAAGGAACTCGCCGCGAAGGCCGCGAAACCCGTTCGCGAGTTCCCGCTCTTCCTCGACTACCAGGACGATGCGTACGATCTCGTTGCCGAAGCGGCGACCGATCGCCTTCGCGAGGTTATGAGCATCGCGGGCAAGCAGGAACGCGAAGAGGCTACCGAGACCCTGCTCGCGCAGGTCAAGGAGGAGCTCGCGGAGAAGCTCGACGAGCGCGAGAAGGAAATTACTGGCGCCTTCCGTGCGCTCACGAAGAAGGTCGTGCGCGAGAAGATCCTCACGGAGGGCGTGCGCATCGACGGTCGCGGCCTTCGCGATATTCGCCAGCTCTCGGCCGAGGTCGAGGTGCTCCCGCGCGTGCACGGCTCGGCGATCTTCGAGCGCGGCGAGACCCAGATTCTCGGCGTGACCACCCTCAACATGCTCAAGATGGAGCAGCAGATCGACGGTCTCTCGCCGGTCGATCACAAGCGCTACATCCACCACTACAACTTCCCGCCCTACTCGACCGGTGAAACGGGCCGCGTGGGCTCGCCCAAGCGCCGCGAAATCGGCCACGGCATGCTCGCCGAGCGCGCTCTCGTTCCGGTGCTCCCCAGCCGTGAGGAATTCCCCTACGCGATTCGTCAGGTGTCGGAGGCTCTTGGCTCGAACGGCTCGACGTCGATGGGTTCCGTGTGTGCCTCGACTCTCGCGCTCCTGAACGCCGGTGTGCCGCTCAAGGCTCCCGTTGCCGGTATCGCCATGGGTCTCGTGTCCGACACGGTGAACGGCGAGACGAAGTACGCGGCTCTCACCGACATTCTCGGTGCCGAGGATGCCTTTGGCGACATGGACTTCAAGGTCGCAGGCACGTCGGAGTTCGTGACGGCTATTCAGCTCGACACGAAGCTTGACGGCATCCCCGCTTCCGTCCTCGCAGGCGCCCTCTCGCAGGCTCGCGAAGCTCGCTTGCACATCCTTTCGGTTCTCGAACAGGCCATCGACCAGCCTGACGAGATGAGCCCCAACGCGCCGCGTGTTCTCGCCGTCACCATCCCGGTGGACAAGATCGGCGCGGTCATCGGCCCGAAGGGACAGATGATCAACCAGATCCAGGACGACACCGGAGCGGACATCACGATCGAGGACGACGGCACCGTGTACATCGGCGCAACCGACGGCCCCTCGGCCGAGGCTGCGCGTGCGGCCGTCAACGCGATTGCGAACCCGCTCGTTCCCGAGGTCGGCGAGCGCTACCTCGGTACGGTCGTGCGTGTCGTCGACTTCGGTGCGTTCATTTCCCTCACCCCGGGCAAGGACGGCCTGCTGCACGTCTCGCAGCTGCGTAAGCTCAACGGCGGCAAGCGCGTGGAGAATGTCGAGGACGTCGTGAGCGTCGGCCAGAAGCTCGAGGTCGAGATCCGCGAGATCGACTCGCGCGGCAAGATCTCGCTCGCGGTGGCGGCTGACGACGACGACGCTGAAGAGACCGGCGACACCAAGGGCGACGCCAAGTAAGCCTCAGCGCGAACGGACGTGCAAGACCAAAGGGTGGGCGGCCAGGATTTCCTGGCCGCCCACCCTTTGAATGAGAGGAAAAGATTAGCTATTGGCGATAACGACGGTCTTCGCGACCTTGTCGTGCCAGCCCTGCTGACGGCCCGTGCTATCGAACAGGGGCGAGAGCCAGCACGCGAGCGCGGCGAGCCCACCCACGATGGGAATGATGCCTATGAGGCCGGGGAGCGCGAAGCGGAGAGCTGCGTTGACAAGTCGAGGTGCCTCACCTGTCTCGAGGCTCACAACCTTGATCTTCATGGCCATTTTCCCGAGAGTTGCGCCGAAGCGTGCGAGCATGAGGGTTTCGTAGACGAGACCGGCGATCGCGATGAAGAGAATTCCGACCCCGGTAACGATCATGGCCAGCCCGAATCCGGCATCGGAGCCGCCACTCGCCGACGCGATGGCACCGATGATGCCACCGAGGATGACAGCGGCGATGCCACCAGCGAAGCCGGCAATGAGAGCATCGATGATACGGGCAAGAGCACGCTGACCGACGCTCGCGAGAGTGCGGGTACCCTTACCGGGGATCTCTATGCTTCCGGCTCCCGGACCGGATGACTGCTGACCAAAGCTCTGCTGAGCAGTGCCCTGCTGCCCCTGACCGTACTGGGGCTGCTGAGAACCGTGAGGCTGCTGCGGCTGGAAACTTGGAGTGGGATTCGACATCCTGCTCCTTGGGAGATGGACAACGACGGCGCGACAACGGAGTGCACGCGCCTTTAGAGTAATGCACACCACTAGACGAAGGAACGCTTTTTCCATGCCAGTTTCGCTCGACCTTACGGCAGGTCTCGATCAGGTTCTCCATGAACAGGAGGGCGCCTTCACGCGCCGCTCGATTCTTCCCGGGGGCGTGCGCTTGCTGACGGAACGTGACCCGGGTGTGCGCTCGGCAAGCGTCGGATTCTGGCTCCCCGTGGGCTCGCGCGATGAAAAACCTGAGCACGCCGGCTCCACTCACTTTCTCGAGCATCTCCTCTTTAAAGGCACGCCCACGAGGAGTGCGCTCGACATCGCGCGAGCGTTTGACGAGGTGGGCGGCGAATCGAACGCCGTGACCGCGAAGGAGCACACGTGCTATTACGCGCGTGTACGCTCGGTCGACTTGCCCATGGCCCTGGCGACCCTCGCGGACATGGTCACGAGCGCGTCGATCGCGAGTGACGCTTTTACAACGGAGCGCGAGGTGATCCTCGAAGAACTTGCGATGGCCGAGGACGATCCCACCGATGTGGGCCATGAGGCTCTCATTGCCTCGGTGCTCGGTGAGGGCACGACGCTCGGGAGGCCAGTGGGCGGAACGCCCGCCACGATTAACGATGTCTCAGTTGAGTCCGTGCGCGAGCACTATCGCGCGCATTACGTCGGCGCGAACCTCGTGGTTACGGCAGTGGGGGACGTCGATCACGACGAGGTGGCCGCCATGCTTCTCGAGAACCTCGCAAAAGGTGGTTGGAAACTCAACAGCGGTGAGGCTCCGCGCCCGCGCCGGGCACAGCAAGGCTTTGCCTACCCGACGGCGAGCGGCGAGAATCGTGGCGTCGAGGCACTCAAGGCCGGTGCGGTCACGAAGCGTCTCGTGCGCGAGACGGAGCAAACGCATCTTTTCCTTGGCGGCCCTGCGATCCCGGCGTGGGACGAGCGGCGGCATTCCTTGAGTGTCGCCATGGCGATCCTCGGTGGAGGAATGAGCTCGCGCCTTTTTCAGGAGGTGCGGGAAAAGCGCGGCCTTGCCTATTCGGTGTACGGCTTCACGGCGGCCTATCGCGATGCTGGCCTCGCTGGCCTCTACGCCGCGTGCCGCCCGATGAACGCTGAGCAGGTCGCGAAACTTTTGCTCGAGGAGACGCAGAGGCTCGCGAGAGATGGGATTGAACGAGAAGAGCTTGCGCGGACGCTCGGGCACATCTCGGGGTCGATGGCGCTCAGCCTCGAGGACACGCAGTCGCGCATGGCGCGGCTCGCAACGGCTGAGCTCGTTCTCGGTTCGTATCGAACGGTTGATGAAGCTCTCGAAGCCTTCCACGGTGTGACGCGCGAGAGCGTGCGTGAGATCGCCTCCGAGGTTGCTTCGGCGCTGCGAGTGCGCGTCGACGTCGGCCGTACCGGCACCGCCTGACATACTTGATCGCGAATACACACACGAGGGGATGGTTATGAGCATTCGCGTTGGAGTTATTGGTTCAGCCGGGCGTATGGGAAGCGAGGTTGTTCGCGCTCTCGAGGCGGCCTCCGATCTCGACTTCGTGCGGGGAATTACGGCGGAGGACTCCCTCGATCAGCTGCTCGACGAGAACGGCGCACGCCTCGTTGACGTCGCCGTGGACTTCACGCTTCCGAGCGTGACGAAGGCGAATGTGCTGTGGCTCGTTCAGCACGGCATCCACGCGGTTGTGGGGGCAACGGGTTGGGACGATGACGCGCTCGCCGAGGTTCGCGCCGCCCTCAAGGCTTCTCCCGAGACGGGCGTGCTCATCGCGCCGAATTTCGCGATCGGGGCGGTCCTCGCCATGAGCTTTGCGCGCACGGCTGCCCGCTTTTACGAAAGTGCCGAGGTTATCGAGCTGCACCACCCCGACAAACTCGATGCGCCGTCGGGGACCGCGCTCCATACGGCTCGTGCGATCGCCGAGGGGCGCACAGACGGCGGGCTCGGCCCGGCCCCTGACGCAACCGAACGAGACCCCCATGGTGCGCGTGGCGCCGACATCAATGGCGTGCACGTGCACGCCGTGCGCCTGCGCGGCCTCGTGGCGCACGAGGAGATTCTTTTCGGCAATGCTGGTGAACAGCTGACGATCCGCCACGACTCTTTCGATCGCGTGAGTTTCATGCCCGGCGTGCTCCACGGCGTGCGCGAGGTAGCTTCTCATCCCGGTCTCACGGTGGGGCTAGAGAACTACCTTTCGCTGTAAGGTAGGTGGCGTCGGAATTGCCGCCCACCTCTTACGCCCGCACGCTTGCCCGAGGAGGCTCTGCCCTATGCCCGAGAACCCGCCCACGCATGCCCTTGCGCGCGCGTTCGCGGCACTCGCGCCCGAGCGGCCCCTCGCCCTGTGGGGCTCGAGTTCGATGGAAGGCGGTCTCGGTGCCGAGCACACGCCTCGACCGGTATACGTCCACGAGGAAGTTGCGAATGCAATGAACCCCGTCCCGGTCACGAATCTCGCGTACGGCGCGCAGTTTTCGGGGCACACGACGATTCTTCGTGGACTCGACACGCCCATGGTGCATATCCCGGAGGGGTACCGCGGCGGACGCGTCAAGGTGCGCGTGGACGCGGATGTCCCGGGAATGTGGTCCTTCACGTGCCACGGGCGGCTGTCGAGTGGGGTGAGCGGAACGCTTACCGGTACGCCGGAGAATCAGTGGTTTTTTGAGTCCGACGGAGGCCCGGCCACATCGGGTGAATTCACGTCGTCGTGGAAAGCCACGACTGAGACGTGGCGCCACGTGGTGTGGACGGGCAAGAACAACATCGTGCAGCGGGAGCGAGTTCTGAGCGATGTTGAGCGGCTTGTTGCCGCGGCACGCACCCCGGAAACGGACGCGATCGTGCTCGGCCAGTGGGTCACGAAAAATGACCTCGATGCACCCGAGAAAATCAAGGCAATCCATGCGGTCAACGCCGCGCAGCGTGCCGCCTACGGCGCCCGCTTCGTGGATGTGCAAGCCCTCCTGACGAGCGAGGAGGCTCTTCGCGCGGAGCCAATTGCCTCGCTCAAGCTCCAGGACCGTACCGAAACGCGCACCGAGCTCGACCAGGGAATCGTCCCGACTCCGCTCAGGGGGAGCGACGGTATTCATTTGAGCGGGTGGGGCAACCTTCTTGTCTCGTGGGCGCTCATCGAGAAAATGAAGGAGCTCAAGTGGATGGCGTGAGGGGGGTACGTTCGGACGCGGCGGGTCTCATCACGACGCGACGCGCGCTGCTCGCTTCGCTTGTGGGGATCGCGGGGATTGCCGCGCTCAAGCTGCGGCCCGCGACCGCGACGAAGCCCGCGGCTGAGATCGTCGCCGACCCCTCGGGGACATACGCCGAGGCGATCCAATGGCTCGTTGACAATGACCTTTTTGACACGGCGCGCGAGGGAACGTTCCTTCCAGGAGCCGATGTCACGCGCGAGGACGCCGCAATCATGCTTTATCGGCTCGCGGGCGCTCCCGAGCGCGAAACTCTCGACCTCGAGCCGTACCGCGATATTGAAAAAACGGCTCGAAGCTACCGCGAAATCATGTGGATGCGCGGTCAGGCGCTGTTCTTCGGAGAGTACGACGCGACGTTCCAGCCGACCGAGCCCGTGACGCGTGCCGAGGGATGTTCCTTCCTCGCGCGCCTGCTTCGCGGGATGCTTACCGCACACCTCGCGGCGGGAGGCGCAGCGCTCGCACCCGAGATCGACTCCTTCGTGGACGTACCCGAGACCCACGCGCGGTCTAAGGATATCGAGTGGGCTCGTGCAGCCGGGGTTCTCGGGCGGGATCTCGTGCAGCGCGAGGCCCCCGGTGGGGGCGGGTCCGACGCTTCCTCGCCCGTGGTCGACGCTCAATTCCGGCCGGACGATACCCTCGTGAGAGGGGAGTTCGCGGAAATGCTCCGGCGTGCGAATGCCCTCTTCGAGGATGCCCGGTAGGCGGGCGTCCACACCTCGACCAAGGAGTCACACGTGGCACACAAGGCGGCGACACTCGACGATTGCGCACCGGGAACGGTTCTCGCGCGCGCAAAGGCGATCCTTCTCGACTCCGATGGCACTCTCGTCGATTCCACGCGCAGCGTCGAGGCGAGCTGGGACAAACTCCTCGGTGACGAGGGCGCGGGGCGGTTTGAAAAGCATTATCACGGTCAACCGGCGAGGCGGGTGTTGCGCCTCGCAATACCCGAAATCAGCGAAGAAAGACTCGAGGAACTCTTCAGCCGGGTCGAGGGCTACGAGATCGCGAGTGCGGGCGACGTCGAGGCGTTTGACGGCACCGCGCGCTTCCTCAGCGAGCTCGAGAAGGCGAAGGCAGCGCTTTCGCGCGAGTGCTGGGCAATCGCGACGAGTTGTACGCGCCCTCTCTTTGAGGCGCGCTATCGGCCCCTCTCGCTCCCATTTCCCTTGGTTCTTGTGACGGCGGACCAGGTCACGCATGGCAAGCCCGATCCCGAGCCCTATCTCCTCGCGGCGGAGCGGCTTGGCGTTGAGGCCAAGGATTGCCTCGTGGTCGAGGATGCTCCGGGCGGTCTCGAGTCGGCTCGCGCGGCGGGGGCCTTTGTCGTGAGTGTTCTCAACAGCGCGGGCGAAGGTACCGTCGGCCCCCTCGCTGATCTCGTGATCCCCTCACTCGCGGATGTGTCGATCGAAGCCCGCGAGGGTGAGCTTGTGCTCCTTGCGCGGTGAGCGCCACGCGGGAACTTCCGGTATTTGAACTGCTTGGTCAATTAGGGTGAGACATATGAGCGAAATAGTGTTCCGATCCGACGTCACGGTCGACCTTGTGCGGTCGCAGGCCTCCGATTCCGATGTCATCTTTGCCGCGCGAGTCTCGACTCAGGGGGAGAAGTCGAAGAGTGCCGTGGGCTCCGATGCCTCCGATCGCGACAAGGGCCTCATCAACTACCTCATGCGCGATCGGCACGGCTCGCCTTTTGAGCACAACAGCTTCACGTTCTACGTTGAGGCGCCGATCTTCGTGTTCCGCGAGTTCATGCGCCACCGCATCGCCTCGTACAACGAAGAGTCGGGCCGGTACCGCCAGATGCGCCCGATTTTCTACGTGCCCGGGCCCGAGCGCAAGCTCGTCCAAAAAGGCAAGCCCGGTGCCTACGACTTCTATGAGGGCAGCCCCGAGCAGCACGCGCTCGTCACGAAGGCTTACAAAGCACAGTGTGAGAGCGCCTACGCCGCCTATCTCGAGATGCTTGAGGCTGGCGTGGCACGCGAGGTCGCGCGCGGCGTTCTTCCTCTCACGCTGTTCAGTTCGATGTACGTGACCGTCAATGCCCGCAGCATGATGAACTTCCTGTCGCTGCGCACCAAGCGCGAGGGCTCGCACTTCCCGTCCTTCCCGCAACGCGAGATTGAGATGGTCGCCGAAAAGATCGAGGAATACTTCGCCGAGGCGATGCCCCTCACCTACGAGGCGTTTAACGCGGGCGGGCGGGTGGCGCCGTGAGTCAAGAAGCACCGGTTTTTGGGCGTCTCGGCGTCGCTATCGTCACGCCCTTCACCGAGGATCTCGAGAAGGTCGATCACGAAGCTCTCGCCGGCCTCGCGCGCCATCTCGTCGACGAAGGCCACGATCTCATCGTCGCGAACGGCACGACGGGTGAATCGCCCACCACGAGCGATGAGGAAAAGCTCGCGATCCTCGGGACCGTGCGCGAGGCAGTCGGTGCGGATGTCACTCTCCTCGCAGGTGCGGGCACGAACGATACGCGTCACTCGGTCGCGCTCGCACGCGCGATCGAAGAGGGCGGCAACGCCGACGGCCTCCTGCTCGCTACCCCGTACTACTCCAAGCCCACGCAGCGCGGCCTCATTAACCACACGCTCGAGATCGTGAATGCTGTGGATTTGCCCGTCATGCTTTACGACATCCCCGGGCGCTCGGGCATCCCGATCGAATACGAGAGCGCCGTTGAGCTCTCGCAGCATCCAAACGTCGTTGCGCTCAAGGAAGCCAAGGGCGACATGCATGAGGCCTCCAAGCTCATCCGTGACACGAGCCTCGATATCTACTCGGGTGAAGACGCGCTCAACCTGCCGTGGCTGTCAATCGGTGCGGTTGGAACCGTGTCCGTCACGAGCCACCTCACCGGCAGGCTCGACCGCCTCATGTTCGACGCTCTCGAGGGTGGCGACCTTGCGCTCGCGCAGCGCCTCCACGCCTCGCGCGTGGACTTTGTTGACGCCATCATGAACCAGGGCCCGGGGACCATGGCGATAAAAGAGGCCCTCACACACCTCGGCGTGCTCCCGCACGCCGCTTGCCGCGCCCCGCTCGGAACAGTCGAGCCGGAGGTTGCGGCCCGCATCCATGCCGCGGTGGACGCCTACGAGGGCGTCCTCGCGCAGTACACCAGCTGAAGAATCTAGGACACCGTGACTACACCCTTTTCCACGAAACTTGGGACCCCTCCAAAGCTCAAGAACAACACCCTCCGCGTGACCCCACTCGGCGGTCTCGGCGAGGTCGGCCGCAACATGACCGTCTTCGAATACGAGGGGCGGCTCCTCATCGTTGACTGCGGCGTGCTGTTCCCCGAGGAGGCCCAGCCGGGCGTCGACCTCATCCTCCCGGACTTCCGCTCCATTGAGGACCGTCTCGATGACGTCGCCGCCATCGTGCTTACGCACGGCCACGAAGACCACATCGGTGCGGTGCCATACCTTTTGCGCCTCAAGCCGGACATCCCTCTTGTGGGCAGTCAGCTGACGCTCGCGTTCGTTGAGGCGAAGCTCCGCGAGCACCGCATCAAGCCGTACACACTCGCCGTCAAGGAAGGCGATGTCGAGAAGTTCGGCGCTTTTGAATGCGAATTCGTCGCCGTGAACCACTCGATCCCGGACGCGCTCGCGGTCGCGATCCGCACCGAGGCCGGTACCGTGCTGCACACGGGCGACTTCAAGATGGACCAGCTCCCGCTGGACGGCCGCCTGACCGATCTTCGCGCTTTTGCGCGACTTGGCGAAGAGGGCGTGGATCTGTTCCTCGTGGATTCGACCAACGCCGAGGTCCCCGGCTTCACGGTTAAGGAACGCGAAATCGGCCCCGTGCTCGATAGTCTCTTTGCGCGTGCACGGCAGAAGATCGTCGTCGCGAGCTTCTCGAGCCACGTTCACCGCGTGCAGCAGGTGCTCGATTCGGCGTACGCGCACGGGCGCAAGGTCGCCTTTGTGGGCCGCTCGATGGTACGCAACATGACGATCGCGGCTGATATGGGCTACCTCAGGGTTCCCCCGAACACGCTCATCGACCTCAAAAAAGCCGATGACATTCCCGACCACAAGATCGTGTACATGTGCACGGGCAGCCAGGGTGAGCCGATGGCGGCGCTCGGGCGTATCGCGAACCGTAACCACCGCGTCGAGGTGGGGGAGGGAGACATCGTCATCCTTGCCTCCTCGCTCATTCCGGGCAATGAAAACGATGTCTTCCGCGTGATGAATGGACTCATGGAGCTTGGCGCCGAGGTCGTGCACCAGGCCAATGCACGCGTGCATGTCTCCGGTCACGCGAGCGAAGGCGAACTGCTCTACTGCTACAACATCCTGCGCCCGAAGAACGTGATGCCCGTGCACGGCGAGGTGCGACACCTCATCGCGAACGGCAAAATCGCGCAGTCGTCGGGCATCCCGCGCGAGAACATCGTGCTCGCGAAGGACGGCACGGTCGTGGACCTCAAGGATGGCGTAGCGCGCGCGGTCGGTGAGGTTGAGGTCGGCTACGTGTACGTGGACGGCTCGAGTGTGGGCGAAGTGAGCGAGGCCGATCTCAAGGATCGCCGCATCCTCGCCGAAGAAGGCTTCATTTCCTTGTTCGCCGTGGTCAATAGTGAAACGCGCGAGCTTATTGCCGGGCCCGAGATCCACTCGCGAGGCATCGCCGAGGACGACGAGGTGTTTGAGCGGATCAAGCCCGACATCATCAAGGCACTTCACAAGGCGATCGAAGACGAGAAGGGCCACGACACGCATCAGCTTCAGCAGGCGATGCGGCGCGTCGTGGGTCGCTTCCTCTCGCAGCGCCTTCGCCGCAAGCCCATGATTATTCCCGTGGTCGTCGAGGCCTGAGACCGGCCCCCTCCAATTCACGAGATCGACCCCCCGTGTGATTCACACGCCGGGGCCGATCTCGTGACGATTGTGCCCTTCGCCGGGTAGATTGAAAACATGGCGACACGTACGACTTCCCCCGCACGTGCGTCGAAAGGAACCTCCCGAGGCTCGTCCTCGGGGACCTCGCGCACGAAGGGTGCGCCTACGGATCCCTCGACGCTTCCACTCCCGGTGCGCGCACTGCGCGTCGGGTACCTTGGCGTTGCCCGCGCTGTCGGCGGCTTCGTTCGAGGCATCGGCATTCAGCGATGGGAGGTGGCTTACGAGGAGCGCCGCGATGGCTTCGCGTTCTTCCTGGGTCTCCTTGCGCTTGTGCTTATCATTCCCGAGTGGTTCCAGGTGCGCGAGTGGGGCTTCGGTTGGATCCACACCGTTGCCGCAAGTTCGTTTGGGGCGATTGCCGTATTGCTCCCCCTGCTTCTCGGGCTCTGGTCGGTTCGCATGTTCCGCAGGCCCGATCTTGTTCACGCCAACGGTCGTCTCTTTGCGGGGCTGCTCATGTTCGTGTTCGCGCTGTGCACGGTTTCGTCGGTAAGCGCGCGCATCCCCACTCCTTCTGACGGCGTGGAAGCGCTTGCACGCGGCGGTGGCGTGTGTGGCTATCTCGTGGCGGCGCCGCTCGCGACCGTCCTGCCTGGCTGGCTGATCGTCACTCTTGGGGTCGTCCTTGCCCTGTTCTCCATTCTCGTGCTCACCGCAACGCCGCTCGGCCAGATCGGCACGCGCCTTGCGGGGGTCTACGGGGCGCTCGTGGGGCGGGGAGAGCGCGAGGAGGCGGAACGCGAGGCCTTCGGCTTGGGCCGACGCCAGCAGGCTCTCCACGCTGCCGAGGACAACACCGAGGGCGGCTCAACGAAGACTCGCCGCCTGAGCGAGGTGCTGCGCCGCAAGAAGCACGGCGGCGATGGCGATACCGAAAATCTCGAGCCGAGCGTCGACCATGACGCCTTCGGCTACGAAGGCGACGGGGCCTATCGCCAGGGCGCCGAGAGCGAGCGCGCCGAGACGACGGCGCTTCCGCGCACCGCGAATAAACAGCGCCCGAAGAGCGCCTCTGCCCCCGCCGCGACCGAGAAGAGCGGCGCCGACACTGCTCCTTACGACTACCTCGACGCTGAGAACAGCCGGAAGAAGGAGTTTCCGAAGGCGGCGAAGCGAGCGTCGGAACTCGAAAATGCCCCGACCGCTCCCGTGCCGAGCGTGCCCGCGCCTGCCCAGCCCACGCGGGAACTCACCCCGCCGAAGGGGGAGGGCCTGAAGGGCCCACACTCGCAGCCCGAGCTCGAGGTCGAGACTGCCTACCCGCTTCCGAGCCCGGACATGCTCGTGGCCGGGCCGCCCGCGAAGGCGCGCTCCGAAGCGAACGATCGCGTGGTTGACGCTCTCGGCGAGGTCTTCGAGCAGTTCAACGTTAACGCCGAGGTCGTGGGTTTCTCGCGCGGCCCGACCGTGACGCGTTACGAGGTCGAGCTCGGCCCCGGTACGAAGGTCGAAAAGGTCACGGCCCTCTCGAACAATATTGCCTACGCGGTCGCGAGTGCCGATGTGCGCATCATTTCGCCGATCCCCGGCAAGAAGGCCATCGGCATCGAGATTCCGAATGCGGACCGCGAAACCGTTGCCCTCGGCGACGTGCTGCGTAGCGGCGTAGCCACCGCCAACGAACACCCCATGGTGATGGGCCTCGGCAAGGATGTCGAGGGCGGATTTGTGATTGCGAATCTCGCGAAGATGCCGCACCTTCTTGTCGCTGGTGCGACGGGCGCCGGTAAGTCGAGCTTCGTGAACTCGATGATCACCTCAATCCTCATGCGCGCAACGCCCGAGGAAGTGCGCATGGTGCTCGTTGACCCGAAGCGCGTTGAGCTCACGATCTACGAAGGCATCCCGCACCTCATTACCCCCATCATCACGAACCCGAAGAAGGCCGCAGAGGCCCTCGAATGGGTCGTGAAGGAAATGGATCACCGCTACGACGATCTCGCCGAATACGGCTTCAAGCACATCGACGATTTCAACAAGGCTGTGCGCGCTGGCCAGGTGAGCCCGCCACCGGGAAGCGAGCGTGTGCTCGCGCCCTACCCGTATCTTCTTGTGGTCGTTGACGAGCTCGCGGACCTCATGATGGTCGCGCCTCGCGACGTCGAAGCCTCGATTCAGCGCATCACGCAGCTCGCGCGCGCCGCCGGCATCCATCTCGTGCTCGCAACGCAGCGTCCGTCGGTTGACGTCGTCACCGGCATCATCAAGGCGAACGTACCCTCGCGCCTCGCCTTCGCGACGAGCTCGCTTCAAGACTCGCGCGTGATCCTCGATACGCCAGGCGCGGAGAAGCTCATCGGCCAGGGCGATGCGCTCTTCCACCCCATGGGCAAGGCGAAGGCCATGCGCGTGCAGGGCTCGTGGGTCAATGAATCCGAGATCCACTCGGTCGTCGACTATGTGAAGGCGCAGGCCAAGCCGCAATATCGCGAGGACGTGCAGCAGGTCGCGCAAAAGAAGCAGATCGACGACGACATTGGCGATGACCTCGAGGTGCTCCTCCAGGCTGCAGAACTTGTGGTCACGACACAGTTCGGTTCGACCTCGATGCTTCAGCGCAAACTCCGCGTGGGCTTCGCGAAGGCGGGGCGCCTCATGGACCTTCTCGAGTCGCGCGAAATTGTCGGCCCGAGCGAGGGGTCGAAGGCTCGCGACGTGCTCGTGCGGCCCGAGGACCTCCCGCGTGCGATCGCACTCCTCAAGGGCGAGGACACGGACCTGTACGAGGATTCGCAGGAGAGCTCCGGCTCAGGGGCGGGGGAGTCCGACGCTTCCCCGGGCTCTGATCGCTACGGACACGATCCGCTCGATCATTCCGACGGCGACGTGAGCCCCCAGTATTACGACGACGATGATGCCGATGGTGAAGACGCCTGGCAGCTCACGGGCCGCTAAAGGCTCGGGGCACGCAGAGAAAGAAGGGACGACGCCATGAGCGCCTCCGAAAACCCGCGCGTTCCGCTGTGGAATATCGCGAACATCCTCACGATGATCCGCATGGTCATGGTGCCGATCTTCGTGATCGTGGCCGCGCTGTACCACGACGACGTCGCCATGCGGTGGGTCATCGCCGCGATCTTCGTGCTCGCGATGCTCACGGACTTCGTCGATGGCTACCTTGCGCGGTCGCGAAATCTCATCACGGATTTCGGCAAGATCATGGATCCAATTGCCGATAAAGCCATGACGGGTGCGGCACTCATCATGCTTTCCGTGTGGGACTATGTTCCGTGGTGGATCACGGTGCTCATTCTGGTGCGCGAGATCGGCATTACCGTCATGCGCTTCACGATCCTCAAGTACGGGGCGCTGCCCGCAAACTTCAGCGGCAAGGCGAAGACGATGATGCAGTCGATCGGCATCACCTTCTGCCTCATGCCCTTCGAACTCCTGTGGCCTCCCGCCTGGTGGATCGGGATCACGCTCATTGTGATCGCCCTCGTACTCACGCTGTGGTCGGGCCTTCGCAACGTGAACGACGGTCTGCGCCTTCGTCGTGAGGCCCTCGCGCAGAACAACGCATAAGAACGATGGGGGCACCGGTTGTGCAGCAAGCGTCGGCACATGCTCTCCTTGCCGCGTGCGAGGAACGCGGGCTGAGCCTCGCGACCGCCGAATCGCTTACGGGCGGGATGCTCGTGGCACGGCTCGTGGATGTGCCGGGCGCGAGCCGGGTTGTGCAGGGTGGTGCATGCACCTATAGCTTTGAGGCGAAAGCCTCTCTGCTGGGGCTCGACCTCACGGATCTGCGAGAAGGTGGTGCCGTGAGGGGCGAGGTGGCGCGTGCCATGGCACGCGGCGCCCGACGTGTGTACGGCGCGGATCTCACGATAGGGACGACGGGCGTTGCGGGACCCGGGAGCGATGAGTACGGCAACCCCGAGGGGCTTGCGTTCGTTGCCGTGAGTGCGCCTGATCGTGAAATTGTGCGTGAAGTACGCCTCAGGGGAACTCGTTCGGAGATCCGTGCGGGAGTGGTGGATTTCGCCATCACGCTCGCGATTGAAGCGCTGACCAGCGAAAACGTGGAAGCGTCGCGCCTTTGACGTGTATGTAACCTGAAAACCGACGCCTCCTCGCGCCATAGGATGGCGGAACAAGAAGAAATGTTCGTGCGTTGAACGGACGTGAACACGAACAAGAATGCGGGGGCCGGTGCCCCCATACAGCGAAACTGGGTGCGAGCCTCGCAGCCACGCCCCACGTCCGTTCTTGGCCGCAGGCCGGCCACAAAGAAGGACATGACACCGACGAGGAAGGGAGAAACTCGCATGGTGCTCTTCCGCCAGGAACTGGGCGGCGTTTTGCGCGATGCGCGCCGCCGCCAGGGAAAGACCCTGCGCCAGGTGTCAGCCGACGCCCGCGTGTCGCTCGGATATTTGAGTGAGATTGAACGTGGCCAAAAGGAAGCGTCGAGCGAACTGCTCGCCTCCGTCACCGAGGCGCTTGGATACCCGATGTCCGTCATCCTTCGCGAGGTTGCCGATCGCGTGGCCCTCGCGGAAGGCATCGTCATTCCCGACACCGTTCCCGCCGAGCTCGAGCGCGGCGTCCAGGGTGCCGAATACGCGCTCGCGCGGTAACTCGCGTGAGGCGAAGCGAGTTTCGCGAGCTCGCGGCCCATGTTTTTGGTAGTGAGCTCGCGCAAACATACTGCCGTGAACTCACGCTTGTTGCCTGCGGAAATCTCAGCGCAAACGAGGCGATCGAAGCCGGCTACCCCGTCAAAGAAGTGTGGCACGCGCTCTGCGATGACATGGATGTCCCGCAGCACAGGCGCTGGGAAGTTCCGCCCGAGGCGCGCCCGAGAGCATAGTGCGCGCGTGAGAGGCGCGACACGAATCGAACACGCGTGCGCCCAAGAGTGTAAATCGAACAGGTGTTCGTTTACGATGGTGCTGTTCGACCTCCACAGTGGCCGTTGCTCCACATCCGCGCCGGGGTCAAGTTTAAATGTCTCACCCACGTCTACCGTTGAGTGTGTCCAGTAAGAGGGCGCCTCGGAACGGGGTGACAAACGAAAGGAACTGCCATGGCAGCTGCCGCCAAGGATCGCGATAAGTCGCTCGAAAATGCGCTCGCGCAGATTGATCGCCAGTTCGGCAAGGGCTCGATTATGCGCCTCGGCGATGACACACGCCCGCCCGTTGAAGTCGTTCCCACAGGATCGGTCGCACTTGACGTGGCGCTCGGCATCGGCGGTCTCCCGCGCGGTCGCGTGGTCGAAATCTACGGCCCGGAATCCAGTGGTAAAACTACGGTCGCTCTCCACGCGATTGCCAATGCACAGCGTGCGGGTGGTATTGCGGCTTTTATCGACGCGGAGCATGCGCTCGATCCGGAATACGCGAAGAAACTCGGCGTTGATATCGACGCGCTTCTCGTGTCGCAGCCGGATACCGGTGAGCAGGCCCTCGAAATCGCCGACATGCTCGTGCGCTCCGGCGCAATCGACGTCCTCGTTGTGGACTCCGTCGCCGCCCTCACGCCGAAAGCGGAAATTGAAGGGGAAATGGGCGATTCCCACGTGGGCCTTCAGGCACGTCTGATGTCGCAAGCGCTCCGTAAGCTCACGGGTGCGCTCTACTCGAGTGGCACGACCGCGATCTTCATCAACCAGCTCCGCGAAAAGATCGGCGTGTTCTTTGGAAGCCCCGAAACCACCACGGGCGGCAAGGCGCTCAAATTCTACGCCTCGGTGCGCATGGACATCCGGCGCATCGAGACCCTCAAGCAGGGCACGGATGCCGTTGGCAACCGCACTCGCGTGAAGATCGTGAAGAACAAGATGGCTCCGCCCTTCAAACAGGCCGAGTTCGACATCCTTTACGGGGAGGGCATCTCGCGCGAAGGCGGCCTCATCGATCTCGGCGTCGAGAACGGCATCGTGCGCAAGTCTGGTGCCTGGTACACGTACGATGGCGACCAGCTCGGCCAGGGCAAGGAAAACGCGCGTCAGTTCCTTAAAGACAACCCGGATCTCGCCGCCGACATCGAGCAGAAGATCCTCATGAAGCTCGGCATCGGTCAGTATGCAGACGAGGCGGCCAAGCAGGCTGCGGCCGATGCGCCTGTGGGGGATGGCGAATTCGTTGACGATGAAGCACCCGCACAAATCTGAGTGCCAGTCCCCACACCCTGAGGGGGAGGGGGACTGGCGCGAGGGCGTCATCGAGGAGCTTGCCGAGCACATCGCCGCGATAGAAGCGGGGGAAGCCGCACCTGGGGAGGGCAGCAACCCGCATCGCGGAGGGGTTTTTCGCGACAGCGATACGGAGAAAGCTGTCGTGAAGGAATGCCGGTATGTGCTCGGCCTTCTTGCCCATCGGAGCAGAAGTGAAGCCGAGATTCGCTCCAAACTTGCTGAGCGTGTGTGTGACGAGGAGATTCTCGAGGAGATCATGCGGCGCCTCGATGGTGCCGGGCTCATCGATGACGAAGCTTTTGCGCGGGCATGGATTGAGCAGCGACGCGCCCATAAGCTCCTCGCGACTGCCGCTCTGAGACGCGAACTTGAGGGCAAGGGCGTTTCGTCGCGCGATATCAACACGGTTCTCGAGGAAGCGGCTCCCTATGACAGTGAAAAGGAGCGCTGCCAGACCCTCGCCCGCGAGCGGCTCGCAAAGGAACTGCGCAAAGGCGGCGGGGCGGAGAGCCTTGATCGTGGGGCAGCTCTACGGCGCATCGGTGGCGCGCTCGCGCGTCGTGGATACTCGGAGAACCTCACGCTCTTCGTGCTCAACCGTGAGCTCGATGCGGCAGGAGTGACCTGGTCCTGATCGATCCCTGTCGAGGGACCCGAACCCGCTACCCGGATGCCTACGGGCATGAAATTTCGTGAGCGTGCTGACGATGTTCAGCACCTGATTTTCTGCAGGGGTTTGAGCCTGAGTGGGAGACAAACTATAAGGGTAGTCGCCGTTTGCATGGATGCGGTGCGTGGTCGTCTGTCGAGACTGCACTCGATTGCAATGTGCGAGGTATTGCGCCCCTTGTAATAGTGGGTTACTATCGGCCCGTGCCACTGTCTCTTTCCCTGTGAAGAAGGTCCACGATGAAATCCCCTCAGGTCTATCGTCATGCCGCCGTGCGAGTGCTTTTCGCGATGGCGCTCGCATGCGTCTTGGTCATGCAATCGTTGCTCGGGGGCGGCTCGGGCGCCCTCGCCGAGCCCGCGAAACCGAACATCGAGATCACGCTCAAACGACTCACCGACGACAATCGGCCAACTGGCTTCAAAAATAGGTACCAGGTAACCGTCAAATGTGAATACCTGAACGGTCAGGAAAGCGAAGACGACTGCCTTACGGGCGGCGTATTGAAGTTTGACGGCGTTCCGGACGGCTGGAACTTCGAAATTGGCGGCAGTGATCAACTCAGTTCCGTTAATAGCGGGCGCCGCACTGCGAATGTCAAAACCATCGGCAAACAGGGGGCGACGTTCTCGTTTGAAGTCTCCGTCACTCCGCCGAACTATGTCACGCCAAACAATACTTCGTGGGACTTGACGGCAAACCTGACTTCGGATCAGCTCAATAACCCGCTGAAGAGCGAAACCATTCACACTACTGCCGTAGCTAACCGAAAACTTAAACTCGATAAGAAGGCGCTTCAGCAGTCAACATGGATTGGCGATACCGTCGTGTGGCAAGTCGCGGCGGACATCAACGATGGTCAGAAATACGAAGGGTTGGGCGTTCACCGGCCGTTGAAGCTGGAGTTTTCTGACGTCCTCCCGATTGGGTTTGAGCCGACTGAGATCCAGTATGCAGGTCAGAACGTCGAATTTACCTACGACAATAAGAACCGAAAGCTGCAATGGTCGGTTGAGGGAATTCAAGTTCCGGAACGTGACAAAGCGAATGACGTATACAAATTTGAGGTGCACACCAAAGTCACCTCTGCAGCCTGTCAGGGGAAGCCTGAACCGTGCGTAGGTAAGTCCGAAAATGCGGTAACGGCAACGGCGCACTATAACGGTGCTGACGATCTCACAGCGGATGCTCAAGCGTCCGTATCTCTCGCGGGGCGCCCGGATGCCGATGGAGTCATTAGTAAGACCGCCCTCGGGGTTTCTGTGAAGGAAGGCGACGAGACCCGAAAGGGCATTTTTCCCCTCCGCTATCAAGACGCCAACGACAAAAACTGGGATGGCAAAGCTTTGTGGCGGACGCCGCAAGAAGCCCACGACGCCGATGACCGTCTCAACGGTGATCGTTCCTCGTTGGTCGCGGGCGGCTATACGGTCGACGTGGCTGTCAAAGAGGGAGACACTCCAGTGAAGGACGGAAGTTCACTGCTTCCGTTGACCCAAAGCTACGAAGACGATGTGCCGTGTATGGATCCGGCGACCGTGCAAGAAGGCGTCTTGTACACGTCCCGGACCGATGGCAAACTTTGCCAGCGCCCTGCGTTTCACGTGACGGCGGTGGAGATCCGTACTGACGCCCCCGGCAGCCTTAGCGTTGGAGACTTCGTGCCGGTCGCCGTTCTGACGGATGGAAGTCGAGTCTCCCTTAAGAAACTGGGGGACGTTGAGGTTGCAGAAAAAGACAAGCCGAAGCGGATTGGCTCCGTGGTGTACTCGGTTCCCGAGAGCGCACGTGGCAAGGTAGCGAGGATCGTTGCTGCACCGGGGCGTCCACTCGACGGGGCAAAAACCTGGAAGATGACGATCGGCGGCTTCGCTGACGAGAAACTCGGCGGCGACGCGATCCTGCGCAATCAGAAAGCGCGAGTGACGGTCACTGCCAACAAGCAAACTAAACCGTTTATCGACGGACGTTCTCCTATTGCAGATTTGCACCTTCTGGGGAGCCTTCATCACGTGGAGAAAACCTGGTTTTCCATTAGAAACCAGTTCGTTCCACTTGAGCCAAACAATGAGGTTTCGAAGGCCGGTATCCGTTGGCAGGTCGATTTCTCCTTCCGTGGCAAGGCGCAGTCGTCTGGAGATATTGTCGTCAGCGACCTCCTTCCGCGCGGCATGGAAATCGTGACCGACCCTTCCAAAATTCATAGAAAAAGTGATATCACGGATGCGGTCTACACCTATGACGAGGCTGAATTCACTCGAGGAGTAAGCGGCGGCGCCTCGAAGCGGAAAGTCGAGACCAAGGTCGTGGAGAACTACCAGGACGGCCGCACGCTCGTGCAGTGGAGGATCCCTCATACGTGGGCCGATCCCGATCCGTCCGGCAATGTCGATGTGGTCGGGCGTTTCCGGTTCGCTGCGCAGCCCCGCTATGCCGGCTCCTATACCAACGATGCGTACCTGACGGATGCGGCGGAGCCAAATTTCCGGTGCGCGTTAGACACGCCCGAGGACGTCCTCAATCTGGATGAGGATAGCGCCACCGCTAAAGCCTGCCACGGCGCCTCTTCCTGGTCGATCGACGCCCCTGCTGGCTATCGAGCGCTCTCACTTGCGAAGGCGGTGAAAGGTCCAGAAGACGCCTCTTTCGCCTACACCCCAAAGAAAGCGGTCGTTCCTGCCAAGGGCGGTCCGGTCACGTATCGCATTGAGGCTACGAACTCTTCGAGCGATGCAACGAACGGACTCGTGTTTTACGACGTGCTCCCGCATAAGGGAGATACGGGTGTGAGCGAGAAACTTGCGGATCAGAGCCGTGGGTCGACGCAGTCTGGCTCGTTCACTGAAATGACGAAGGTCCCTCAGGGAGTGAAGGTCTACTACTCGCCCTCACTGAACCCTTGCCGTCCGGAAGTATTCCCGAATGCCGCCAATAGCGGTTGCGTGAATGACTGGTCGGAAACTGCTCCGAAGAATGTGAAAGCCCTGAAGTTTGTGTATGACGGTGAGCTAAAGCCGAAGCAAACTCTGGCGCTCGAGTACACGATCTCCGTTCCAGTAATGAAACCGACGGATGTGTTGTGGAATTCGGTGGCGGCGAAGGCGAGCTTTGCTAGCGGTCAGTCCTTGCCTCCTGTTGAGGCGCCGAAGGTTGGTGCTGCTCGTGTCGCTCAACCCCAGTTTGCGGTAGAGAAGAAGTCTGGGAAGGCGTCTGCTGAGGATGGTAAGTGGTCCTCCACCTACACGGTGACAGTGAAGAACACGGGGCCGTTTGAGGGGAAGTCTGCTTCAGTGGCGGATACGCCTTCGCTTCCGAAGGGGTTCACACTCTCGGGGGCCAAGGTTGATGGGGCGACGGTTGATGCTAAGTCTGGTTCGTTCCCTGTGACTGATGGTGTGGAGCTTGCGCCGGGTGGGTCGAAGACCTTCAAGGTTGAGATCTCCGGTGACTATAAGGCGGCTGACGTTGATTGGGCGTCGGTGGCGAAGTGTGAGACTGCTGGCGGCGGTTCCGTTACGGGTGGTCTTGTCAATACGGTCACGATGGATGGCGACACCGACGGCACTTCGAACAACGCAGCGTGTAATCCTGTGAAGAAGGCCCCGAAGTTTGCGGTGAAGAAGGAGGCCTCGGGAGAGGCGTCTGCCGCGAACGGCAAGTGGTCCTCGACCTACAAGGTCACGGTGTCGAACACTGGCGAGGTGAAGGGCACCTCGAAGGCTGTGACGGATACGCCAGCGGTTCCTGCTGGTTTCACTGTCTCGGGAGCGAAGGTTGACGGTAAGGATGCCACGCTGACGGACGGCTCGTTCACGGTGACTAATGGTGTTGAGCTTGCCCCTGGTGAGTCGAAGACTTTCACGGTTGTGGTGTCGGGTTCGTTTGATCCGGCACGGGTGAAGGAGTCTGAGGTTCTTCACTGCACCGGCGAGGAAGGTGTTTCGGACGGTAAGGGCTTTGCCAATGGGGTCACGCTCGATGGTGATTCTGACGGCCAAGGCAACAACACGGCCTGCACGACGGTGGAGAAGGCGCCGAAGTTCGCGGTGAAGAAAGAAGCTTCTGGCAAAGCGAACGCTGTGAACGGTAAGTGGTCCTCGACCTACAAGGTGACGGTGACGAATACCGGTGTGCTTGCTGGTAAGTCTCCTGTAGTGACGGATAAACCGGCTGCGCCGAAGGGTTTCTTGATCACGAGTGCGAAGATCGATAAGGGTGAGCCTGTGACGCTGACGAACGGTGAGTTCACCGTGAGTGAGGGTGTTGAGCTTGCTCCTGGTGAGTCGAAGTCGTTCACGGTTGTGGTGTTGGGAACGTATGTTTCTGGTCAGGCTGATGGCGCTGCTGCGTCGCAGTGTGATGCTGCGGTTCAGGATGCATCCAAGGGCGGGTTCTTCAACCAGGTCACGATGAAGGGTGACTCGGATGGTGCGAAGAACAACACTGCCTGCACGACAGTGGAGAAGGCGCCCAAGTTCGCGGTGAAGAAAGAAGCTTCTGGCAAAGCGAACGCTGTGAACGGTAAGTGGTCCTCGACCTACAAGGTGACGGTGACGAATACCGGTGTGCTTGCTGGTAAGTCTCCTGTAGTGACGGATAAACCGGCTGCGCCGAAGGGTTTCTTGATCACGAGTGCGAAGATCGATAAGGGTGAGCCTGTGACGCTGACGAACGGTGAGTTCACCGTGAGTGAGGGTGTTGAGCTTGCTCCTGGTGAGTCGAAGTCGTTCACGGTTGTGGTGTTGGGAACGTATGTTTCTGGTCAGGCTGATGGCGCTGCTGCGTCGCAGTGTGATGCTGCGGTTCAGGATGCATCCAAGGGCGGGTTCTTCAACCAGGTCACGATGAAGGGTGACTCGGATGGTGCGAAGAACAACACTGCCTGCACGACAGTGGAGAAGGCGCCCAAGTTCGCGGTGAAGAAAGAAGCTTCTGGCAAAGCGAACGCTGTGAACGGTAAGTGGTCGTCGACCTACACGGTGACGGTGACGAATACCGGTGTGCTTGCTGGTAAGTCTGCGGCTGTCGTGGATACGCCTTCTGCTCCGGCTGGGTTCCAGGTGGAGAACGTCTCGGTTGACGGTGCGGACGCCACGCTTGAAGATGGCTCGGTGACGGTCACTGATGGTGTTGAGCTTGCTCCTGGTGAGTCGAAGTCGTTCACGGTTGTGGTGTCGGGTTCGTTTGATCCGGCTCAGGTGAAGGAGTCTGAGGTTCTTCAGTGTGCTGGTGATGGTGCTGAGGGTGCTCATGGTTTCGTCAATGGCGTCACGCTCGATGGTGATTCTGATGGCGAGGGCAACAACACGGCCTGCACGACGGTGGAGAAGGCGCCGAAGTTCGCGGTGAAGAAGGAGGCCTCGGGCGAGGCGTCTGCCGTGAATGGTGAGTGGTCCTCGACCTACAAGGTGACGGTGACGAATACCGGTGTGCTTGCTGGTAAGTCTGCGCCTGTTGCGGATACACCGTCGGTTCCTGCTGGTTTCCAGGTGGAAAAGGCCACGGTTCAGCAGGAAGGTGCGGGTGAAGCGACTGAGGTTGCCCTTGAGGACGGCTCGTTCACGGTGACCGATGGTGTTGAACTTGCTCCTGGTGAGTCGAAGTCGTTCACGGTCGTGGTGTCGGGTTCGTTTGATCCTCACCAGGTGAAGGAGTCTGAGGTTCTTCAGTGCGCTGGTGATGGTGCTGAGGGTGCTCATGGCTTCGTCAATGGCGTCACGCTCGATGGTGATTCTGACGGCGAGGGCAACAACACGGCCTGCACGACGGTGGAGAAGGCGCCGAAGTTCGCGGTGAAGAAGGAGGCCTCCGGTGAGGCGTCTGCCGTGAATGGTGAGTGGTCCTCGACCTACACGGTGACGGTGACGAACACCGGTGTGCTTGCTGGTAAGTCTGCGCCTGTTGCGGATACACCGTCGGTTCCTGCTGGTTTCCAGGTGGAAAAGGCCACGGTTCAGCAGGAAGGTGCGGGTGAAGCGACTGAGGTTGCCCTTGAGGACGGCTCGTTCACGGTGACCGATGGTGTTGAACTTGCTCCTGGTGAGTCGAAGTCGTTCACGGTCGTGGTGTCGGGTTCGTTTGATCCTCACCAGGTGAAGGAGTCTGAGGTTCTTCAGTGCGCTGGTGATGGTGCTGAGGGTGCTCATGGCTTCGTCAATGGCGTCACGCTCGATGGTGATTCTGACGGCGAGGGCAACAACACGGCCTGCACGACGGTGGAGAAGGCGCCGAAGTTCGCGGTGAAGAAGGAGGCCTCCGGTGAGGCGTCTGCCGTGAATGGTGAGTGGTCCTCGACCTACACGGTGACGGTGACGAACACCGGTGTGCTTGCTGGTAAGTCTGCGCCTGTTGCGGATACGCCTTCTGCTCCGGCTGGGTTCCAGGTGGAGAAGGTTTCGGTTGACGGTGCTGACGCCACGCTTGAGGATGGCTCGGTGACGGTCACTGAGGGTGTTGAGCTTGCTCCTGGCGAGTCGAAGTCGTTCACGGTCGTGGTCTCTGGTTCGTACAGGCCGGCTGATGCCGATTGGGCAGCCGCGGGTCAGTGTGGTGCTGACGGCGCTGAAGGTGCCCACGGTTTCGTCAACACGGTTGCGATGCCGGGAGATACTGACGGTGAGGACAACAACACGGCGTGCACCACGGTGACGAAGGATCCGGCATTTGCAGTGAAGAAGGAATCGGGCAAGGCGTCTGCTGTGAACGGTGAGTGGTCCTCGACCTACACGGTCACGGTCACGAACACCGGCGAGCGTGCTGGTAAGTCGAAGCCCGTGGCGGACACGCCCCGTGTTCCCGCTGGGTTTACTGTCACGGGTGCGACGGTTGACGGTAAGAGTGTTGCCGTGAAGGACGGTTCGTTTACGGTGACCGATGGTGTTGAGCTCGGTCTTGGTGGCGCGAAGTCGTTCACGGTCGTGCTCTCTGGTTCGTACAGCGCAAACGCTGACTGGGCGAAGGCCTCGAGGTGCGATGCTGATGGCACCACGAGTGGCTTGTTCAACCAGGTGAGCATGGCGGGTGATTCTGATGGTGCGGCTAATAACACGGCGTGCAACACGGTTGAAAAGCCGAAGACGCCTGCCGTTCCGCAGAAGCCGTCGAAGCCGCACAAGCCGGTGTCTGGTTTGCCGCTGCCGCGTACGGGTGCGCCGATTGGTCTGAGTGCTGCGGCTGGTGTGCTCACGGTTCTTGCGGGTTGCGTGATCATGGTGGCTGGGCGCCGCAGCAGGCGCTCGTAGCACCGTAGCGGGCGGGCTAGGAGTCCTGAGAAGGTTTTCTTAGTCCGGCCGTCGGTCACTGCTCGCGCGTGTCACGCACGTGATCGGGGTGGTGTTCTCAGTCCAAGAGACTGCGAACACCACCCTCTTTTGTGGTGCCACCACCCTGGTGGTTACTTCACGTCGGTGGCGCGCACCTGTCGACCCCAAGGGACGCGGAAAGGCCGGATTCAACCTCAAGGCCACGATGGAAGAGGGAAACGAACGCGGCTTGAATTGGCACAACAGGAGTGCCGAGGTGGCGTCCACAACGTCACAGAAAGTTCCGCCTCACGCAGCAAACTACGTATTCTTGATTCACGATGAGCGAAACAGCGATCCTGAACGACAATGACGCGCCGGCGCGCGGCACCTACCAGGTGCGCACGTTCGGCTGCCAAATGAACGTCCACGACTCCGAGCGCCTCACGGGCCTCCTTGAGCAAGCGGGTTACACTCCCGCCGCCGAGGGCGCAGATCCGCTGAACGGCGATGTTGACGTCATCGTGTTCAACACGTGTGCCGTGCGCGAAAACGCCGATAACCGCCTCTACGGCAACCTCGGCCAATTGCGCCCCGCGAAGGATGCGAATCCGAATCTTCAGATCGCCGTGGGCGGTTGCCTCGCCCAAAAGGATCGTTCAATGATTACCGACCGCGCCCCATGGGTCGACGTGGTGTTTGGCACGCACAACATCGGTTCGCTTCCCGTGCTTCTTGATCGCGCACGCGTACAGAAAGAAGCGCAAGTTGAGATTCTCGAGTCGCTCGAGGTATTCCCCTCGACACTGCCCACCAAGCGCGAAAGTGCCTATGCGGGATGGGTGTCGATCTCGGTGGGCTGCAACAACACGTGTACGTTCTGCATCGTCCCTTCGCTACGCGGCAAAGAGAAGGATCGCCGCCCCGGCGAGATCCTCGCTGAAGTTCAGGAGCTCGTGAACCAGGGCGCGCTTGAAGTGACGTTGCTTGGGCAAAACGTCAATTCCTACGGTGTTGAATTCGGTGACCGGGGGGCATTCGCGAAACTTCTTCGCGCATGCGGTGAGATCGAAGGGCTCGAGCGCGTGCGTTTCACGTCGCCGCACCCGGCGATGTTCACCGACGATGTGATCGAGGCGATGGCGGAAACTCCGAACGTGATGCCGCAGCTGCACATGCCCCTCCAGTCGGGAAGCGACGCCGTGCTCAAAGCTATGCGCCGCTCGTACCGCTCGAAGAAGTTCCTCGGGATCCTCGAGAAGGTTCGCGAGAAGATCCCACATGCCGCCATCACGACCGACATCATCGTGGGCTTCCCCGGCGAAACCGAGGAGGACTTCCAAAAAACTCTCGACGTGGTGGAGGCGTCGCGCTTTTCAAGCGCCTTCATGTTCCAGTATTCGCCGCGCCCCGGAACCCCCGCCGCGGAAATGGAGGAGCAGATCCCGAAGGCGGTTGTGCAGGAGCGGTTCGAACGTCTCGTCGCTCTTCAGGACCGCATTTCCGCTGAAGAGAACGCGAAAAAGGTTGGCGCTGAAGTGAACGTGCTCATCGCCGAAGGCGAGGGAGACCGCGATGCCGAGACCCACCGCATTTCGGGCCGAGCCGAAGACGGTCGTCTCGTGCACGTTGCGCTTCCCGAAGGGTATCCAGAGGCGGAAAGGCCACGTCCCGGCGATGTTGTGCGCGCGCGGGTGACCAAAGCTGCGCCGTTTTACCTCATTGCCGATTCGGGCGCCGAGGGCGGAGAGTTCGAGGTGCGTCGCACGCGTGCTGGCGATGCGTGGGAGCGCCGGGAAAATGGCGAGGACGAGCCCGATGCGTGCGGCACTCCCGGTCCCGGCGGACCCGTGAGCCTCGGTCTTCCTCGCCTCAGGCGGCCCGGGAGCTAAGGCACGGCGAGTTTCTGAGGGGTCCGCTCAGGTGTCAGCCTCATCTTGGTCGCTCACTTGCGAGGAGAGACTCGAGAAGAATGCGACCGTGGTCGAGAGAGCGCAGGTGATCGCGCGATCGATCGCCTCGTCGCTCACGCCGTAGTAGTAGTCGAAAACCAGCTCACCGTACACTCCGAGCGCAGAATCGTTCTCGCGGCGCACATAGACTTTTGGCCACATCCGCTCCATGTTCCAGTGGTTACAAAGGCGCGTGGCTTCGAGCTTCTGCTGAACAGAGAGAAGCTCATCCCAGCGCCCGCGAACGACGAGAATGTGCGAGTGCTCGCCCGCGACGGCGAACGTGAAAGGATAGTGGTCGAAGCGTGCGCGAAGAACATTGGGCGTGTCATCGTCTTCGACGAAGGCGTAGCCGAGTCGCTCGAGTGATTCCTCGAGACGTTCAATCGTGAGTTTGTTGCCGGCGGGTGCGGCATCATGCGAGTGGCCGTTCGGCATCGGCTGCCTTTCTGTGTGCCCGGCCCGGTGGCCGGGATGCGACGTTTCGCAACCACGCTACCGATTTTCGGCGCACCGCGCGAAACATCTCGGCGAGATCGAAAGGAGACCACGTGTCTCACCCCGCACAGGGTGGCCAAAGCCACGGGGATGCTGCCCGAGAGAGGCCTCCTCTCCTGGTGATCGCAGGGGCAACGGCGACCGGCAAGAGCGCGCTTGCGATTGACGTCGCTGAGCGGCTCGGCGGTGAGGTGATCAATGCCGACGCCCTCCAGTTCTACCGCGGTATGGATGTCGGGACCGCGAAGGTCACCCCGCGTGAGCGCCGAGGGATTCCCCATCACCTTCTCGACATCCTTCACGTCACCGAAGAAGCAAACGTCGCGACTTTTCAACGCGACGCACGCCGCCTCGCGAACGAGATCCGCGAAAGAGGGAAGCTTCCCGTCATCGTTGGTGGCTCGGGCCTCTACGTGCGCGCCTTCACCGACGTGATGGCCTTTCCGCCGTCGGATCCAGCCGTGCGCTCAGAGATGGAAGCCCATGTGCGCGAGATAGGCACGGCGGCTGCCCACGTCGAGCTCGCCGCGGCAGATCCGGATGCGGCCGCGAAGATTGCGCCGCGAGATGAACGGAGGATCGTGCGCGCCCTCGAAGTCCATCGCTTGACCGGAAAGCCGTTCTCGGCGTTCCTGCCCACCTACACGTTCCACGACCCTGCGATTGCGTACGTTGCCGTGCAACTGGACAGGAGCAAACTCCACAAGCGGGTCGAGGAGCGAGTGCACCGGATGGTGGAGAGCGGGTTTCGCGAGGAAGTGGAGGCCCTCCTTGAAGCAGGAATCGAGCAAGGCACAACGGCGCGCCAGGCGATCGGCTATGCCCAAATGATCGCGCACGTGCGTGGCGAGCTGAGCCTTGAGGCGGCGATCGAGTCGACGATCACGAACACGCGTCGCCTCGTGCGGAAGCAAGACACGTGGTTCCGCCGCGATAAGCGCCTCACGTGGGTTCCGGGGGAGGATTCCGAGGTCGCTCTCGCGATGATCAAGCGCGAGATTGCGCACGCCGCCGCGCACCCCTCCACCGCTGAGGCGTGAGGTCCCGCCCGGGCGTGCCTATGATCGGGCCATGGCCACTGCACCTTCACGCCCTGAATCTCGCAAAGCCCTGAGCTACGCGAGTGCCACCAAAAACGATTTCGTGATGATTGACGACCCCGCGGGTCGCGGAGAGCTCAACAGCGCACGCGTATGCGAGCTCGCCGGCCCTGCAGGTACCGACGGTGTGATTCGCGCGATCCGCACGCGCTGCCTCGGGGACCCGTCGAGCGCGGGTCTCGAGAATCCGCCCGAGTGGTTTATGGACTACCGCAACGCGGACGGCACGATCGCGCAGATGTGCGGTAATGGTGTGCGGGCCTACGCGGCCTTCCTCATGGATCGCGGCTACGTGCAGGATAGGGTGTTCGACGTGATGACCCGCGCGGGCGTGCGCACCGTTGAGGTGCTCGAGGATGGCCCAGTGTGGCGAGTACGCGTGGGAATGGGACCCGCCACAGTCGAGGGGACGACGCGAATCGTGCGGGTGAGTGACCGATTCCTTGAGGGGACCGATGTCAACGTTGGCAACCCCCACACGGTCGTCGAATTGCCCGAAAATCTTGAACTCGAGAAACTCGACCTTGCCGAGCGCCCTGATCTTGAGCCCGAGCCCGAAAACGGTACGAATATCGAGTTCGTCGAGACGAAGGGAAAGAGGCACGTCGCCATGCGCGTTTTCGAGAGGGGCGTGGGGGAGACCCTCTCGTGCGGAACGGGCGCGACCGCGGTCGTGGCCGCGCTTGCGGCGGCGCGCGGAGACGAGACGCGCGAGCCGTGGCTCGTGGACGTGCGCGGAGGGCGCCTCGAGATCGGCTGGGATGCTTACGGAAACATGACCCTCACGGGCCCTGCGGAGCTCGGCGATCTCAAGGCCGGCGGTCCCGCCCGAGCGCGCGGGGAACACGAGGGCTAGGCAAGCGTCGGAATTCCGACGCCACCCGTGCCACCGCGCTTGTCTAGCCTTCCGAACGCTCCGGGCCCACCGCGAGCAAGCGAAAGCCCTTCGAGGAGTGGACCTTTTCGACCGGGCGTGCGGGGAACTGCTTTTCCATCCACGTGGCGAGCGAATCGGCACCGAGGTTCTTGCCCACCACCATCGCGGCGCTTCCCGAGCTGTGAAGCTGCCCGATCCACCGCGTGAGAAGGGCGTGGAGTTCGCTCTTGCCGATGCGGATCGGGGGGTTCGACCAGAGCGCATCGAAGCGCGCGCTCGTAGGGATGTCTTCGGGAGCGGCGACCGTGACGTTCGTGAGGCCAAGACGCTTAGCATTCTCGCGAGTGATGGTGCGCGCGTGGGGATTGACGTCGATTGCCGTGACATGGCAGTCAGGCTGGAGCAATGCGAGGCTCAAGGCAATCGGCCCCCAGCCACAGCCGACATCGAGAATCTCGCTGCCCGGCGTGATCGGCGCAAAAAGATCCGTGTGCGCGAGAAGAACCGCCGTGGCCTTATCCAGCCCGTCGAAGCTGAAGAGCCCTTTTGCGCTCACGAGGCTTCGCTCGGCACCTGCGAGGTGCACGCGCAGGGCGCGGTGTTCGAGGTCTTTGCCGGGCGTGGGGGAGAAATAGTGGGCGTGGCTTGTCACAGTGAGGAGTGTAGTGGCGCAGCACGCGAAAAGCTCCCCTTGGCGGGAAGGACGTGACACACTTATACGCATGCCTCATGCGAGGCCCCGCACGAGAGAATCTGGAGTACACGCGCACTTGACCCCCTTCGTCCCCGATCACGAGTTCGAGACCCCCAACGCACCGCGCGAGGCAGTGGAGCCTGAAGGTGCGAGCAGTGGAGCGCGCGAAGCTTCGATCATGGAGCGCGTGCTCTCGAGAGGTGACGCGTCGATCTCGGCGACCACATATGAGAGCGATGCCGATGGCGAACAGCTCGATCTTGCCGAGCGTCACTCGCTTCGTCGCGTCGACCAGCTCCGTACCGATCTCGAGGATGTCACCGAGGTCGAGTACCGCGAGCTTCGACTCGAAAACGTGGTACTCGCGGGCCTTTTCACGACCGGCAACGTTGAAGACGCTGAAAACTCCATGCGTGAACTCGCCGCACTCGCCGAAACTGCCGGTTCGCGGGTTCTCGACGGTGTGATGCAGCGCCGCGCTCATCCTGACCCCGCGACCTTCCTCGGCTCTGGCAAGGCGAAAGAGCTCGCCGAGATCGTCGCTGATCTTCGGGCCGATACGGTGATCTGCGACGGCCAGCTTGCCCCGTCGCAGCGCCGTGCGCTCGAGGACATCATCAAAGTCAAGGTCATCGATCGCACCGCGCTCATCCTCGACATCTTCGCCCAGCATGCGAAGTCCCGCGAAGGTAAAGCCCAGGTGGAGCTCGCGCAGCTCGAATATCTCCTCCCGCGCCTTCGCGGTTGGGGCGAATCAATGTCCCGGCAAGCGGGCGGCCGCGTTGCGGGCGGCGCGGGGATTGGCTCGCGCGGCCCCGGCGAAACGAAAATCGAACTCGATCGCCGGCGCATCCGCACGCGTATGGCGAAACTCAGGCGCGATATCAAGGCGATGGCACCTTCGCGCGAAGCGAAGCGCGCTGACCGCAAGCGCAACAAGGTCCCCTCTGTTGCGATCGCGGGCTACACGAACGCCGGGAAGTCCTCGCTTCTCAACCGGCTCACGGGTGCCGGCGTCCTCGTAGAGAACGCCCTCTTTGCCACACTCGACCCGACAGTGCGGCGATCGGTGACGCCTGACGGCCGTGAATTTACATTTGCGGATACCGTTGGATTCGTGCGCTCTCTGCCCACCGAGCTCGTGGAGGCGTTCCGCTCCACACTCGAAGAAGTTGCCGGGGCGGATCTGCTTTTGCACGTCGTCGATGCCTCCCACCCCGACCCGGAGGGGCAGATTCGCGCGGTCCGTGCCGTGCTCTCCGATATCGACGGCTTTGACGTGCCCGAGATTGTGGCCCTCAACAAAGCTGATCTCGCGAGCCCCGAAACTCTCGCGCGGCTCCGCTCGCAAGTGGAGCATTCGGCAGTCGTCTCGGCACGCACGGGTGAGGGAATTGAAGAGCTACGCGCACTGATCGCCGACATGCTTCCGCGCCCCTCGGTCGAAGTCGATATCGTCGTGCCCTACACCCGAGGTGACCTCGTCTCGCGTGTGCACACCCAGGGCGAACTCATGAGCGAGGAGTTTCTTCCCGAGGGCACGCGCCTTGTGGCACGAGTCGACGAATCCCTGGCCGCCGATCTCGCTTCCGCGCGCCAGTGAACGATTCGGATCCGGGGCTCGAGAAGCTGCTCTCCGCGGCTGTCGAAGCGGTCGGAGGAGCCGATAGGCCCGGGCAGCGCGCCATGGCCAGCGCGATCGAACGCAGCATCGATCTTCGCCGGCACCTCATCGCTCAGGCAGGCACCGGTACGGGCAAGTCGCTCGCCTACCTCGTCCCCGCACTCAAGCGTGCCGTCGAGCGCGGAACACCCGTCGTCATTACCACCGCGACCCTCGCGCTTCAGAGTCAGATCGTCGCGAAGGACCTCCCGCGCATCGTCGAGGCGCTCGGAACCGACCTCGGCCGCGTGCCCAGTTACAGCCTCCTCAAGGGACGCGGCAACTACGTGTGCCTCCACAAACTTGAGGGAGGCTACCCCGATGATCTCGACCCCGGAGCCCTCTTCGCCGAAGCGTCCGTGACGGGCGTGAAGCATGACTCCGAACGCCTCGGTGCGCAGGTGCAGCGCCTTCGCGAGTGGGCGCAGGCAACCGACACCGGTGACCGCGACGAGCTCGACACACCCGTGTCGGACCGCGCTTGGCGGCAGGTTTCTGTCACTGGTTCGCAATGCATCGGCACGTCGTGCCCGTTTCACGACGAGTGCTTTGCCGAACGCAACAGGGCGCTCGCACGCGAAGCAGATGTCGTGGTGACGAACCACGCCCTCTACGCGATCGATGCTTTTGACGGGCATGGAATCATCCCCGAACACGATGTGGTGATCGTGGATGAGGCTCACGAGTTCGTGGATCGCGTGACGTCCTCAGTGACCGAATCACTTCACCAGGGTGCTATCCGCGGGGCCGTGCGCGAGCTGCGAAGGCTCGGGATCACGGCCATTGAACTCGACGATGCGGGAGTGGCCCTCGAAGAGGCGCTCTCGCCGCTTCCCGATGGACGCGTGCGCGGCGAGCTCGAACCCCGACTTCGCGACACGCTCACGATCATTCGCGCCGAAGCTGAATCTGCGCGCGATGACGTGAAAAATGCCGGCGATGCCGCCGAGATATCAACGGCGGGTGCCCGGGCCTCGGTGCGCGCGAGGCTTGCCGAAATCCTCAACGTGTGCGACCGACTTCTCGACCCGCATGAGGACGACGTCATCTACCTCAACCACAGTGAAGCTCTCGGCCGAACCTTTATCGACGTCGCCCCGCTCAGCGTTGCGGGCCTCGTCAAGCACGGCATCCTCGATGAGCGCACCGCCATTTTCACCTCGGCAACGCTCGCCTTCAACGGGCGGTTCGATAGCGCCGCATACTCGTTCGGGCTTCGCGGTGAGAAGCGGGCGGAGCTCGAGAGTGATGTGGGAGCGAGCAGTGGAGAAGGGCCGCGCGAGTGGTGGTCGGCGCTCGATGTTGGTTCGCCATTCGCCTATGCGCGGCAGGGAATTCTGTACGTCGCCTCCCATTTGCCGGCACCGGGTCGCGACGGCACCTCGAGTGAGATGCTCGAGCACATCGTCGAACTCATCGAAGCTTCCGGGGGTGGGGCGCTTGGGCTCTTTTCGTCTCGGCGAGCAGCTGAGGAGGCCGCGGAGTATGTCCGACGGATGACGGGCCGGACAGTGCTGCTTCAGGGGGAAGATTCGAACGCGGCGCTCGCGGCGAGGTTCCGGGAAAGCCGTGACGCGTGTCTTTTTGGAACGCGGACCTTCTGGCAGGGCATCGACGTTGCGGGGCAGGCGTGCCGGCTCGTGATTATTGATCGGATCCCGTTCCCACGGCCGGATGACCCGCTCGCTTCGGCGCGTCAGGAGCGGCTTGCACGGCTCGGACGCAATGGTTTTTACGAGGTTGCAGTGCGATCCGCGGCGTTGAGCATGGCACAGGGCGCGGGGCGCCTGATCCGCACGGAAACCGATCGCGGGATGGTTGCGGTGCTCGACTCGCGGCTCGCCACGAAGTCCTACGGTTCGGCGATTCGCCAGGCAATCCCGCCGCTGTGGGCCACGCGTGAGCCGGAAGTGGCGATTGCCGCGCTCGAACGATTGCGCTCCGAGCTCTCCGAGTAGCTGCGGATCAGACCGAGGACTAGATCGAGGACTAGACCGAGCGGAGAACGGCGACGACCTTGCCGAGGATTTCGGCTTCGTCGCCGAGGATTGGTGTGAAGGCCGGGTTGTGGGGCATGAGCCATACGTGGCCATCGCTGCGGGCGAAGGTTTTCACGGTCGCCTCACCGTCGATCATGGCCGCGACGATTTCGCCTTTTTCCGCCACTTTCTGCTGGCGCACAACAACCCAGTCGCCGTCGCAAATAGCGGCATCGATCATCGAATCGCCCTGAACCTTGAGAAGGAAGAGCTCCCCATCACCCACGAGCTGCGCGGGTAGGGCGAAGACGTCCTCCACCTGTTCTTCCGCGGTGATCGGGATTCCTGCGGCAATAGTGCCCACGAGCGGGACGTTGACGGCGGGGGAACCCGGTGCGTCGTACTCGCTCGGGAGTGGGTCACCCTCATCGTCCATATCGACGAGCCAAAGCGTGCGAGGGCGTTTCGGGTCTTTGCGGATATAGCCCTTGCGCTCAAGCTCGGAAAGCTGATGTGAGACCGACGACGGCGACTGAAGGCCGACGGCTTCACCGATTTCGCGCATCGTGGGTGCGTATCCGTTCGCGCGAATGGACCGCGCGATCGTGTCGAGGATGCGCTGCTGGCGTTCGGTGAGAGCCGGGGAGCCGGCTGAGGTGCCGTGTGCAGAGGAGGCCATGCGCCGATCCTTTCGGTGGGGCGAGTTTAAATGTCTCACCCCCGTTGTTGAGTGGAGGCGTACCTCAAAGGTACCGGAACAGAACGCTTGTTCCAAACAGGTGTTCGAAAATGTCTTGACTTTTTCGAACGCTTGATCGTACGCTCGTCATATCGTCAATCGAACAAGGATTCTAAAAATGAGCACTTCTACGTATAGCGCCCAGCCGGTTCGAAAGAATGTTCGCCTTCGTCTTACGCGCCGTGGCCGCGTCGCCGTCGTCGCACTGGTCACCTTCGTCCTTGCTGCCGTCGTTCTCGTTGCCGGCGCAGTCGCGCTCTCGCCCTCCGCGGCCGCGGGCGACGATGGCGCAATGGCATACACGACCGTCCGAGTTGAGGAGGGGCAGAGCCTCTGGGGTATCGCGTCGAGCAGCGCGCCCGCAGGAACTGATGTGCGTGATTACCTCATGCTGGTCCAGGACATCAACAATCTCGAAGGATCGGTGATCCATCCGGGTCAGGAGCTCGCCCTCCCGAACCTTTAGGCCCCGGCCGCATGGCGCCTGTTGACAGGCACCCTGGTAGAATTGCGGGGTGCATTGCCCTTTTTGTAGGAATGAAGATTCGCGCGTTGTGGACTCGCGAACCGCTGACGACGGCATGACCATCCGCCGCCGTCGGCAGTGCCCCGCATGCAATAAGCGGTTCAGTACAACGGAATCGGCGTCGCTCGCCGTGCACAAGCGCTCCGGAGTGAGCGAACCGTTCTCGCGATCGAAAGTGATTTCGGGGGTACGGAAGGCCTGCCAGGAGAGGCCGGTGACCGACGACCAACTCGCGGTGCTAGCGCAGCGCGTTGAGGAAGCGATTCGCCTCAAGGGCGTCTCCGAGATCGATGCTCACGACGTGGGCCTCGCGATTCTTCAACCGCTCAAGGAACTTGACCTCGTTGCCTACTTGCGTTTTGCGAGCGTGTATCGCGGATTCGATTGCCTTGAAGACTTCGAGGCGGCCATTGAAGAGCTACGAGCCGAGAGCGAAGACTCTTCGCCGCGCTAGAAGCGGAACCGCGAAGCCTGAGATTCCTGTGAAAGTGGTCGGGGGCCCTCCAAAAACCCTGTATGATTTTCTTGGCCGATGGTCGCGGAGGGGAAGCCGCGGCCATCGGTTCTTTTATGCCCGTTTACGCGGGTGTGCGCGAGGCGCGCCGTTACGGCTGGAGGCCGGTGGGCAAATTGCCTGCGTAGACCACGCTGAGCGCCTGCGTTGGGCGCGTGAGTGCGACGTAGAGATCATTCGCGCCACGAGCGTGACTTTCGAGAATCTCACGGGGCTGCATGATCACGACAGCGTCAAATTCGAGGCCCTTGGCATCCGTGGGAGTCATGACCGACACCTCCCGGTCGATACCCACTGATCCGCGCCCCACGGCCGCTTCGCCGAAAAGGCTGGAGGCACCCGCGAGCACAGCATCGAGATGGTCATCGAGGCAGAGAATCGCGACTCGGCCGCGGGTGAGGTCAGCGAGGGTGCGGGCTTCGACGAGGGTCTTTTCTACGAGGTCGGCCTCGGGCGCCTCGATGAATCGCACGTCATGCTCACCCTTACGCACGCTCCTTACTTCCGTCACGCTGAGTCCGTGAGCGGCGGCGAGCGTAGAAGCGTGGCGCATGATGCGCGAAGGCGTGCGGTAGTTGACCGTAAGTTCCTCGATACATGCGCGATCGTCGATAAACGGCGAAAGCGCCGAGTCCCACGAGTCCGCCCCCGAAATTGAAGAGGTCTGAGCAACATCGCCCACGATCGTGAACGATTTTGTGGGATTTCGGCGCATGAGCGCGCGCCACATCATGGGGGAGAGCTCTTGCGCTTCATCAACGACGATGTGGCCGTATGTCCATGCGCGATCCGCTGCGGCTTTCTCCGCAAGAGAGCGGCCATCGCGCCGGGCGCCCACCTGAGCCGCGAGCTCAGCTGCGCTCACGATGCCTTCGGAGGAGTCGATCATGCTCAAAACTTTCTCGGCGTATTCGAGGTTCGAGCGTTCGGCAGCGCGGGCCTTGTCCTGTTCGCGCTGCGCTGCACTGTCGTCGTCGCCAAGAAGTTCGGCAATCTCGTCGAGCAGAGCGACATCGTCGACCGTCCATTCGGCGTCCTTCGAGCGATGCAGCAGCTTCGCCTCGCGTGCGCTCATGTGCTCGCCGGCGGCATGTACGAGCCGATCCTTGCTCGCGAAGAACGAACGGGCGAAAGACTGCGGGCTGTACGGCAGCCAGCAGCGGTTGAGCGCGACCTTGACGTCGTGGTTCGTGCGCAGGTCATGGAGGAGGTCCGCGCGATCTTCCTCAGCCCACGGCCGCTCGAGGCGTGTGAGCTCCGCGCAATAGGTTTCCACGAGGCGCTCAAGTGCAGCGCGCACGAAGGTCGTGCGCGCGAGGTTGTGCGGTCTGCCGGTGGCACGGGCCTCGGCGCGTGCAGCGCGCACGTCCTTTGGCGTGAGAGTGATGTGCACGCCGTCGATGTTGAGATCGATGGGAGCTTTGGGGATTTGCTGGCGGGCCTTGATCGCGCGACGCAGAACTTTCGTCATCGCGAGAGATCCCTTCACACGCGCGACTTCCTCGCGGTCGCGCTTGTCAGCCCGTATGCCCGGAACGAGTTCGCCTGGTGTGAGCGTCACGACGCCTGTCTCGCCGAGACTCGGGAGCACGCGCTCGATGTAACGGAGGAACCCGCGCGTAGGAGCAACGATGAGCACCCCCGAGTGTTCGAGCCTCTTGCGGTGGGTGTAGAGCTGGTAGGCAGCGCGATGGAGAGCAACCGCGGTTTTGCCCGTGCCGGGGCCGCCTTGGACGACAAGTGCGCCGCGGGTTTCGTGGCGGATGATGCGATCCTGTTCGGCCTGAATGGTGGCGACGATGTCGCCCATGCGGCCAGTGCGTTTCGCGGAGACGGCCGCGAGGAGAGCACCCTCGCCCTGGAGGCTCGAGTGGTGCTCATCCGAGTCAAGAAGCGAGCCGTCGAGAACGTCGTCCTCAATGTCCACGACGGTGCGCCCCGACGTCACGAGATGGCGGCGAAGCCGCACCCCGCCCGGGCACTTGGGCGTTGCCTGATAAAACGCGGCGGCGGCAGGTGCGCGCCAATCAACGAGAAGTTGTGTGCCTTCGGCGGTGAACACACCGATGCGGCCGATGTAGTGCCGGCTGGCGTCGGACCTATCGAGCCGGCCAAAAATGGCGTTTGACGAAACCGACCTGAGGAGCCCGATGCGGTCCTCGTAGAAGGTGGCGAAGGAATCCCGCTCGCTGCGGTTTTGGTGGGTGCTCGCCGTTTGAGCGCCAATCACGCTCGAATGCTGTGTTTCGAGGCGCGCAATCTGTTCGTCGATGCGTGCATAGACTCGATCGGAGTAGCGCTGTTCGAGGGCAATCTGCTCGTCAGAGGAAGCCACGTGGGGTCCTTCCAGGATGGGACATGATCCACTTGCATGCCCCGTGCGGGGCATAAGCGACATTCCATTATGGTCGCTTTTCATGAGCGTTCCAACCTTAGGCTGCCGCGGCTATCGAAGTGGAGAATTGCGTCGACACGCTGAGTGGAAACTGTGTACGCATGTGCATGGCGTGGAATGATGGTGGGTGCGCGTGTTTATGCGCAATTTGGTACGAGAAGTAAGGGGAGTCCACGCATGGCACAGGGCTCAGTTAAATGGTTCAACGCCGAAAAGGGTTTCGGCTTTATCGAGGTTGATGGCGGCGGCGCCGATGTCTTCGTTCACCACACGAGCATCGACATGGATGGTTTCCGTACGCTCGACGAGGGCCAGCGCGTCGAGTTCGAGGTCGTCGACGGCGACAAGGGACCGCAGGCCGCGCACGTGCGCTCGCTCGCGTAAGCTCGCCTCACTAGGCTTTCGTTCCGCACCCGTTTCGGGTGCGGAACTTTTTTAATGTCCGACGGTTGCCGCGCCCGCATCGTCGCCGAGCTCGACGATGGTTCCCCCGCTCGCGAGCCGATCGACGGTTTTCTGGTCCAACGTGCGTACGGTGACGGCGTCGGTTCGAATCGCGCGGCGCGCGGCGGCGCTCAGCCCGCCGGGGGTGTAGACCGCAATGCAGTTTGAACGGCGCCTTTTCTTTATAGCGCTTGGCTCAGCAATGAGCTCGATGTCGCCGAAGGCCTCGCGAAGGGTGACGATCTCGTCGGCGAGTTCGCGCTGGTCACGATCCATGGCGATGTTCGCGAGAAACATGCCGTCGTCCTTCAGAATGCGGCGCTGCTCGCGCCCTGCCTCGAGGCTGCGCATGGGAAGTGGCGTGCGGGAATGGGAAAACACGTCGCGGATCACGATGTCGAAGCGCGCCGAGCGCAGCGTGGGGAGAACGGTGAAGGCGTCACCTTCGCGGATGGCGACGCGTGGAGAGGCGGGGAGGTCGACCCATTCCCGAACGAGGCTGATGAGTTTCGCGTCGAGCTCGACCACGGAGTTGCGTGAATGGGGGAAGTGGTGCGCGAGTGCGCGGGGGAGCGAGGCGGCGCCGCCTCCGAGGTGGGCGATGTTGAGCGGGCTTTCGCTCGGGTAGGTTGTCGTGATTATTGAGGCGATCCACCTCATGTACTCGAATACGAGGTTCTCGGGGTCGGGGTGGATGTGGGAGCTCTCCATACCGTCGATGATCACGGTGTAGGAGCCGTCTGTTTCTGGCTCAAGGCGTACGATCCCGAAAGTCGTGTCGATGTCCTCAAAGAAGGGGAGGGTAAGCGGAAGGCGGTTGGGTCGACGGTTGCGTGCCATGACTCGAGTTTAAATGTCTCACCCCCTTTCTATTGTCGTGGGTGTCGAGAAAGGGGAAGCAGCATGACATCGACACCACAACTCACCTTGACCTCAGCGGCGCCTTCGGCGCTCAGGGAAATTCGGCAGCTCAATGCGAGCCTTGATCGGCTCGACGCTCTTGAAACCGACATTCGCGAGAGCAGCGCCGAGAGGGAATTGAACGTGGCGGAGCGCTTCGAACGCGTCCACCGCGCGGCACTCAAGGTCGCGGGGCTTGCGATTGAGCGCGCAAATGCGCAACGAAAGCGAAAGCTCCCACTCAACGTGTGGCAGGCGCTCGAGCGCATGGGCGGCGTGCATCGCGTGCGCGCACGCGAGGCCGCGCGCTTCGTGGAACTTCGCCGCACCGCCGGCTCGTACTGGGAATCAACGGGGGCGATCAGCGAACGGGATGTTCGCGAACATGCCGAGCAAACCCTCGCCTATCTCTACGAGGTCAAGGAGGAACTCCTTGGTCTCGAGGCTCTCGCCGCCTAAACGCGTAGGGTTAACTTTCGAGTGTGAGGAGGTGAGAGTGTGCCTATTGAGCCGTGGCCGCGTGCCATCGCCCACGTCGATATGGATGCGTTCTTCGCCTCTGTTGAGGTTCGCGATGATCCGCGCCTTCGAGGCCGTGCCCTTGCGGTAGGAGGGGACGGCCCCCGAGGCGTCGTCGCGACGGCAAGTTACGAAGCTCGCCGGTACGGCGTGCACTCGGCGATGCCTATGAGCCGGGCGCGCTCGCTCTGCCCTGACCTCATCGTCTTGCCCGGTCGTCACGCGCATTACCGTGAAGTTTCCGCACAGATCATGGCGGTGCTCGATCGTTTCACGCCGCTTCGGGAGGCGGTGAGCGTTGACGAGGCCTACCTCGATATCTCCGGTGTGCAGCGGCTCCTTGGCGCTCCAGAGGAAATCGCGAGGGCCATCCGCCAGGCCGTGTGGGACGAGGTTCATCTGACCTGCTCCGTCGGTGTGGGAATCTCGAAGTCCGTTGCGACGATCGCCTCGTCGCGCGCGAAGCCCCACGGGATTGACGTGGTCGAGCCTGAACGCACCGCCGCGTTCCTCGCACCACTGCCGCTTTCGGCCATCGGGGGCGTGGGGCCCGTTGCGCAAAAGAAGTTTACGAACCTGGGCGTGGCAACCGTCGGCGAGCTTGCGGCGCTCCCGCCGAGCGTTGTCCACAGGGCTGTGGGCTCCGGCGCTCCCGCGTTGCTCGCGCTTGCGCGCGGGGAGGATTCGCGGCCCGTGGGGGCGAATGCAAAAGACAAGAGCATTGGCAAGGAGCGCACTTTTTCGACCGATATCGCCGATCCGGTGCGTCTTCGCTCGATCGCGACGAGCATGGCAGATGAAGTGTCTTATCGGCTGCGCACTCGCGGGTTGGCTGCGAAAAGCGTCTCGATCAAGGTTCGCCGGCCCGATTGGTCGACTCTCACGCGCACGGGGAGCTTCCCCGTCCCGGTGTACGAGAGTGAGGAGTTTCGTGAGCGTGCCCTCGTGGTGTGTGAGCGAGCACTCGCGGGCGTAGGTGCCGTGCGTTTGCTCGGGGTTCGAGCGGAGCATCTCGTTTTCGCCTCGAGCGTCCATGCGCAAGGCGATCTCGAAGGGCGATCTGCAACGTGGGGCGAAGTGGATCGGGCCATGGATCGTGCCCGGGAACGCTTTGGGGTGAGCGCACTCGCTCGCGCATCGGGCCTCGAAAAACGCGATCTCGAGGCGAAAGACGGCACTGACTCGGGCAATGGCGATGCCTGAGGTCGTGTGCTCCTAGGTGAACGCGGTTTCGAAAATCTCAGGTTTGCTGCCTACACTGAGACCACGACGATCCGCCGAGCAGCACCCCTCATCCGCGCGCTTTCGTAGGGCCCGCTGTACTTCGGTGTAAGGAGGCACCAATGCCACTCTCCGAAAAGGAGCAGAGGATTCTCGATGAGCTCGAGAAGCAGCTCTCGAGTGATGATCCCACGCTCGCGCACCAGTTCGGTGAGCCCGAAAAATCGTCGTCCTTCAATACCCGCCGCCTTGCCCTCGGCGGTGGCGTTATCGTCGCCGGTCTCGCACTCCTCATTTTCGCGGTGTCACTTCCCGCGGTGTGGCTGGGCGTTCTCGCCTTCGTTGTGATGGTGGTGGGCGCGTTTGTGTGCCTCTCATCGGAATCGCCAAAACAGATCCCCTTGGATGATCCGCGCCGTATGCATCCGTCCTTTACTTCTGGGGCCTCGAAGCGAGGCGCAAAAGGTTCGAAGGCACAGTCGAGCTTCATGAAGAAGCTCGAGCAGCGATGGGACGAACGCGGGCGCGAGCGCTAGCCATAAGCGTGAGACACGAGCGCTAAGCGCGGGTGCTGAATCAGCATCCATCAGCGCTTGCTCTTTTTGAGGGTGTTGAACACTCACCTCGAGGCCGTGATTTCGGGCGTGCCCCTGCAACTTTCTCAACCTCGATGCCCCTCTGCGAGCGATGCCCATCCGCGGCTTCCACTTTC